>NZ_WWIR01000044.1 GCF_009863025.1 Streptomyces sp. SID4985 | reverse complement strand
CGGCCGGAGCGGTGCCGGGCGTCACCTGACGCACCGAGGCGATCCGGCGCAGTACCTCCGCGCGCAGCGCGGGCCGCACCGGAACCGTCGCGGCGAGCCCCAGCCGCGCCGCCGTCGCCTCGAACTCCGCGACCTCCAGCGCGCAGGACGCGCAGTGGGCCAGATGCCGTTCGACACCGGTGCGCTCGTCGTCGTCCAGGGCGTCCAGCGCGTAGGCACCGGTCAGGGTGTGCGGATCGGCCGTGCTCACGCGGACACCCCGAGACAGTCGCGCATCCGGATCAGCCCGTCGCGCAGGCGCGTCTTCACCGTGCCGAGCGGCAGCGCGAGCGCCTCCGCCACCTGGCGGTACGTCAGCCCCCGGTAGTAGGCGAGCGTCAGCGACTGCCGCTGAAGCTCCGTCAGCGTACGCAGACACCGCCGCACCTGCTCCTGTTCCAGCCGCGTCTCCACCTGCTCGGTCACCTCGTCGTACTCGGGCGTGCGGTCCAGCAGCGCCGCCCTCGTGTCGCGGGCGGCCGCCGCCTCGACCGAGCGCACCCGGTCGACGGCGCGCCGGTGGGCGAGGGTGAGGATCCAGTTGATGGCGGTGCCCCGCTCGGGCCGGTAGCGCGGGGCGGTGCGCCACACCTCCACCAGCACGTCCTGCGCGACCTCCTCCGACTGCGCCCGGTCGCGCAGCACCGCGCGGACCACCCCGAGCACCGGCCCGGCGACCGTGTCGTAGACCGCGGCGAACGCCTCCTGGTCGCCCAGCGCCACCTCGTGCAGCAGCCGCTCCAGATCGGGCTCGGCCGCCGGGTTCCCGCCGATGTACACGGCTTCCTTCACAACGGTCCTCCCAGAGCACGGCGGGGCCCGGACCCGCCGCCGTGACGAGTGCGTTCCCGGCGGGCTCGGGCCATTTCCGCCTCATGCCCCTACTTCGCCCCCGCACGCGCCGCGGATGCACCACCGGCGGACTGCTCTTCGCACGTCACCCCGCAGGAGGACGCATCAGTGGACGAATTCGGGGAATCTGCCTCACACCTGTGGTCCGGCCGGGTCCGAGGGAACACGTTCAAGGGAACAGAGGACACACCGGACCACCGAGAGGACCTGGTCATGAGCATCTCCAACGCAGAGACGGGCCGCCCCGGCGAGTCGCAGCGGGCGGCCACCGACCTCACCGCCGGCCAAACCGGCATCGGTGAACCGGCCGCCACGCGCGGCAAGACCTCCATCGCGGACGTCGTCGTCGTCAAGATCGCCGGTACGGCCGCACGCGAGATACCCGGCGTGCACGCCATGGGCGGCGGCCTGTCCCGCACCATCGGCGCCGTCCGCGACCGGGTGCCCGGCGGCGGCTCGAACGTCGGCCGGGGCGTCAAGGTCGAGGTCGGCGAGAAGCAGACCGCCATCGACCTCGACCTGGTCGTGGAGTACGGCGTACCGATCGGCGAGGTCGCGCGCGACGTCCGCGAGAACGTGATCCACGCCGTGGAACGCATCACCGGACTGGAGGTCGTCGAGGTGAACATCGCCGTCAACGACGTGCACCTCCCCGACGACGACGAACCCGAGCCGGAGACCACGCCGCGTGTGGCGTGACCCGGCACCGGCCCCGGCGGACCGAGCGGTCGCGGGTGGGAACGACCGGCCCGGACGGCGACGACCGGCCGGACGAAGAGGAGACGGAAGATGGACAGAGCGCTGATGGGAATGATCGCCGGCCTGGCGCTGGCGTTCGCGGGCTGGTTCGGCGGCTTCGGCGCGTTCGTGCTCGTGGCCGCGCTCGGCGCCCTCGGCTGGGCGGTGGGCCACTGGGTCGACGGCGGCGGGCGCGCCCGGGACCTGCGGGACACCTTCCAGCGGGGCCGTCGATGACCGAGCCCCACCCCCGCGGCACCGCCGCGGTCTCGGAACAGGCCGTCCGCCGGATCGCCGGCCGGGCGGCCACCGAGGCACACCCCGACGGCACCGTACGCGTCACCGACAGCGCGGCCGCCGTCCACGGACGCCGCACCGAGATCGCGCTCGACGTCGCCCTGCCCTACCCGGAGCCCCTCGCCCCGCTGGTCCGCCGTATCCAGGACCAGGTGACCGCCCGCACCACCGAACTGACCGGTCTCGACGTGTCCCGGGTGCGCATCGGCGTCACCACGCTCACCCCCGCCCCCGCCCCCGCCTCCGGTCCGGTGCCGTCCGGTCCCTCACCGGCCCCTGCCGATGCATCCTCGCCCGGCTCCCGGCCGCCCCGCCGCTGGTGGGCCCAGCGCCGCTTGCCCATGGGCATCCTCACCCTCCTCGCCACCCTGGCCTTCGGCCTCCTCGCCGCCGACCTGATCCTCGTCCACACCGGACACCGCCCGGCCGCCGCCTGGCGCACCGGCACCCTGCACTGGCTCTACGGCCACGGCCCCGGCGAACCGCTCGTCACCGTCGCGGGCATCTCCTGCGCGCTCCTCGGCGCCTGCCTGCTCCTCCTCGCCGTCACTCCCGGCCGCCGCAACCTCCTCACCACCGCCTCACCCGCCCCGGGCACCGACCTCGCGATCGACCGGTCGGCCGTCGCCGCCCTGCTCCGTGACGCCGCCACCGGAACCGACGGCGTCACCGGGACGAGGACGCGCGTCCGACGCCGCCGCGCGACCGTACGCGCCGACCTGACCTCGGGCGACCGCACCACCGCCCAACGTCGGATCACGCGGGCCGCCGACCAGGTCCTGACCGACTGCGGGCTGCGTCGGCAACTCCGGCTGCGGGTCACGGCACGGCATCGGCGGGGACGGGGCGCAGTGCCTGCACCGACTCCGACACCCGCGCCGACTCCGGCACCCGCGCCGACTCGGGCTCCCGCAGACACCCCAGCACCCGCACGGGCTCCCGCGTCATCGGCCACCCTCGCCACCCCGCCCACCCACGCCCTCGTGGGAGGCGACCTCTGATGCAGACCTTCCGCTCCCTCCTCAACCGCACCGCCCTCGCTGTCACCGGCATGGCTCTGCTGGTCGGTGGTTCCTGGCTCGCGCTGAGCGGTAACGGTGCTCCGGTGGCCGGGCGGCTGCCCGTACCGGCCGCCCCTCACGCGTTCCTGACCAGCGCCCGCCTCGACGGACTGCGGGCGCAGGGCTGGTGGGCGCCCGGTGTCATGGCCGGGTCGTTCGCCGCGACGGCGCTGTGCGCGCTCTGGTGTGCTCGTCAGTTCAGCGTCGGCGGCAGTTCCCTGCTGTCCCTGCCCGGCACCGGCGGCACCGTCCGCACCCGCGCCCTGGAGGACGCCCTCAACCATGACGCGGCGGCCCTGCGGGGTGTCGCCCGCTGCCGTACCCGGGTGATCTCCTCACGCGGGGGGCTCACGGTCCGGCTGCATCTGTGGCTCCGGCCGGGGACCACCCCCGCCGCCGTGCTGCCCGGCCTGACCAGGCTCATCGGGCGCGCCGTATCCGCCACCGCGCCCTGTACCGTCCACAGCCGAGTCCGGCTCAGCCACCGATCCCACCGGGTACCGCATGTCCGTTGAACACCGGGCGCCCGACGCCTCCCGCCCCGGTACCACCTCCGCTTCCCGGGCCGCGACCTGGGGAGCCGCGCTGCGTCGCACCCCGGTGGCCATGTGGCGGGACGACGTGTCCGACCACGCCGCCGCGCTGACCTACTACGCGATCCTGACCGTGCTGCCCGCCATGCTCGTGACGGTCATCGCCACCGCGTTGTTCAGCCCCGGCACGGCCGAGCGGTTCATCGCCCAGGTCGCGGCGTACGCCCCCGCCGAGTCCGGCGGCGAACTCCACGACACGCTGGCCCGGATGCTGCGCGCCGACTCGGCGGTCTGGCCCCTGCTCGTCACGGGAACCGTCAGCGCCCTGTGGTCCGCCTCCAGCTATCTGGCCGTCTTCCGGCGCGCCCTGCACCGGATGTACCGCATGGAGGACCGGCGTTCGCCCTGGCGGCGCGCGCACCGCATCGTCCTGACCGCGCTGGCCCTGCTCGGGCTGCTCGTCGCGGGCCCGCTGGTCCTGTTGCTCACCGGTCCCGGCGCGGAGGCCGTCGGCTCCTTCTTCGGTCTCGGCGCGACGGCCGCCCTGGTCTGGCGCCTGCTGCGCTGGCCGCTGCTGCTGTGTCTGGCGGTCGTTCTCGTCGTGGTCGTCTTTCGTACCGGCCCTGCGCCCGCCCGCAGGCGCAGGCATTCGCTGCCCGGCGGTTTCCTCGCGGCGGCCCTCTGGCTCACCGCCTCGGGCGCCTTCGCCCTGTATGCCTCCGCTCTCGGCACCTACAGCCGTCTCTACGGCTCTCTCGCCGGGTCCGTGGTCTTCCTGATCTGGCTGTGGCTGTCCAACCTGGCGCTGCTCACCGGCGCGCAGTTCACCGCCGAACTGAACAAGACCGAGCCGGGACCGGCCGGCTGAGCGCGGGCGTATGCGGGCCGGATCGAGCAGATGCCCCGCGACGCCGCCGAGGACCAGCCCTGCCGCGATCAGCAGCGCCTCCGCCAGCACGATCCCCGCCGCCAGCAGCGCACCTCCGGCGACCAGCACCCACCAGTACCGGGCGCGGTGGGGCGGACGGGGGACGCGCGCCCCGGCCGAGAACCGGGGAGCGGCACGGCCGAGCAGCACCTCGTCGTCGTACGGGGTCATGACTCCTCCTCGCCTCGCGCTAGCCGACCGGTCCTGCACGCGGATCTCCGCGCACCACCAGGATTCGCCCCACCGGCCCTCCGCCACCATCGGGTACGACCCCCATTCGCCCCGGAGTCCACCCCTCACCACCTCGGGGTCGCGGGGCCGGGTGGCCACTCGTGTGGGGGACAGGCGCGGGGGACGCGCCCGAGCCCCCGGATGGGGGCCGTCACGGATGGCGGCCCGTCCGCACCGCACCCACGCTGGACGATGAGGCCCCCACCAGCGGCCGACCGCGCCCCCCCAGCAACCCCGAGACCGAACCCCGAGAAACCCGGACCGCCCCCGACCGCGAGCCCCGGAGGAGGTGCCCCGCGATGCCCCTGTTCTGGCGGATCTTCCTGCTCAACGCCGCCGTCCTCGTCGCGGCCGCCGCCCTGCTGCTCGGCCCCGTCACCGTCTCCACCCCCGTCCTGCTCACCGAGGCCGCGATCCTCACCGCCGGACTCGCGGCCATGCTCGTCGCCAACGCCGTACTGCTGCGCATCAACCTCGCCCCGCTGCAGCGCCTGTCCCGCGCCATGACCACGGCCGACCTGCTCCGGCCCGGCGTGCGGCCGCCGGTCGGCGGGCACGGCGAGATCGCCGAGCTGATCACCGTCTTCAACGCCATGCTCGACCGCCTGGAGGACGAGCGGGCCACCAGTAGCGCCCGCGCCCTCTCCGCCCAGGAGGCCGAACGCCACCGCGTGGCCCAGGAACTCCACGACGAGGTCGGCCAGACCCTCACCGCCGTCCTGCTCGAACTCAACCGCGCCGCCCGCCAGGCCGCGCCCGGACTGCGCGAGGAGCTCCAGCAGGTGCAGGAGACCACCCGGGCCGGACTCGACGAGGTCCGCCGCATCGCCCGCCGACTGCGCCCCGGCGTCCTGGACGAACTCGGCCTGACCAGCGCCCTCAAGGCCCTCGCCGCCGAGTTCTCCGGACCCGGCCTCACCGTCCGCCACCAGCTCGGCGCCGACCTGCCCCCGCTCGGCCACGAGAGCGAACTCGTCCTCTACCGCGTCGCCCAGGAAGGACTCACCAACGTCGCCCGGCACGCCCGCGCCCACCACGCCGAACTCACCCTCCGGCACACCCCCGCCGGGGTCGAACTGCGCGTCCGCGACGACGGACGTGGCACCGGCGGCGCACCCGAGGGCGCGGGTCTCAGGGGAATGCGGGAGCGCGCGCTGCTCATCGGCGCCGACCTGGCCGTAGGACCGGGCCCCGACGGCGACGGCACCGAAGTCCACCTCACCGTCCCCGTCCGCAGCCACCGCCCCCGTCCGGAGCCGCTGCCATGACCGACCCGGTCCCCACCCGCATCCTGCTCGCCGACGACCACGCACTGGTACGGCGCGGCGTCCGCCTCATCCTGGAGGGCGAACCCGACCTCACTGTCGTCGCCGAGGCGGACGACGGCGCCGAAGCCCTGGCCCAGGCCCGCGCACTCCGGCCCGACCTGGCCGTCCTCGACATCGCCATGCCCCGGCTGACCGGCCTCCAGGCCGCCCGCGAGCTGTCCCGCACCCAGCCGGAGACCCGCATCCTCATCCTGACGATGTACGACAACGAGCAGTTCTTCTTCGAGGCCCTGGCCGCCGGTGCCTCCGGCTACGTCCTCAAGTCCGTGGCCGACCGGGACCTCGTCGAAGCCTGCCGCGCCACCATGCGCGGCGAGCCCTTCCTCTACCCCGGTGCCGTCAACGCCCTGATCCGCGACTACCTCGACCGGGTGAGGGACGGCCGCACGCTGCCGTCCCGCGTGATCACCGGCCGCGAGGAGGAGATCCTCAAGCTCGTCGCCGAGGGCCACACCTCGCAGCAGATCGCCGACATCCTCGTCATCAGCCCCAAGACCGTCGAACGCCACCGCGCCAACCTGCTCCAGAAACTCGGCCTCAAGGACCGTCTGGAGCTCACCCGCTACGCCATCCGCGTCGGCCTGATCGAACCCTGACCCGACTCCCTGCCCCGACTCCCTGACGCCCTAACGCTCGGCGTCGGCTCCCACGGTCTCCGCCGACGACTCCTCTGCCGACGACTGCTCTGCCGAAGCCCGCGTCTCGCTGTACGCGCGCGTGTCCGCCGCTTCCGCCTCCGCCACCCCCACCGGCTCGGCAGCCTCCGCGGGCCGCCCCACGAAGCCGAGCGCGCCCAGCACTCGCGCGAGCAGATGCGCCCGCGCCGCGATCACCGGTCCGAGCACAGCCAGTACGAGGACGTATCCGGCGATGAACGACGGCAGCCGTCCGTCGAGGCCCGCGCCCACCGCCATGGCGGCCAGGATCAGTGCGAACTCCCCGCGCGCGACCAAGGTCGTCGCGATGTCGGCGGCGTGTTCGGGGCCGTAGCCGTAGGAGCGGGCGACGAGCAGTCCGGCGATGACGTTCATGACGATGGTCAGGGCCGCCGCCGCGGCGACCGGACCGGCCACGGAAGCGAGCCGGGCGGGGTCCAGGGTCAGCCCGAAGGCGAAGAAGAAGATCGCCCCGAACGCGTCGCGCAGCGGATGCACCAGCTGTCTGATGCGCGGCCCGGACGAGGTGCCGGCCAGGATCAGGCCCACCATGAACGCGCCGATGGCGTCCGCGACCCCCAGCAGCTCGGAGACCCCGGCGACCAGGACGGCCGCGCCGAGGAAGCTGATCACCAGCAGTTCGTTGTCCCTGACCCGGATCAGACGCCCCACGAGCCGGGTGCCGTAGCGGGCGGCGGCCGCCAGCACCAGCAGGAACGCGAACGCCTTCGCCGCCTGGAGGATCGTCTCCGTGACGCCCTCGGCGCCGCCGATGACCGGCTGGAGCGCGGCGAGATACAGCGCCAGGAAGAGATCCTCGACCACGATCACGCCGAGGATGAGCCGCGTCTCCGGGCGGCTGATCCGGCCCAGATCGATGAGGATCTTGGTGACGATGGCGGAGGACGAGATGCCGAGCACACCGGCCAGCACCAGCGCCTCCCGCGCACCCCAGTCGAGCGCGAACCCGAAGCCGAGGCCCGCGCCCACGTTCAGCAGCAGATAGATCCCGCCCGCCGTGAGCAGCCGTCTGCCGCCCCGGCGGAGATCTTTCAGCTGGAACTCCAGCCCCAGGTAGAACAGCAGCAGCACGAGCCCCAGCGCGGACAGCATCTCGAAGTCGTGCGGGTCCGACACCAGGACCAGACCGGGGGTGTGGGGACCGAGCAGCAGACCGGCCAGCATGAACAGCGGAATGGTCGGCACGCCGATTCTGGCGCCGAGGCGGGCGAGGAACGCGGCGGCCAGGAAGGCGCCGCCCATGGCGAGCAGGGCATCGGCATGTCCCACGGGCCACCGCCTTCCCCTGGTCGAGGTCACGTGTCATGACACGGTCGCACGGGCCGCGCGGCGCCCACCATCGGTGCCGACACCCATATACGGCGGGTATGACACCCATCTCCGCGGGGAGGTACGCCACCCGTCCGGCCGAACGCCCCGCCCCGCCACCCCCGTAACTCCCGCGCCCCGCCCGGCGAACGCCCCTGGGAACGCCCCGTGACGAATTGCCGACCCGTGCCGCCCGTGTTTCGTTGGGTGCTGAGCGATCCCCGCCCGGGGGCGCACGGCCGGCTGGAGGAACAGTGGCAGCGCAGAAATTCGTCCAGATCATCGCCTTCGAGACCGACCGCATCGACGAGATGCGCACCCTGGCCATGAAGATCGAGGAACGTTTCGGCAGCAAGGAGCACGGCCCCAGCTACCAGGCCGTCCTCAAGGACCGCAACCAGCCGAACCGCTACTACGAGGTCCTCCAGTTCGACTCCTTCGACGAGGCCGCGCGCAGCCGCCAGAACCCCGAGTCCCGCGAGTTCGCCGAGCGCATGGCGGCGCTGTGCACCAATCCGCCGTCGTTCCTGGAGTGCGACGTGCTGGAGGAGTCCCGGTGAGCCGACCGGGACTCCCGACCTGACGTACGGCGGGACTCCCTGCCTGACGTACGGTCCACCGCCTACAGCAACCGCCACAGATGGTCGTCCGTGCCGTTGTCCGCGAACTGCACCACCTGCGCGCTGTTCGCCGTGGACATCCCCGACACGCCGAGCACCTTCCCGCTGTGCTTGTTCAGCAGGAGGAACCAGCCGTCGCCCTTGTCCACCCGGCGCCACAGATGGTCGTCGGTGCCGTTGTCCTCGTACTGGACGACGATCGCGCTGTCGGCCGTGGACATGCCGTCCACGCCCAGCACCTTGCCGCTGTGCCCGTTGCGGACGAGGAACCAGCCGTCGCCCCGGTCGACCAGCTGCCAGGCGTGATCGCCGGTGGGCGTGTTGTCGTACTGCACCACCCGCGCGCTGTTGGCGGTGGACATGTTGTCCACGGCGAGCACCTTGCCGCTGTGCTTGTTCTGGACGCGCCGGAAGGGCGGTTCCGGTGTCCAGGGGCGGCCGTCCGGCGCGGCGGTCGGGAAGCTGCTGATCCGGAGCCGGGCCGCGCCCATCGGGACGAGCGTGACGCTCTCCACGGGAGCGTCGGAGCGGGCCGGGCTCCGCTGGAGCGGGGCGACCACGTGCTCGTCGTCCGCGACCCACTCGGCGACGCGGCGCGCCCGCGCCGTCATCCGCACGGGCGTGCCCTCCTGGGTGAAGGGGTTGGCCGCGACAGGGCCACCGCTGCGGGTGAACTCGGGGGTGCTGCCGGGAACCAGGCCGTAGTTCCAGGGCGTGGTGGCGTGCACCTCGTACTCGGGGAAGGCGTCGTCGCCCGCGTAGCGCACATAGCTCTCGCCGATCCGCAGGGCGTAGGTGAGAGGACCGCGCTCGACGCTCACCGCGTCCTGCCCTGCGCTCCAGGTACGCAGCACGGTGCGCTGGGGGAGCTTCAGCGTCACCGTGTCGCCGTCCGACCACTGCCGGTCCACCACGGTGAAGGAAGGACCCGGTGTCGCCGCGAAAGCCTTGCCGTTCACGGTGAGTTGAGGATCGGAACACCACCCCGGCACCCGCAGGTGGAGCGGGAAGCGCACCCGGCGCGGGGTCGCGAGGGAGAGGCGGACGGTCTCCCCGAAGGGGTAGTCGGTGTCCTCGGTGATCGTGACCTCGGTGCCGCCCGCCACCGTCGCGCGCACCGTGCAGGGGGAGTAGAGGGCGGCGGCCAGTCCGCGGCCGGGTGCCGCGAGCCAGAGTTCCTCGTTGAAGTACGGCCAGCCCATGCCGTAGTTGTGGGGGCAGCAGCGGTACTGGTCGACGCCCGGCTGGAAGGACTGCATGGCGAAGCCGTTCTGGAACTGCCCTTGCGTCTTCGTCCTGTTGTCGAGGTCGACGCTGTTCGCGCTGGTGATGTAGTGCACCGCGCGGCCCGCGGGGTCGAGGGCCGCAGGTAGCAGATTGAAGGCCAGTTCCTCGCAGCGGTCGGCCCACACCGGATCGCCCGTGATCCGGGTCAGCAGCTCGTGGCTGGCCATGAACTCCACGATGCCGCAGGTCTCGAAGCCCTGGCGGGGATCGCCGAACCCGGGGCGGATGTTCTCGTCGCCCGCGAATCCGCCGCCGGGGAACTGGCCGTAGGAGCCCATGACTTGGTCGTAGACCTGGTAGGCGGCCCGGGTGTCGGCCGTCGAGCCGGAGCGGCGGGCGTACTGGGCGCCCTCGCGGAAGCCCTGTGCGATGTTGACGTTGTGCGGGGTGGGCAGGGCGCCGGTCCAGACGGCGCCGTAGCCGTGCATCTTGTCGGCCAGGTCGAGGAGGAAGGCGTCGCCCGTGCGGTCGTACAGCCACAGGGCGAGGTCCAGGCCGTCGCCCCAGCGGTAGGAGACCCAGCTGTGGTCGAACGCGCCCTTGCCCTGCGCGTTCATGAAGGTCAAAAAGCGGGTCAGGAACGGCACGATCCGCGCGTCGCCGCTGTACTCCTCCCAGGTGCGCAGTGCCATCAACAGCGGGAGGAACGGCCAGAAGTCGGGGCCGCCGTCCAGCGAGGTGCGCAGTGCGCGGGGCCCGAAGAAGCCGTCGGACTGCTGGGTGGCCAGGACCGCGTCGATCCAGCGCCGGGAGTTTGCCAGCGCGTGCTCGTCGCGGGTGGCGATGGCGAGTGGCACGTAACCCCTCAGCCAGTACGGCAGTTCCTCCCAGCCGGGGTTCTCCGGGTGCGTCCAGCCGGTGGTGGTGAAGTCGAGGAAGTGCGAGCGTTGTTCGTACTGCCCGAACAACCCGCTCAGCAGAAGCCGGAGTTGGCCCGCGAGCCAGCCGCGCGCGGTGATGCTGCCGGGGCGCAGCCGGGTGAAGGCGGCGGGCGCGAGCGCGCGGGGGCAACGGTCCGCGGCGGCGGCAGCGGGGGCGAGGCGGACGGACAGCGCGGCCGAACTCAGCGCCAGGGCGCCGCCGGTGAGGAAATGACGTCGAGCGAGAGGCATACGGCGCTCCTGAGGAGTGGGGGAAGAAACGCGCGGCCCGCCCCGGGGAGGCGAGGCGGGCCGTGCGGTCAGGAGGTGCAGGTGAGCGTGCCGTTCTCGGCGCCCTTGATCAGCGCCTCGTGCGCGGCGCGGAGCCGCTTCGCGTCGGGCTTGAGGACCTTGCGGTCATAGGTCATCAGCCCGTTCAACTCGCCCTCGACGTCCGTGATCTGGGTGTACACGGCGCCGTTGCCGCCCTTGCAGGCCGCGAGCTGCTCGACCTCCTTCAGCCGGTCGAGGTACACATCGGTGTAGGTCTCCGGAGTGACGCCCACATAGGTCATCTGGACCGGGAAGGCGTGTCCGGGGACACCCAGGCCGAGGCCGCCGTACTCGCCGCTGACCAGGGCCCGTTTGCCGTCGGCCGCCGGGAGCTGCGGGCTGGGGTAGCCGTGGGCGTCGGCGATGTCGCCGTTGCCGCCGTCCACCGCGCCGCAGCAGTTGAGGCCGCTCATGTTGTTGACCAGCCGGGTCGGGTCGAGGGACTTGGCGTAGTCCGCGATCCGGGCCTGGTCGTACTGCCCCCAGCCCTCGTTGAAGGTGACCCACATGACCACCGAGGGGTGGCTGTCGTGCTGCTGGATCATCTGCTTGAGTTCGTGCTCGTACTCGGTGCGCGCGGCCGCCGACGGGTTGACCGTGTTCATCGCCGGCATGTCCTGCCAGATCAGCAGGCCCAGCTTGTCCGCCCAGTAGTACCAGCGGTCGGGCTCGACCTTGATGTGCTTGCGCACCGAGTTGTAGCCCAGCTCCTTGTGCACCTTGAGGTCGTAGGCGAGGGCCTCGTCGGTCGGGGCCGTGTGGAGACCGTCGGGCCAGAAGCCCTGGTCGAGCGTAGCCATCAGGTAGACCGGCTTGCCGTTGAGCAGGGTGCGCTGCTTGCCGTTCACCGTCTTGACCTCGATGGAGCGCATACCGAAGTAGCTGTTCACCCGGTCGGCCGAGGCGCCCCGGCCCACGGTGACCTTGAGCTGGTACAGATGCGGGTCGTCCGGCGTCCAGGTGTGCGGGTGCGGCACCCGTACCTTCAGCGCCGTACCGGTGGTGCCGTGCGTGCGGCCCACCTCGCGGTGGCCGTCGTAGGCGATGGCCGTGACCGGCACGCCGTCGCGCACCCCGCGCACGTCCACCGCGACCGAACTCGTGGCGAGATCCGGGGTGGTCTTCACGTCCGAGGCGTGGTCGCGGGCGACCGGCTCCATCCACACCGTCTGCCAGATGCCCGAACTCGGCGTGTACCAGATGCCGCTGGGGTCGAGCCGCTGCTTGCCGATCGGCGGGTTCTCGCCGTTGGCCGAGTCGGTCGGGTCGTAGACGCCGACAATCAGCTCCTGCGAGCCGGACCGCTTCAGCGCGTCCGTCACATCGATGCTGAACCGGTCGTAACCGCCCTTGTGCTCACCGACCTTGCGGCCGTTGACGTACACCTCGGCCTGCCAGTCCACGGCGTCGAAGTTCAGCTGGAGCCGCTGCCCGTGCGCGCGCCAGTCGGACGGCACGGTGAAGGTCCGCCTGTACCACATGCGGTCCTCGTGCCGTTCGATCCCGGAGAGCTGGGACTCCACCGGGTACGGGACGAGGATCTTCTCGGCCAGCTTCCGGCCCGTGGGCGGCAGTTCGCCCGCCTTGGCCCCGGCGAACTCCCAGGTGCCGTTGAGGTTCTTCCACGCGTCGCGGGTCAACTGCGGGCGCGGGTACTCCGGGTGGGCGTTCTTCGCGCTCACCTGGTCGGCCCACTTGGTGCGCAGCTGGTACGTCGAGCCGTTGGTGCCCGTGCTCCAGAAGTCGCTGACGGCGGTGCCGTCGGTCTCGGTCAGGCCGCCCTTGCCGTCGTAGCGGAGGTCGGCGTAACCGCCGTGACCGCCGACCACCGGCTCGGTGAGCGGGACGACCAGCTTGGCCGGGTCGGAGGCGTCCAGATGGGCGGCGCCGCGCGGCCACGCCGAGCCGCCGACATCGATGTCGAGGTGGCTGTCGAAGCCGGCCGGGGGAGCGGCGAGCGGCCGGTCGAAGTTCAGCACGAGGGTCTTGCCGTCGGGCTGGATGGCCGCGCTGTGGGGGCCGTTGTAGGTGAACCCGTCGGGCAGCGTGAACGCCGACTGCGGGATCGCCTGCTTACTGCCGCCGGGCGGCGTCCAGCGCACATGGAGGTTCGAGCCGCCGTAGTGCTCGAAGTACTCGACCTTGAAGTCGTAGGCGTGGCCCGCCTCCAGGGTGACGGGGGCCGAGGTCTGCTCCCGGTCCCAGTCGTCGACCCAGTGGTCTATGACCGACTTGCCGTCGATCCAGAGCCGGAAACCGTTGTCGCCCATGATCGAGAAGACATGGGCACCGCTCGCGGTGGGTGTGAGCTTGCCGGTCCAGCGCACACTCACGTCGTCCTGCTGGCCGGTGCGGGCCTTCAGACGCGGTTCGAGGTCGGGGAAGTCGAGACTCGGATCGAAGCTCGTCGCCTTGAGGGCGCCGAAGTCGAAGGCGCCGGGGGCGGTTTGGGTGTAGTACTCGCCCTTGAGTCCATGGGCGACGGGTGCCTCGGACGCCCGGGGCTCCGAGGGCGCGGCCTTGGAGCCGACCGCTCCGGCCAGCACCAGCGCCATGGCGGTGAACGCGGAGGCCAGCCAGCGGCCGGGGCGGACTCTGCGGCGGGGGAATGGTGGTTGCACGAGTACCTCCGGTGGGAAACGGAGTTGCGGGTGCGTGCTCTGCCCGTGCTTCGGAACATCTTGTATAACGTTGGAAACAAGGGCAGTTGGCATGAGAACACGCCTCCTGCGCCCTGTCCAGGTGTCTGACACGAGGCGTGGGAGGACAGCAGATGCGCGTGAGCCTGAAGGACGTGGCCGAACGTGCGGGGGTCTCCGTGAAGACCGTCTCCAATGTGGTCAACGACTATCCGCACGTCACACCGGCCATGCGGGCACGCGTCCAGCAGGCCATCGACGAACTCGGCTACCGGCCGAATCTGACCGCTCGTCACCTGCGTAAAGGACGCACCGGAATCATCGGCCTGGCCGTGCCCGAACTCGGCAACTCCTACTTCGCGGAGCTGGCCGGCGCCGTCATCGACGCCGCCGCCCAGCATGAGTACACCGTGCTCCTCGACCACACCCAGGGCCTGCGCGAACAGGAGATCCTGGTCTGCCAGGGCTTCCGGGCCCGCGTCATGGACGGGCTGATCCTCAGCCCGTTGGAGCTGGAGACCGAGGACCTCGCCGCCCGCAGCGACGACGCGCCCCTCGTCCTGCTGGGGGAGCGCCGCTACGACCTGCCCTACGACCACATCGTCATCGACAACATCGCCGCCGCCCGCGCCGCGGTGCGCCACCTCCTCTCCCTCGGACGGCGTCGCATCGCCTTCCTCGGCGCCCGCCAGGACCGCCTCCACCAGCCCGCCCACCTGCGGTTCATCGGCTGGCAGGCGGAGCTGGCCGCCTCCGGACTAGTCGCCGACGAACGCCTCGTGGCCACCACCCGGGGCTGGGGCCACGAGGACGGCGCGCGGGCCATGGCCGCGCTGCTCGACGCCGGGGAACAGCCGGACGGGGTGTTCGCCTACAACGACCTGATCGCCCTCGGCGCGATGCGCGTGCTCTTCGAGCGCGGCCTGCGCATCCCCGAGGACGTGGCCGTGGTCGGCTTCGACGACATCACCGAGTCGCGCTACGGCGCCGTCACCCTCACCACCGTCTCCCCGGACAAGGTGGCCATCGCCCGCCTCGCCGTCGAGTCCGTGGTCGGCCGGCTCAAGGGCGAGCAGAACCACGAGGCGCCCCGACCGGCCCGCCAACTCCAGCCCGGCTTCACGCTCGTGGAGCGTGAGAGCACCCTCGGACGGCGCGTCCGCACAAGCTGACCAGCGCAAATGCCGTGCGGCAAGGGTGAGTTGGCCCGGATTGCGGTTGGGTGACGTGCTGTCCGAGGTGTTTACACGGCCCTTGCAACGATGTAAAAAGCTCCTGATCTGGTCACCGCCGGACCGGCCTTCCGCAGTCCCGAAGTGGGGTAATCCGCATGAAGCCGCACTCCCGCAGCACCACCAGAACCATCCTCGCCGTGGGTCTCACCGCCAGCCTGGCGCTCGTCGCCGCCTGCACCAAGTCCGAGGACGACAAAGCCTCTCCGGGCAGCACCGCCGTCAACAACGACGCCGGGAAGCAGGTCGCCGAGAGCAGCGGCGGCAAGACCTGCGCGATCGGCGACTACGGCGCCGACAAGCTGGACCTGTCGAAGACGGTCGTCGGCTTCTCGCAGTCGGAGAAGGAGGCCAACCCCTTCCGCATCGCGGAGACCGCCTCCATCAAGGCCGAGGCGAAGAAGCGCGGCATCAAACTGCTCACCGCCAACGCCCAGTCGCAGTTCTCCAAGCAGATCAGCGACGTGCAGGACCTCATCGCCAAGGGCGCCAAGCTCCTCGTCATCGCCCCGCTCAACTCCGACGGCTGGGACCCGGTGCTCCAGTCCGCCCGCGCCAAGAAGATCCCGATCATCACCATCGACCGCCAGATCAACGCCACCCCCTGCAAGGACTACGTGAGCTTCATCGGCTCCGACTTCGTCCAGCAGGGCCGGCGCGCCGCCGATCAGCTCATCGAGGCCACCGGCGGCAAGGGCGAGATCGCCATCCTGCTCGGCGCGGCGGGCAACAACGTCACCACCGAGCGCACCCAGGGCTTCGAGGAGCAGATCAAGGCCAAGGCCCCCGGACTCAAGGTCGTCTTCAAGCAGACCGGCGAGTTCACCCGCGAGAAGGGCCAGTCGGTCACCGAGCAGCTCATCCAGTCCAAGCCCGGCATCAAGGCGATCTACGCCGAGAACGACGAGATGGGCCTCGGCGCCGTCAACGCCCTCAAGGGCGCGGGCAAGAAGCCCGGCGCCGTGAAGATCGTGACGATCGACGGCACCCGCAACGCCGTCCAGGGCATCGCGGACGGCTGGATCAGCGCCGTCATCGAGTCCAACCCGCGCTTCGGGCCGCTCGCCTTCTCGACGCTCGACTCCTTCACCCAGGGCAAGCCGGTCGGCGAGGACATCGTCATCCAGGACAGCCAGTACACGAGCGCCAACGCCAAGGCCGACCTCGACAAGGCGTTCTGAGGCCGCAAAGGCAACTATGTGCCACGCAAGGCCAGTTGAGTTCGACAAGGCTTACTGACGGCTCGTCATCGTGAGGCGCCGGGGGAACGACCGCTCCCGGCGCCCCGAGCAGGCACGTCGCCCATGACCCCATGGAGAGCAGCCGTGACCGCACCTCCCGACGAAGTACTCGCCGTACGCGACCTGACCAAGCGCTTCCCCGGTGTACTGGCCCTGGACGGGGTGACGTTCACACTCCGGGCCGGTGAGACACACGCCCTGGTCGGCGAGAACGGCGCGGGCAAGTCCACCCTGATCAAGGTCCTCACCGGGGTCTACCGCCCCGACGAGGGCGAACTGCGCTACCGCGGCGAACCGGCCGCCTTCGCCACCCCGCTCGCCGCGCAGCACGCCGGGATCTCCACGATCTACCAGGAGGTCAACCTCATCCCCCTGATGAGCGTGGCCCGCAACCTCTGCCTCGGCCGCGAACCGCGTACCCGGCTCGGCCTGATCGACTTCGCCCGGATGCACCGCGAGGCGGCGGAGACCATGGCCGAGTACGGCGTCCACGTCGACGTCCGCCGCCCCCTGCGCGAACTCGGCGTCGGCGCCCAGCAGATGGTCGCGCTCGCCCGCGCCGTCTCCGTCGACGCCCGCGTGGTCGTCATGGACGAACCCACCTCCTCGCTCGAACCCCGCGAAGTGGAAACGCTGTTCGGCGTCATCCGGCGGCTGCGCGCCCAGGGCATCGCCGTGCTCTACGTCAGCCACCGCATGGACGAGCTGTACGCCGTCTGCGACACGGTCACCGTCCTGCGCGACGGCAAGCTGGTGCACACAGGACCGCTGGCCGAGACCGGCCGCCTCCAGCTCGTCTCCCTCATGCTCGGCCGGGAGACGAGCGAGGTCAGCGCGGAGGGTGTCACCAAGTTCGCCGGAAGCCACGACGCGGGCGCCGAACCAGTGCTCAGAGCAGATAAGTTGACGAAGCGTCATCTGCTGCACGACGTCTCGGTGGACATCCGCCCCGGCGAGGTCGTGGGGCTCGGCGGGCTGCTCGGCTCCGGGCGTACCGAGACCGCCAAGGCCATCGCGGGAGCCCTCGCGCTCGCGGGCGGCCGGGTCACCGTGGCCGGACGACCCGTGCGCACAGGCTCCACCGCCGCCGCGATCCGCGCCGGGATCAGCCTGCTGCCCGAGGACCGCAAGAGCGAGGGGATCGTGCCCGGCCTCTCCGTCCGGGAGAACATCGCCCTGGCCGCGCTGCCCCGCATGTCCCGCTTCGGTCTGGTCTCCGAGGCGAGCGTGGACCGTGTCGTCGACACCTTCATGAAACGGCTGCGGATCAAGGCCGCGAGCCCGCACCAGAAGGTCGGCGAACTCTCCGGCGGCAACCAGCAGAAGGTCCTCCTCGCCCGCTGGCTCGCCATGCAGCCCAAGGTGCTGCTCCTGGACGAACCCACCCGGGGCATCGACGTGGGCGCCAAGGCCGAGGTGCAGAAACTCATCGACGAACTGGCCGAGGACGGCCTCGGCGTCCTGCTGATCTCCTCCGACGTGGAGGAACTGGTCGAGGGCTCCGACCGCGTGGTCGTGCTCCGGGACGGCGCCGTCGTCGGCGAGCTGACCGGCGACGACGTGAGCGAGGACCAGCTGATGCGGGCCATCGCCGAGGCGGCCGAGGAGGAGCCCCGTCATGACTGAACTCGCCCTCGACAGAAGGGCTTTCCCCGAACGCGCCACGATGGTCGCCTGGCTCCAGAACTACGGCGTCTATCTCGGCCTCGCCGTCCTGCTGCTGTTCAACGTGCTCTTCACCGACCACTTCGTCTCCGGCGAGAACTTCCGCACCCAGGCCGTCCAGGTCGCCCCCGTCCTGATCGTCGCGCTCGGCATGGCGCTGGCCATCGGCACCGAGGGCATCGACCTGTCGGTGGGCGCGGTGATGGCGCTCGCCACCTCGGTCACCTCGCTCTACCTCGGCTACGGCCCCTGGCTCGCGCTGCTCGTCGCCATGGTCGCGGGCGCCGTGGTCGGACTCGCCAACGGCTCGCTCATCGCGTACGTCGGGGTGCAGCCCATCGTCGCCACCCTCGCGCTCATGGTCGGCGGGCGCGGCATCGCGCTGGTGCTGCTGCCCCAGCTCAAGGACGTGCGCGACCCCACCATGGCCTCGCTCGGCGCGGGGAGCGTCCTCGGCATCCCGTATCTGGCGCTCATCGCGGCGGCCCTGGCGGTGATCGTCGGCTTCGTCGTGCGCCGTACCGTCTTCGGCCGCCGTCTCCTCGCCGTGGGCGACAGCCGGCCCGCCGCCCAGCTCGCCGGACTCCCGGTGCGGGGCGTGCTGATCGCCGTCTACGTCTGCTCGGGCGTCCTCGCGGCCATCGCCGGGTTCCTCGCCACGGCCCGGCTCCAGGCCAGCGACCCCAGCTCCCTCGGCAACCTCATGGAACTGTCCGCCATCACCGCCGTCGTGGTCGGCGGCACCCCGCTGACCGGCGGCCGCGTCAGGATCGGCGGCACGGTGGCCGGAGCCGTCCTCATCCAGCTGCTGACGGCCACGCTCATCAAACACGATCTGCCCACGTCCTGGACGCAGATCGCCCAGGCACTGGTCATCGTGCTCGCGGTGTACGCGGCACGGGAGAGGGGCAAGCGGTGACCAGCACCAAGGAACACCCCACGACCGCCCCTCAGGCGGCACCCGCCGAGGACACCACCCGGCGCGGCGACCGCGTCGCGGAACTCGCCCAGCGGCACGGCGCACTGGTCGCCCTCGTCGTCCTCGCCGCCGTCGCCTCCCTCTCCTTCGACTCCTTCGCCACCGGCGACAACCTCGGCAACATCGCGGTCAACTCCGCGTTCCTCGCCACCGTCGCGCTCGGCATGACCTTCGTCATCGTCAGCGGCGGCATCGACCTCTCGGTCGGCTCCGTCTTCGTCCTCGGCGGGGTCCTCGCCGCCTGGGGCTCGCAGTACGGCACGGTCGTCGCCCTGCTGCTGCCGCTCACTGTGTGCGCGGTGATCGGCCTGGTCAACGGCCTCCTCGTGGCCCGCACCGGACTCGCCCCCTTCATCGTCACCCTCGCCTCGATGCTCGCCGCCCGCGGCATCATGCTCGCCATCACCGACGAGGGCGCCGACACCTACCTCGTCGCCAAGGGCTCCTTCTTCGCCACCCTCGGCCAGAGCAAGCTGCTCGGCGTCGCAACACCCGTATGGATCACGGCCGTTCTGTATCTGGCGGGCGCCGTCCTGCTGCGCCGCACCGCCTTCGGCCAGCGGGTCTACGCCATCGGCGGCAACGAACAGGCCGCCGCCCTCATGGGCGCCCCCGTCGCCCGCACCAAGATCGCCGTCTACACCCTCTCCGGCCTCCTCGCCGGCCTGGCCGGCGCGCTCAGCGCCGCCTACCTCGCCTCCGGCGTCACCATCCTCGGCTACGGCATGGAGCTCGACGCCATCGCCGCCGTCGTCATCGGCGGCACGCTCCTCACCGGCGGCCTCGGCTACGTCAGCGGCTCCCTCGTCGGCGTCCTCCTGCTCAAGGTCATCCAGAACGTCATCAACCAGATCGGCTCCCTGGACTCGGCCTACCAGCAGGTCGCCAGCGGGGCGTTCCTCGTCCTGGTCGTCATCGCCCAGACGTGGCTGGCGAGGCGGCGGCGGGTGGGGTGAGCCCGCCGCCGTACGGCGTTGACGGCGACGGGTTCAGCCCGCCGCCGTCAACGCCTCCAGCGCGCTCGCCTGGGTACGCCAGTCCACCGGGTTCGGCGCCGTACCCGCCCAGCGCGCGCCCAGCCGGTTCAGCGCGTCCCGGTCGGTGCCCCAGATCGAGTCGGCCTGCCGGGTGAGATACGCGCGGTAGGCCGACGATCCGGTGGCGGCCGCGAGGTCGGCGAGATGCCGTACGAACACGCCCTTGAACTGCTTCTGGTTGTCGTCGCACGACGCGGACCCGAGGTCGCAGGACTCGGTCAGCACGCCATTGCGCGTCAGCTGCGAGGAGGTCGTCCCCGCGTCCGCGAGCCGCCGGGCGGTGTCGAGATAGCGGCTCTGCCCGGTCGAACGCCACAGCTGGGTGAACGCGCCGATGGCCAGCCCCTGGTTGTAACTCCACACTGTCTGGCCGTTGTTGGCGCACGACGAGTTCAGCCCGTCGTTCACCAGACCCGAGGAGTTGATCATCCCACTGTTGAGGAACCAGTCCGCCGCCGTCGTCGCCCGCGCGCCCCACGTCGTGTCGCCGGACACCCGCTGGTGCAGCGAGGTCACCAGCCATAGGTAGAGCCCGTTGGTCACGGCGTTCTTGTACGTGCGCTCCCGGTTCCACCACACCCCGCCGCCGCAGGTGTTCGTGTCCCAGTACTGCTGCACGTAGTTCGTGATGGTGACCGCCTCGTCCAGATACCGCTTGTCGTGCGTGTAGTCGTACGCGTCCACCCAGGCCACCGCCCACCAGGCCGCGTCGTCGATGGCGCGGCTGATGAAGTGCCCCTCGATCGCGTCCGAACTGCGGCCGCCCGCCGGGAAGACACCGTTGTTCTGCTCGAAGGTCCGGGCGATCACCCAGTCGTAGTCGTGCCGACCGCTCGTCCGCGCGAAGTCGATCAGCGAGGTGAGCGCGACGGCCGAGTTCCACCAACTGCTACGCCACCAGCCCTCGTTGACCTGGTACGACGCCACGAGCGCGTCTGCCGCCGCACGCGCCCGGGTCGGCACCGGCCGCGCCCACGCCGTGCAGCTGCCGTCCTGGTGCGACGCCTCCCGGCCGCAGGCCCGCACGGCGCCGCCGTGGAGCAGCCCGCGCGGATCGCGCGTCGCGAACATCTTGGTCCGCGCCGAACTCGCCCCGGAGGCAACGGAGATACGACCCAGCGACGATCCCTCCGGCCAGCTCGCGCCCTCGTCCCAGGACCGGTCGAGCCAGATCTCGTCCCCCGCTCCGCCGTTCTCGACGACGCCCCAGGCCGTGCCGTTCGCCTGGTCCAGGTGGAGGCTGATGGTGCGGCCGTACAGCGTGGTCGCGGGCACCGGGCGTGTGTCGCCCGCCGCGGTCGCCGGGTCGGCGCCGTCACAGGCCGAACCGTCGCACACCTGCGGCCGGAACCAGTCCGTGCAGGTCACCGCACCCGCGTCCCCGCACGCCCGGACCCAGCCGCGCCGGTGCGCCACCGGGTCGGTGACGTTGTACATCAGTGTTCGCGTGCCGGTCCACGAGCCCGGGATGCTCGCCTTGCCGAGGAGCCCGTCCCAGGTCGCCCCCCGGTCCCAACTCCGGTCCAGCCAGACGGAATTCCCCTGCGTTCCCTGGTCGATACTGGCCCACGCCATGTCGTCCGCCTCGGACACGTGCAGGCGCAGCACCCGACCGTTGAAGTTCCGGTCACCCACCGGGAAGCTCTCCTGCCGCGCCTTCGACGGATCGAGCGTGTCACAGGCGAGCGCGCATACCGCCGTCGCCGCGACGGACGGCGTGGGCAGCGCGAGCAGCCCGCCCAACGCGAGGGCCAGTGCGAGGAGTCCGCCGAGAAGGCGATGTCTGCGAGTCGGCATGGCGCGTCCGTCCTGTCGGTCGTCCGTTCGTCCAAGGGGCCGAGCGATCCGAGTGATCGACAACTTTCCAACGTTGAACCACTCCGGTCATGAGCACGACAGCACCGCGGAGAAGGTCTGTCCAGCCCGGGAGCGGACTCGGCCGGAACGCGTCGCTGTGCCCCGGCTTCCGCTGCCGTCGTCCGGTCCCGCGTGCACGGACTACTGCGCAGAAGTGCAGAGTCGGGCCTTCCGTCGGGAGCACCTCGACGAACACACGAGCTGGTTCCCGCTGCACGACAGGTGCAACGCGGGGTACGACCGCGTGCCGGGCTGGGTGAACCCGGCGCTGGTGATGCTGCTGGTGCTGGCCGTCGCCTGCGTGGCGTACGGACCGTGGCTGGGCAGCGCCGGGCGCCGGACCTTGCGTCAGGGCCGCTGACCGGACTCGTCAGCGGCCGCCCACGACGTACGTGTCGCAGATGTCCAGGAGGTCCTCGTCCTCGGGTATGTCCGTCCGGTACAGGGTCTCCCGGCAGCACACGGCCGTCAGCCGGATCAGTTCGCGCAGGCCCGCAAAGGACGAACGCGGCAGGAAGCGCGGCCGAGCATCCATGTCCCGGTAGGGGGCGGCACGCAGCGCATCGCGCAGCTCCTCGAAGGGCTCGTTGAGGAGGAAGCCGTGTGCCGTACGGGCACGACGAAGAGGCGCGAACTGCTCTGCCGTGTCGGCGACCGCGGCCCGCAGAAACTCGCGCGGCGTGACGCCGGGGCGCTCGTCGTCGATCACGCAGTACAGGCCGAGCGTCGGGACGGACCGGCAGACCCGGACGAGCTGTCGACGCAGGGGCACCGGCAGACCCAGCCACGATGCCGGCCCGGTCGCTCCCGCTTCGGGCAGCGCGGAGGCGGCCGCCCGCTCCGCCGCGTCGACCGTCTCGCCGCTCACCGCCAGAGTCGTCAACTGGTCCGGTACGGCGGGGTTCCAGTCGAAGACGCAGAGGACCTCGACGGCTGCTACTTCGCGCACATCTCGTCCTTGCTCGCGACCAGCAGTACGGCGAACGCGATGGGCGCGACCGCCTGGTACCCCACCCACACCTCACCCCCGGCACGCCATCAGCAGCCCGACAAGCCCCGTCAGCACCCACCCGCTGTCGTACCCGACCATGAGCCGCGTGTACGTGCGCATCGACCGGCTGCGGGTGTAGCCGAGCTCGATGCCGCCACCGATCAGCAGGGCCACGCCCGAGGCGGCCATCAGCCAGACGGGTACGCCGAGCAGCCGCCCGAGCGGTGCGGCGGCGGTGAGGCAGGCGGCGCCGAGCAGCACCTTGAAGGCGCCGTCGGCGAGAGCACCCACCGTGCGTCGGTTCACTCGCGATGCCAGAACCTCGGTCATGAGCGTTCCCCCTTGAAGCTCGCGTCAATTGAACTGTTCCGTAAGGAGATTACGGTAATAATGAAACTATGAGAATGACGAGAGCGGAAGCCAAGGAACGCAACCGCCGTGCCCTGCTGGACGCCGCGTTCCAGGTCGTCTCCCGGGACGGGTACCGGGCCAGGCTCGAGGAGATGGCCGAGCGCGCCGATCTGACCACCGGCGCGATCTACTCGCTGTTCGGGAGCAAGAACGGCCTGGTCGTCGCCCTCGTCGCCGACCATCTGCGGCCGTACTACGAGGAGATCGAGCAGGCGGTGCCGGCCGAACTGGAGCTGCTCGAAGCGGTCGACGCCTTCGCCCGGCACTACCGGCGCGGCTGTGACGCCCCCGACGCGCGATCCGGCCTGTCGCTCCAGATCACCTTGCTCGACATGGCTCTGCACGATCCGGAGCTTGGGGCCCAACTCGCCACGTCCGTAAGGGCGCAGGAGAGTCACCTGGTCGCGCTGTTCGCCGGACGATCGCACCACGGGGGTGTCGTGACGCCGCAGCAGGCGCAACGGCTGACCACCGCGCTGAGGGCCCTGTTCGTCGGCCTCGCTCAGGGGGTGACCCTCGGCCTCGCGCCCGGCGCGGACGAGCAGTACTTCGCCGACACCGCCCGCGCGTTGGTGTCCGACCTGTCCCTCGTCGGGCACGACGCGGATGCCTCGTGACCGACGGCCCGCACGGTCCGTGAACTCCGTTGTCAAAGAGGCCCGTTACACCTGTGGACACCGCAGGGGCGTCATGTTCTGATGCGGGGGGACCGGATTTACAACGTTGTAGCCACACCGGTCCGACCGGTAGTCCAGTGCACTTGTCGTCTCCGTACGTCCACCGCGCTCGCGAGAGCGCCGTTGCCCCCCCCATGGAGCGTGCCGTGCGACCACCCCTGTCCCGTTCACCCCGCGGACGCCTCACCCGCGTCGCCCTCGTCTGCGCGACGGCGGCCCTCGGGCTGACCTGCGCCGATCCGGCCACCGCGAGCCATGCGGCCACACCCGCCCGCAAGGCCACCGTGTCCGTCCAGAACGCCAGATTCCAGGTGCTGTCCCCGACGCTGATCCGCACCGAGTACGCCGGGGACAACCGCTTCGAGGACAGCGCGACGTTCAACGCGATCGGCCGGGACGGCTTCACGCCGCCCGCGTACAGCTCGTCCGTCAAGGACGGCGTCCTGACCCTCACCACCAGCGCCCTGACCCTGCGCTACGAGGTCGGTTCGGGGCCCTTCTCCGCCGACAACCTGACCGTGCGGCTGAAGGCGGGCCAGGGCCAGGTGCTCGCCGCGCCCTGGCAGCACCCGGACTGCGCGGTCGGCACGCTGTGCGAGGCTGAGGAGCAGCTGCACGACGGTCCCGGAGTCGCCACCGACCACGCCGGGTTCACCGGCAAGGGCTTCCTCGCGGGTTTCGAGGTGAACAGCAACTCGCTGACCACGGACGTGCGTTCGGAGAAGTCCGGCACCTACGACTACGCCGTCCGCTATGCCAACGGCACCGGCTCCGACGGACGCCACGAGACCCGTACCCTCAGCCTCAGCGTCGACGGGGGAGCGGACCGGACGTTCAGCCTCCCCGCGACCGCCGACTGGAACGCCTGGGGCGTGGCCCGTGTCCCGCTCACGCTCGGCGCGGGCCACCACACCGTACGGCTGCACCGCACCGCCGCCGACTCCGGCGCCGTCAACATCGACAGCGCGGCCCTGACCAACCCCGGCGCCGACTACCCGGGCAAGACCCAAGCGGCTCTGTCCGGCTGCCACTTCGGCACCAGCTGTGAGGCCGAGGACACCCTCCTCGCGGGCTCCGCCGTGCTCGCCACCGACCACCAGGGCTACACCGGCGACGGTTTCGCGGCCGAGCTGAACAAGGACGCCCGGCTCACCGCCCACGTCACGGACGTGCCCGCCGACGGCACCTACCTCCTCCACCTGCGCTACGCCAACGGCACCGGCGGCGACGGCCTGCACCAGGCCCGCGAGGTGCGCGTCGGCACCGGAACCGGCACGGACGCCACCCTCACCCTCCCCGCGACCGAAAACTGGGACACCTGGAAGTCGGCCTCCGTACCGGTGCGGTTGAAGGCGGGGACCAACGACGTCACGCTCAACTGCCCCGACACCACGAGCTGTCACGTCAACGCGGACACCCTCGCGGTGACCGCCCGCACGGACCCGGCCCCCCAGTCCCATGTCGCCCTCGGCGGCTACCGGCGCAGCCTCGACGGACTCGACGGCGACCGCGAGCCCAACACCCGCACCACACCGGGGCTGTTGTACCGCGACGGCTGGTACCTGCTCGACGACACCGCCTCCGCGACGTACGACACCCGCACCGAGAAGGCCGTCCCGCGCCCCTCGCACGGCGCCGGTCCCTACCAGGACGGCTACCTCTTCGGCTACGGCCACGACTACAAGCAGGGCCTCACCGACCTCGCCACCCTGACCGGGCCGCCGCAGCTGCTGCCCCGCTGGGCGTACGGCGTCTGGTACTCGGAGTACATCGACCGCACGGCCGACGACTACGAGAAGACCATCCTGCCCGCGTTCCGCAAGGCGGGCGTCCCGCTGGACGTGCTGGTCACGGACACCGACTTCAAGTCGCCCAACACCTGGAGCGGCTGGAACTTCGATGCGGCCAAGTACCCCGATCCCAAGGGCTTCTTCGACTGGTCCACCGCCGAGGGACTGCACAACACGCTCAACGTGCACCCGAGCATCCTGGAGTCCGACCCGCAGTACGCGAAGGCGATGGCGACCGCCAAGAACAAGCTGGCCAGGGGCGGTTGCGCGTCCAGCGCGGGATCGGCGTGCCGTACGTTCGACTTCGGCGACCCCGACCAGCTGAAGGCGTACCTCGATCTGCACCGGCCCTTCGACCAGGCCGGGAACGACTTCTGGTGGCTCGACTGGTGCTGCGACGCCTCCCGCTCCTCGCAGCCGGGCGTCACCCCGGACGCCTGGATCAACCAGAAGTACGCCGACCTGACCGCCGAGACCAGCGAGCGGGGCTTCGTCCTCTCGCGGGCCTACGGTTCCCTCCAGGCGGGCGGCTACAGCGGCGGTGTCGGTCTGCCCACCGGCCCCTGGGCCGACAAGCGCAGCACGCTCCACTTCACCGGCGACACCTCCTCCACCTGGGGCACCCTGCGCGCCGAGGTCGGCTACACCCCCGGCGAGTCCGTCGCCACCGGCATGGCAGCCGTCAGCCACGACATCGGGGGCCACAACGACGGCCACGGCATCCCCGGCGCCGAGACCTACACCACCGACGACGGCAAGAGCCACCGCACCACCAAGCTGCCCGACGACCTGTACGCCCGCTGGGTGCAGTTCGGCACCTTCCAGCCCGTCGACCGCCTGCACAGCAATCACAGCGACCGCCTTCCGTGGCAGTACGGCGACGCGGCCCGCGACTCCGCGAGCAAGTTCCTGAACCTGCGCGAGTCCCTCGTCCCGTACACCTACACGCTGGCCCAGCAGGCGAACACCACCGGCGTCCCGATCACCCGGCCGCTCTACCTCGACTACCCCGAGGAGGAGAACGCCTACGGCAAGGCGGGCGGCGAGTACCTCTACGGCCCCGACATGCTCGTCGCGCCGGTCACCACCC
The DNA here is from genome assembly GCF_009863025.1 of Streptomyces sp. SID4985. Taxonomy (GTDB): domain Bacteria; phylum Actinomycetota; class Actinomycetes; order Streptomycetales; family Streptomycetaceae; genus Streptomyces. Next base: position 30,214 of record NZ_WWIR01000044.1, on the reverse strand, counting down.
CCGGTACGAGCACGACCACCTCGGTGTGGTTCCCGCCCGGCCAGTGGACCGACTACTTCACCGGCCGCACCTACAGCGCGGGCACCGGCGGCGCCACGTACGACGTGACGACCACCCTCGACACCATGCCCGTCTTCGTCCGCGCGGGCGGCATCGTCACCACCCGGGCCGCACACGTGGACCACGACGCGGCGACCCCGCTCGACAAGGTCGCCGTCACCGTCGCGACCGGCGCGCCGGGCTCCTTCACCCTCTACGAGGACGACGGCGTGAGCGCCCCTTCGCGCCACCGCGCGGCCACGACCCGCATCAACTACACCGAGCACGCCGGGCGGCACACTCTCCGCATCGGCCCGGCCAAGGGCTCCTTCCACGGGCAGGTGTCCCGCCGCTCCTGGACGGTCACCTTCCAGGGCGCGGACCACGCGCCCACCGGCGTCACAGCGGCCGGCAACCGCCTCGCCCCCTCGGCCTGGCACTGGGACGCCGACACCAAGTCCCTCCGGGTCACCCTGCCGACCACCACGATCCGCACGCCGGTGACCGTCGAGTACCAGTAGTTCAGCCGCGCACATGGGCCGCCGCTAGACTCCGTCCGACGTCACACCACCCGAAGGGAACTCGGTGACCGAGGACCGGGACGGCATCGTCGTCCACTGGCGGCCCATGTGCCCGTACTGCATGAAACTCCGGCTGCGGCTGCGCCTCTCCAAGCTGCCGTACACCGAGGTCAACATCTGGCGCGACCCGGACGCGGCCGCCTACGTGCGCTCGGTCGCGGACGGCAACGAGACCGTCCCGACCGTGTCCGTGGCGGGCCACGGCCTGGTCAACCCGTCCCTGGGGGAGATCGAGCGGGCGGTCGCGGAGTACGCCCCGCATCTGTTGCCGGGGGGCCGCTGAGCGGGCCGTCGGCACGGGGTGCGACGGCCAACGCTCATACGAGAACGCTTAGTTGACGTACTCCGCGACCCCACCCCGTTCGCCCGACCCTCGCGCGATCAGCCGCGTCGGCACCGTGACCGTACGGACCCGGCTGCGGTCGCCGTCCAGGCGGGACAGGGCCGTGACGGCGGCCGTGCGGCCTATCTCCTCGGGGTTCTGGGCGACCACCGTGAGGGCCGGTTCGAGGGCGTCCGCGAGGGCGATGTCGTCGAAGGCCACCACGGCCACGTCCTTGCGCCGGTCGCGGGCGAGGCGGGCGACGACGCCGACGGCGACGATGTTGTTCCCCGCGAACAGCGCCGTCGGAGGGTCGGGCAGGGCCAGCAGCCGCGCGGTCGCCTCGCCCGCCCCGCCCTGGTCGTGGGCGCTCGCCACCAGCAGCCGGTCGTCCGGCAGCCCGGCGTCCCGCAGCGCCTCGCGGTACCCGGCGAGCCGTTCGCGACGCGTGTAGAGCTTGGTCGGCAGGTCGCCGACGAAGCCGATCCGGCGATGCCCGTGCGCGATCAGATGGGCCACCCCGGACCGCGCCCCCGCCCGGTTGGAGCTGACCACGCTGTCCGTGACCAGACCCGCGCCCGGCCGGTCGACGAAGACCACCGGGAGTCCCGCCGAGCGATGGGGCCTGAGGTGGGCGTGGTCCGCGCCCACGGACGGGACCACCATGAGGATGCTCACCCGGCGCGCCAGGAACTTGTCCGTCAGCGCCCGTTCGCGGCCCGCGTCGTCGGCCGACGAGCCCATCAGCAGGGTCAGCCCCCGCTCACGGACGCTGTCCTCGATGCTCCCGGCCACCGCGCCGAAGAAGGGGTTGCCCAGGTCGGGCACGACGAGCCCGATGGTGGTGTCGGGACCGCCGACGCGGATGTTGCGGGCCATCAGGTTCGGCTGGAAGCCGAGGCGGGCGACCGCGGCGAGCACCCGCTCCCTGGTCCCCGCCGAGGCGGGCCCGTCCTCGTTGAGGACGCGGGAGACCGTCTTGGCGCTGACACCGACCTCGCGTGCGACGTCGGCCAGGGTGGGGCGGCGGTTCGCTGCCATGGAGCAAACGTCTCCTGTGCTCGTCGGCTCCGGCCGCGGCCTCGGCCGGAGACGCGTGAGTGCTGACGCGCGGGTCCGGCGTCGGTGCCGGTCCCGCGATGTCAGGCGGGGTCGCGACCCCGGGTACCAGAGGGGTCGCGACCGGGTGTCAGGGGGTCTCGACCCCGGCGGCCTTCACGGCCTCGGAGTCGGCGACGACAGTATCCCCGCTCTCGTTCACGGTGAGCGCGCCGGTCATGATCGCGACCACCTCCGCCATCGAGTAGTCCGACGGCTTGATCACCGCCGCGCGCCTGCCCAGCCGGTGTACGTGGATACGGTCCGCGATCTCGAAGACGTGCGGCATGTTGTGGCTGATGAGGACGACGGGCAGCCCCCGGTCCTTCACCCGCCGGATCAGGTCGAGCACCTGCCCGGACTCCTTGACCCCGAGCGCGGCGGTCGGCTCGTCCATGACCACGACACTGCGCGCCCAGGCGACCGACCGCGCCACCGCCACGGCCTGCCGCTGCCCGCCGGACAGCGTCTCGACGGCCTGGGTGAGCGAGCGCAGCCCGATCTTCAGATCGGCCATGTGCCCGGCCGCCTCCTGCCGCATCCGCTTCTTGTCCAGCATCCGGAAGACGGTGCCGAGCACTCCGGGGCGCCGCAGCTCACGGCCGAGGAACATGTTCGACGCGATGTCCATGGACGCGGCGACGGCCAGGTCCTGATGCACCGTCTCGATCCCGTGCGCCCGCGCGCTCTGCGGCCCGGAGAACCGGATCGGCTCGCCGTTCAGCCGGATCTCGCCCGCGTCCGGCACGAGCGCGCCGGTCAGCGCCTTGATCAGACTGGTCTTGCCCGCCCCGTTGTCGCCGATGACGGCGAGGACCTCACCGGGCAGCAGATCGAAATCGGCGCCGTCGATCGCGGTGACCTGCCCGTACCGCTTGACCAGACCGCGCGCCTGGAGAATGGGGGCCGGGGAGGTGGGGGAGTCGGTGGCGGTCATCGGGCCCTCTTCCGGGAGAACTGGTCGACGGTCACCGCGAGGATCACCAGGATTCCGGTGATCAGCGTCTGGTAGATGGACGCGACGCCCATCAGCTGGAGCCCGTTGCGGAAGACGCCGACGATCAGGACACCGATGAAGGTGCCGAGCACCGAACCGCGCCCGCCGAACAGACTCGTCCCGCCGATGACCACCGCGGTGATGGAGTCCAGGTTGTCGGTCTGGCCCGCCTGCGGATCGCCCACCCCGGTACGGGAGATGAGCAGCAGCGCGGCGACGCCGTAGAGGAGCCCGGCGACGGTGTACACGCCGATGGTCAGCCGCGAGGTGCGCACGCCGTTCAGCCGTGCCGCCTCGACGCTGTTGCCGAGGGCGTACACGTGCCGGCCCCAGCCGGTGCTGCTCAACGCGTAGGCGAACACCAGGAACAGGGCGATGGTGACCAGCGAGCCGTAGGTGATGTCGGTGTGCCCGAGCGGGAAGGTCTGCCCAAGTGCCGTCAGCGAGCTGGGCAGTTGGGTGACCGTCTGCTCCTCCGAGTAGATGTGGGTCAGCGCGAACGCCACGTTGAGCATCCCGAGCGTCACAATGAACGGCGGCAGCGGGATCTTCTCCGTCAACAGCCCGTTCAGCAGCCCGAATCCGCCGCAGACCAGCATGCCGAGGACGATCGCGAGCAGCGGCGGCAGCGTGCCCTCGGCGGCCATCCGGGCCATCATGATGCTGCCGAACGCCATCACCGCGCCGCACGACAGGTCGATTCCGGCGGTGAGGATGATCAGGGTCTGCCCGATGGCGAGCGTCCCCACGACCATGACCTGTTGCACGATCAGCGAGAAGTTCCCGCCGGTCAGGAACTGGTCGGTGGAGAAGGAGAAGAAGACACAGGCGATCAGGAGCGCGGCCAGCGGGCCGGTGGTCGGCGCCGTGAGCAGTCGGCGCGCCGTACCGGGCGCCGAGAGATCGGCGTACGGCGTGGTCGTGGCTGTCATTGCGGAGTCCTTGTCGAAGGAGCCGTGCGGGAGGACTTCGGGCGGGGTCGTTCGTCGGTGCCGGAGTGGTCCGGCCGCGAAGTGCCCGTGCGCGAGAGGGTGTTGAGGGGAGAAGGGGCGGCCGTCCCTCAGGGGAGTAGGGACGGCCGCCCCGGTCGGTGATGTACGGCCTCGGGGCGGCTCAGCCCCAGCAGTTCTCCAGGCCGTACGCGGTGTCCTTCGAAGTGACCCCGGCCTGCGGCTTGTCGGAGATCAGGTTGACGCCGGTGTCGGTGTAACCGGACGCCTTCTTGCCGTCCTTGGCGTACGTGACGACGGCCTTGACGCCCTCCGCCGCCATCTTCAGCGGGTACTGCTGCGCGGTGGCCGCGATCTGCCCGCTCTTGACGGCCTTGGTGCCGGTGCAGCCGCCGTCGACGGAGACGATCAGCACGTCCTTCTCGCGGCCCTTGGCCTTCAGGGCGGTGTAAGCACCCAGCGCGGCGGGCTCGTTGATGGTGTAGACGAGGTTGATGCCGGGTTCCTTCTGGAGGCAGTTCTCCATCGCGGTCTGCCCCTTGGCCTGGTCGCCCGCGGTGTCCTGCGAGCAGACCACCGACGGGTCCTTGGCACCGACGCCGAAGCCCTTCAGGAAGCCGTCGTGCCGCTGGACGCCGACGGAGACACCGGGCGCGAGGTCGAGCGTGGCGATCTTCGCCTTCTTGCCCTTCATCGCGGCCTTGGCGTACTCGCCGATCAGTTCGCCGGCCTTGAGGTTGTCGGTCGCGAACAGCGCGTCGACCGCGGTCTGCGGCTCGGTCGGCGTGTCCAGGGCGATGACCAGGACGCCCTTGGCCTGGGCCTTCTGGATCGCGGGCACGATCGCCTTGGAGTCGCTCGGCGTGATCAGGATGCCCTTCACCCCGGAGGCCACCATGTTCTCGATGGCGGTGACCTGCCCGGCGTTGTCACCGTCGAACTTGCCTGCGGCGGTCAGCAGTTGGGCGTGGTTCTCCTTGGCGGACCGCTCCGCGCCCTCCTTCATCTTGACGAAGAACGGGTTGGTGTCGGTCTTGGTGATCAGACCCACCTTGACTCCGCCCGAGCCGGAGCCCGCGGACCCCGAACCCGAACCGGAGCCGCAGGCGGTGAGGGTGAGCGCCGCGACACCCAGACACGCGGCGGCTCTGAGGACGGTCGGACGCTGGCGGGTGATGCGAGACATGAACGACTCCTGCGGGATTGCGAGCGGCGCGGCCGGCATCGGTGCATGCCGTCCCGAGGTGTCATCGTTGACTTATGTCATCGTTGACACGGCATGGCGAGGATGATGGACGCCCTCTCCCGGCAACGTCAATGGCTTGTACTTGTCACAAATCGGCAACGCGCGGATTCGCCGTCACCCCCGGCGAATCCGCCCCCCGCGCCTCAACAACCAGTCCCCGCCGAACCGTTGACGCCTCCGGGCCGGTGACGCATCATCGGTGCACCTGCCGTCCCCCGGCGAGGCGTCGACGCGCGCTGCCGATGCCGGGCCGCGTTCCGCCTGCCGTGTCGCCGACCGGCCGGAACGGCGACGACGCCATCCGCCGCATGGCCGGGCGGACCTTCTCCTGGCCCCGTGGCTTGCCGCGCCTTCGGCGGGCTCTCCTCGCGTTGCCCTGTCGCCCGTCGATCTCCCCGGTTGAACGCGTTCAAAAATGCGGGCTACGCTGATCTCGAACGAAACCGAGGGGGATTCGATAAAGGTAGTGCTGCCCGGGGGAACCGGACAGGTGGGCGCGATTCTCGACCGCGCGCTGACGGCGGCCGGTCACGAGGTCACGGTACTGACCCGGCGTCCCACCCGGACACACGACATCGCATGGGACGGCGCCACGCTCGGCCCCTGGGCAGCGGCGATCGACGGCTGCGACGTCGTGATCAGCCTGGCCGGACGCAGCGTCTCCTGCCGCTACACCGCCGAGAACCTGCGAGCCATGATGGACTCCCGAGTGGACTCGGCCCGGGTGGTCGGCGAGGCGATCGCCGCCGCCGCGCGGCCGCCCCGCGTCTGGCTGCAGATGAGTACGGCGACGGTCTACGCCCACCGCTTCGACGCGGCGAACGACGAGGCGACCGGAGTGATCGGAGGCTCGGAGCACGGAGTTCCGGACTACTGGGCCTACAGCGTCGAGATCGCGAAGAACTGGGAGAGCGCCCAGGCCGAGGCGCCGGCTCCCGCCACCCGCAAGGTCGCGCTGCGCTCGGCGATGGTCATGAGCCCGGACCGGGGCGGGGTGTTCGCCGTCCTGTCACGACTGGTCCGGCTGGGACTGGGCGGCCCGGTGGCCGGCGGCGCGCAGTACGTCTCCTGGGTCCACGACGAGGACTTCGTGCGAGCGGTGGAGTTCCTGATCGCCCGCGACGACATCGCCGGCCCGGTGAACCTCGCCTCCCCGGCCCCCCTTCCGCACCGCGACTTCATGCGAGCCCTGCGCACGGCCTGGGGCGTCCCCCTGGGGCTGCCCGCGACGCGCTGGATGGCCGAGCTGGGCGCGTTCGCGCTCCGCTCGGACACGGAGCTGCTGCTCAAGAGCCGGCGCGTGGTGCCGGGGCGGTTGAGCGCGGCGGGGTTCGCTTTCGAGCGGCCCGAGTGGGAGAAGGCCGCCACGTCCCTCGTGCGGCGGGCCAGGGTCATTGACGGCTGACCGTACGGGTCACGCCTGTCACGATCGTCGTCGCCAGGATCCAGCCGGTGAGGATCAGACCGTAGGACAGCCATTGGTACCAGCCCTGAGGAGCGAACGCCGACTCCTGGCCGAAGCCGATGACCGGCAGGAGCAGGTCGAGCGTGTAGAAGACCGGGTTGAAGTCGTGAGCCTCGCCCGCCTTGACGGGGCGCGGGTGGTGCAGGCCGTACGCGAGCGATCCCACGGCCAGGACGGACAGCAACCACACGGCCGCGCGCAGCGGGCGGAAGCCGTAGCCGACGGTGGCGTCCTGGACGTACCCCCACAGCCGTGCGTACCAGACGAGCGTGGCGCGCCGGCGGCGCAGTTTGGCGAGCTGCACGAGCCGGGCCGCGTCGTCGTCGCCGACATGACGGTAGGCGGCCATCAACTGCTCGTACGCATGGGGTTCGTACGCGCCGCCGTCTCGTTCCAGCATCGGGAGGCGGCGCTCGGCGGGCTCGTGCGGGGTGAGCACCGTGTACCGGAGATTGCTGAGAAGCACCCGCTCGGGGAGCATCTCCGGTTCGAGGGTCAGGAGTTCGACGTGGGAGCGCCGCAGGTTCAGGGCGCCCTCGATACGGTCACCACCGCGTATCCACAGCTCACCGATGACGCAACTGCTCGCCCGCAGCGCCGTGTCGCCCGGATTCGACAGGCGGGCGTGGAGCAGGTCGAGGCGGCCCGGTATGCGTGCGCCGCGCAGCTCGATCCGCCCGCGTGCGCGTAGGCAGCGTGCCCGTACGTGCGCCTCCACGGTGAGGTTCTGCGCGTCCAGTGCGATGCCGCCCGGGTTGTCGAACTCGGCGTCCTGGATGTTGATTCGCCCCGTGACGGTGGCTCCGGTGAGCCGTATCTGTCCGTGGGCGCGCATTTCCGGGGCCCACAAGTCGGCACCTACCGACGCCTGGTTGAGCCACAGCGCCGAGCGGGAATCGTCCCCCGCCGCGAACTCCGTCCGCTCCATGACCAGCGCCCCGGAGATCCGTGCTCCGCTGAGCCGTACCGGCCCCTGTATGCGGCAGTCCGTCATCCGCAGCGGCCCCTCGACCCGCAAGGTCGAGGCATCCAGGCCCGGCAGAACGGAACTCCTCAGACTGAGCTGGCGCAGCTGGGCACCGTAGAGCTCGGGAACGCTGTCGAACTGGCAGTGGCTCAACCGGACAGCGGCGTCGATCGTGGAGTACTTCAGGTCCAGCACGCCGGTGATCCGCGCCCCGGTGAGCTTGAGGGCGGCTATCTCGCCCTCTTCCTGCGGGGCCTTGAGCAACAGCGCCCGCAACACACGTGCCCGTACGGTGCGTTCGGCGCCGTACGTGGTGTCGAGCGCCGGGTCCTCGTCCTCGGCGCGGAAGTCCACGGACTCGCCGCGCGGAAAGGCCTGCCACACGCGCGACTCGGCCGGTGTCAGCTCGCTGATGTCGATCACGCCGGGACTCTGACGGGCCGCGTTCGAGCTGTCAACGGTGCGAGGGAGCAGCCCACTCGGTGACCGGTGACACCACCCGACCGTAAGGTGAACGGCATGACGGCGGCGATGGATGAACAGGCGGCGGAGCGCTCGGCACTGCGGCACGCCTTGAGTGAGCTGGACGCGCGGCTTGCCGACGCCACCTTGCGCGGGCCCGGGGCACACCTCCGGTTCGAGCCCTGGGTGGAGCGACTGCGGACACCGGCGGCCGCGTTCCTGCGGCCGGACCTCGAACGGCGGCTCGCTCGGCACGTCGACGCCGACGACTCCTTCGCGCGGGACCGGATCGCCCATGTTCTGGCGGGCGCCTGTGGTGCGGCCGCGCTGCCCGCGCTGTTGTGCGCTCGGGAAAGCGATCGCAACGACGACGGGGACACTCTGGAGCTCACTCTCCTCGATCTGTTCTCCGCGTGGCCGGAGGAATCGATCAGGCTGGTCCTGGAGTGCCTCGGCTCGGCCGATCCCAGGACCCGTCGGGTCGGCATGTGGGGCGTGACGGTCATCGACTTCGGCGGTGCGCGGTACTTCGGGCTGGTGGCCGACGCGGCATCCGACCCGGACCCGCAGGTGCGCGCCGACGCGATGAGTACCCTCAGCACCATCTTCGGCGTCGGCGACCCGCCACGAGCCCTGGCCGTCCTGCTCACCGGCGCCCGCGATCTCGCGCCCGAGGTGCGGCGCAGCGCGGTTTCGGCCCTCGGCTCCTCGCGGGAGGAGGAGGTGACCGACCTCTTGGTCTCCTGTGCCGAGGACGCCGACCGGTGGGTGCGGTTCTGTACAGCGTGGTCCCTGGCGCGCCGACCCGGCCCGACGGTCCGGGCCGCGCTCGAACGGCTCGCGGCGGACGAGGACGGTGACGTGCGCGACGCGGCGCGTACGGTCATGGGGTTGCAGGTCGCGCCGGGGTGACGCGAGCCGACTGTCTGGTTCAGCCCTTCAACGAGCCCGGCGTAAGGGCCGGCCGGTCATGCCGCAGCGGTGCCCAGCAGGAGGTCGAAGGCGTCGTTCGCCTCGCGGAGCACCGCCGTCGCGTCGTGGCCGCCGAGGCGCCACGCCGTCTGGTAGCAGGCGAGGGTCAACTGGGCGGCGAGGACGGCGGTGGGCGGCGGGGTGCCGTGGTCGATGAGGTGTTTCTCGAGGAGGCCGGCGTAGTGCCGGGTCTTGCGGGTGTGGCGGTCCTCCAGCTCGGGGTGCTGCTTGACCAGACGGTGGTACACCGCGTAGTGGCCGGGGTCGCGGGCGGCCTCGGTGCAGAGCGCGAGCAGCAGCAGCCGTGATGTGGTCAGTGCCTGCGCGAGATCCCGGAGCGGCTCGGCGGGTGCGTCGCGCATGGCCGCGGTGAGTGCGCGCAGGAAGTCGTCCTCGGTGGAGAAGACGACTTCCTGCTTGTCGCCGAAGTAGCGGAAGAAGGTGGTGCGGCCGATCTCGGCCCGCTGGGCGATCTCGTCCACGGTGACGACATCGAACCCCCGCTCCATGAAGAGCGCGAAGGCCGTCTCGATGATCCGTTCCCGGGTCTGGCGGCGTTTGCGGTCCCGCAAGGACTCCACCGGAGACTTGTTCGCGTTCATTCGACCAGGATATCCGCCTGTCCTGCCCGGCGGTCGGCGTCGACGAGGAGGGCGGCCTCGCGCCACAGCTCCTCCTCGCGGGCCTCGTCGTACGACTCCGGCGACGAGGGGACGGCGCGGCCGCGATCGAGGTAGGAACCGGTCCGGGCGGTCGGTCCGGTCAGGATCGTCTCGGCGAGCCGGGCACCCGCCTGCTGCGGCGTCATGCCCCGGCCGAGGAAGCGCTGAAGCTGGAAGAACCCGTTGAGCACGCCCCGCACGGGCCCCGGGGCGTGGCGGAAGAAGTCGGTGCCCGCGACGAGCGCCGGGTTGTAGGAGTAGACGCCGACGTCGTCGGGCAGACGGCGGGCCAGCGCGTGGGTCAGATGGATGATGCCGAGTTTGCTGGTCGCGTACGCCCGCCCGGCCTCCCGCGCTCCACCGGGGCGGGGTGTGGCCAGTCGTTCCGGCGTCTCCCAGCGCGGCGGCGGCGTGGCGCCGAGCGTGTAGCGGAACTGCCCGAAGTGGCAGTCGCTGGAGGTGAGCACGATCCAGCCCGGACCGGTGAACCGGGGCAGCAACTCGCTGACGAGCAGGTAGTGGGACAGCACGTTGACCCCGAAGGTCATCTCGTACCCGTCCGTGGTGCGCAGGTCGGTCGTCGTGACCGTCAGGCCGGCGTTGCCGAGATAGCCGCCGAGCGGCGGGAGTTGACCGGTGTCGAGCCCCCGCAGGACCTCCTTCACCGCCCGCCTGATCTCGGCGAGCGAAGCGAGGTCGCAGTCCACTCCTGTGACCCCGGAAGCGCCGGTGGCCGCGACGAGTTCCGCGGCGAGGCGTTCGCCGTCCCGGCGGGCCAGCGCGACGTAGTGGTCCTGCGGCCGTTCCCGGATCAGCAACTCGACGGTCTCGCGGCCGAATCCGCGGGTCACTCCGGTTAAGACGACGGTCCGGCTGTCCATGGCGGACTCCTTGGTATCAAGTTCCATGTGGTACTCGGTACCGTAACATGCGGTGGTTCGCTTCGCGTCGGGTACGGCAGGCCGGAGTTCCCGCTCAAGGAGTCGGGATCGTCCGGTCGGAGAACGCGGCCCGGTACTCGGTCGGCGACACGTCGAGGATTCTCCGGAAGTGCAGGCGGAGGTTGGAGCCGGTTCCCAGTCCGACGCGCTCGGCGATCCGGTCGACCGGGAGCTTCGTGGTCTCCAGGAGCGCGCGGGCGGCGTCGACCCGGGCACGCAGGACCCACTGCAACGGCGTGTCGCCGGTCTCCTCGGTGAAGCGGCGCATGAAGGTGCGCAGTGACATTCGTGCGTGCGTCGCGAGATCGGCGACGGTGAGCTGCTCGTGCAGGCGTGTCAGCGCCCATTCCCGGGTCGCCGCGAGGGTGTCGCCGTGCGGTTCCGGGCTGCTTCGGGGAAGGTACTGGGCCTGGCCGCCGGTCCGGTGGGGCGCCGTCACCAGACGGCGGGCGATGTCGTTGGCCACGCTCACACCGAGGTCGCGCCGGACGATGTGCAGGCACAGGTCGATGCCCGCCGCGACACCGGCCGAGGTGAGGACCGAACCCTCGTCGACGAACAGCACATTGGGCTCCACCACGGTGTCGGGATGGCGCTGTGCCAGCAGTTCCGCCGCGTCCCAGTGCGTCGTCGCGCGCCGCCCTTTCAGCAGACCCGCGTCGGCCAGGGCGAACGCGCCGTAACAGATCGACGCGATGCGGGCCCCTCTCGCATGCGCCCTCCGAAGCGCTTCGTGCACCTCGGCCGGGACCGGTCGGCCGACCGGCGCGTAGCCGGGGACGATGATGGTGTCCGCCCCGGTCAGCGCGTCGAGACCCTGCGGCACCGCGTACCCGAAACCCTGACTGGACGGCACCGTTCCCGCGACGACCCCGCACACCGTCAACTCGTACGGGAACCCGTCACGCGGCTGGAACACCTGGGCCGGGATGCCGACGTCGAGCGGGAGCGCCCCCTCCAGCACAAGCACCATCACCCGGTGTGAACTCATCGTCGTCCCTCTCCTCGGCTCGCGGTGATCCAACCCCGTGGCGGAATCCTCGCATGTATTGGCATTCTTGCCGCTGGAGGGTGTCGTCCCACCGCTCGAAACTGAGTGGGCCGTCCAGTCGGGTGCGGTCCTACGTCGAGTGGAGAGGGATTCCATGCCCATGCCGCGTCCAACGGTTCCGCCGGTCGTCGCCTTCGTCACGTCCGCCATCGCGTTCACGGCGGTGATGGCGGCTGCGGGAGCACCGAGCGCCCTCCTGGTCGTCTACCAGCAGCACTGGCACTTTCCCGACAGCGAGTTGACGGTCGCGTTCGCGATCTACGCCTTCGCGCTCCTCCTCGCGCTTCTCGTCATCGGTTCCCTGTCGGATCGCATCGGCCGCCGTCCGGTGCTCGTCGCGGCCCTCGCGCTCCAGGCGGTCGCCATGGTGGTGTTCCTGATCGCCCCGGGCATCGGCGTCGTCATCGTCGCGAGGGCACTGCAGGGCTTCGCGACGGGAGCGGCCACGAGCGCGTTCAGCGCCTACATCGCCGAGGTCGCACCAGTGGCGCTGAAGAAGGTAGCGGCACTGGTCGTGAGCATCGCATCCGTCGCCGGACTCGGCATCGGTGTCGCCCTCACCGGCGTCGCCATCCAGTTCGCGGCAGCACCCGCCACGGTCGTGTTCGGAGCCGCACTCGCGATCGTCGTCGTCGCCCTCGCCGTCACAGCGGCCTCGCCCGAGACGGTCGGTGGGCGTCAAGGGAACGGCGATGCCCTCGTGTCACGCGTCGGCGTTCCAGCCGCCGCCCGGACCGCGTTCGCTCGCACCGCCCCGGGGATGATCGGCATCTGGATGTCGGCCGGGCTGGTTCTCGGCCTCGGGGCGTCGATCGTTCATCAAGCCCTGCACATCACCGGCGGAGCCGCCCTCGGCCTGGTCGTCGCGGCCCAGCCCCTGGCCGCGGCCGTCTCCGCGCTCGTACTCGGCCCGCTGATGCCACCCCGGCGGTTCATGCTCGCCGGATACGCGGCGGTCCTCGCCGGTGTGTCGCTGGAGGCGTGCTCGTTCGCGGCGGGCCGCGCCTCGCTCATCATCTGCGGCGCGATCGTCACCGGCCTCGGCTTCGGCGCCGTCTTCTCCAGCACGCTCGGGCTGCTTGTCCCGCTGACGCCAGCGCAGGAGCGCGCGACGCTGTTCTCCGCCGTCTACGTCGTCGCCTATCTCGCGTACGGCATCCCCACCATCGCGGCGGGCTTCCTCAGCGACGCCATCGGTCTGGTGCCCGCGGCCATCGTCTACGCTGCCGCGACACTTGCCGTAACAGCCGCTGGGCTGATCGTCTCGCTCACCCGGACGGGATCGATGCCGAGGGACGCTCTCTCCGGCGTCGGGCGCGAAGCACGAGCGCACGACGTGCGAGCGTCCGCGTCGAGCGCGGAGTAGGCCGCGACGACGCCGTCCGCGTATCGGGACCGGTGCCACGGGACCGCGACCGGTGCCACGGGATCGCGACCGATCGGGCGACCACCGGCGGCTACCTGGTCCGGGTCCGGTAGCGGCCGGGCGTCGTTCCGACGACGGCGCTGAACGCCGCGATGAAACTGCTGGGGTTGGCCCACCCGCAGGCGTTGGCGGTGTGGGTGGTGTCGTGGCCGTCGGCGAGGAGCACGAGCGCGTGGTAGAGGCGTAGCTGCGTGCGCCACTCGTAGAAGGTCATGCCGAGTTCGCCGCGGAACAGCCGGCTGAGGGTGCGGGCGCCCGCCCCGATCCTCTTCCCGAACTCGGCCAGCGTGGCGTTGTCCGCCGGGTCCTCGGACAGCATCCGGGCGACGGCCCGCAGCCGGTCGTCCCGCGGCTCCGGCAGGTGCAGCGGCTGCTCGTCCGCCTCGCGGAGTTCCTCGACCAGGACCCGGACCAGGCGGGTGCGCGCGGAGCGGCTGTAACCGGGCGTGGTGTCGTCGTAGTTGCCGGGACCGGTCAGGGCGAGCACGACCTCGCGGGCGAGGTCGGAGGCCAGGAACACGGCGGGACCGTCCGGCATGAACCGTGCGAGGGACGGCGTGAGGAAGACGATCCGCATGTCGGTGTCGCCGTGCGCGCGATGCTGGTGAGTGAACCCGGCGGGGGTCCAGGCGACCCGGTTGGCGGGAACGACCGACGTGCCCCGCTCGGTGTGCACCGCCAGGACACCGCCTGCCGCGTACACCAGGTGTCCCCGCGCGTGCGACCGCGTCGCGCTCGTCCCGCCCGACGGCCAGAGGTGACGCCCACCGGAGGGCCACACATATGACGTCACGTCGGCGGACCGGCGAGGTTGGCGGTGAACAGGCATCGGTTGGCAGCCTAGCGGTAGCAAGCCACTCCCCGATCCGGTGAGATTTCCTCCATGCCGAGAGAGAAGGAGAGAAACGTGGCGACGTTCGTTCTGGTACCCGGCGCCTGGAAGGGCTCCTGGTCGTACGAGGCGGTGGTTCCGCTGCTGGAGCGTGCCGGTCACACCGTGCACGCCCTGACCCTGACCGGTCTGCGGCCGGACGACGACAACGCGACGGTCGCGACCGCCAACCTCGACACGCACGCCGACGACGTGGTGCGGCACCTCGACCGCCACCACATCACCGGCGCGACGCTGGTCGGCCACAGCTACGCCGGGATGGTGATCGCGGCCGCCGCCGACCGCGCCGCCGCCCGGATCTCACGGCTGGTGCACCTGGACGCCTACGTGCCGCGCGACGGCGAGTCATGTTGGACGTCGACGAACGAGCACTTCCGGGAGGTGTTCGCTGCCGGAGCCGAGTCCACCGGCTATGCCGTTCGACCGCCGCACGGCGGCGATCCCCGCCGCCGTCCCCATCCCCTCGCCTCGTTCCTGCAGACGGTCCGGCTGTCGGGCGCGCTCGACCGGATCCCCCGTCGGGAGTTCGTCTACTGCTCGGGATGGGAGGACCGGACGCCGTTCGCCGCACTGCGCACCCGACTCCAAGCGGATCCCGAGTGGCGCGTCCACGACCTCCCCACCGGGCACGACGCCATGCACGAGGCCCCGGAGGCGGTTGCCGCACTACTGCTGGGCGACTGAATCCGGTTCGGCGTCGGTCAACAGGGAGTTGACGACCTCTACGACGAACTCGGGTACCCGGTCCGGGAAGTCGTGGCCGGTTCCCTCCGGGGTGTAGATCCTGCGGGCCGCGCTGGAGGCCGCCAGGAAGCGGTCTCGCACGGTGAGGAAGAAGTGCCGTACCCGGGCGTTCTCCTCCGGATCGTCGACCGTGTCGAAGACCGCGCCGCCGCCCGTCAGATCGCGGGGCGCCACGACGAGGAGGGGCAGGGAGCCGAGTTCGCCGTCGTGCACGACCGTCTGCCAGCCGTTGCGGGTGATGCCGTCCGGTGACAACTCGCGCAGGATCGACGCGGCGGCGCAGCTCGCCCTGGTCCTGGACTCGACCGTGGCGAGGACCTGGGCCGGATCGTCGGCAGGCTGTGCCTCGTTCCTGGGCAGGAGAGGGTGGAGGCCGAAGAGGTGGCGCAGCGCGCGGAGAGCCTGGTCCCGGCCGGCGTGCCGCAGGGTCGCGAGCGACGGGCCGAAGGCGACGACATCGGGCGGGGTGGGATCGAGCAGCACCAGACCGGCCACCAGATCGGGGCGGCGCCTGGCGGCGTTGGCCATGAGGAGCCCCCCGAAGGAGTGCCCCACGAGGACGAAGGGCCCTTCTTCGCCCGCCCGCTCCAGCGCGGTGAGCAGTTCGACGGCTTCGGCCGCCGTCGTGCGCGGGAACGGGCCCGGGTCGCTCCAGCCGGAGCCCGGACGGTCCACCAGGACCGAACGCGTGCGTTTCCGCGTCAGCGCGTGCAGGTGGTGCATGGCGTAGCCGCCTGCATGGCCGCCCGGCATCCACACCACCGTGGGCCCCGACCCGGCGTCCCCCTCGGCGAGGACGTGCATCCGATGGCCACCCACGTCCACCAGGCGGCCGGGCGGGGGACAGCTGAGGCCGACCCGCCGCACATGCACCATGTGACGCAGTGACCCGAGTCCGAGCGTGAGTGCCACGGCGCAGAGCGCGCCACCGAGAACGCGCCGACCGCGCCCCCGGGTGACGCACCATCCGCCCACGGCCGCCGGTGGCAGGGCGATGACCAGCCCCGCCCAGTCCCGGCTGAGCAACTGCAGTGCCGCGTCGGCGGCGCGTGCGCCCGGTCGCATGGTTCCCTCTCCCGTCCCGGCCATGGTGGCCGCCGTCAGGGACACCGCGCGTGTGAGCACCCGGCACAAGCATCGTCCCCCGAGATCCCCGGAGGCGCCATGCGTGGTGCCGGGGCGTTGTGGTCACAGGGGCGCTGACGGATGCGCACCGGTACGAGGAAGCAGGGTGCCGTCAGGTCGGGCCGGTCCCGCACGGGCGCGCGAGGCGTGCCGCCACGTCCGCGACCACTTCGGCCTCCCGGGCCGCGAGATAGAAGTGGTCCCCGGGAAACGAGCGCAGCTCGAAGGAGCCCGGTGCGGTGAGGTCGGACCAGGCGTGGACCCGGTCGAGTGCGCAACTCGGATCGTCCCGGCCGACGTACGCGGTGATCGGTGCCTTGACCGGAGTCGGACGCGTGGGGCGGTAGCCCTCGATGAGCCGGTAGTCCGCCCGGAGGGCGGGCAGCAGCAGATCGCGCAGTTCCGGGATGTCGTATGCCTCGGAGTGCAGGTCGCCGAGGCTCTGGACGCGGCTGATCAGGGTGTCGTCGTCGGCGCCGTGCAGTGCGGCGCGTTCGGTGCGATGCGGGGCCTCGTGCGCGGAGACCAGCAGCTGCTCCGGGACGGTGCCGCGGGCCTCCAGGCGCACAGCCAGCTCGTAGGCGACGCACGAGCCCATGCTGTGCCCGAACAGCGCCAGCGGCCGGTCGAGCCATGGCTCCAGGGCGTCCTCGATCGCGTCGGCCAGGGTGGCCATGTCCTCGACGCAGGCTTCCGCGAGCCGGTCCTGGCGGCCGGGGTAGCGCACGGCGAGCACCTCGACGTCCTCCGGCAACAGCGCGGGCCAGCCGTGGAACAACTGCGCCGTGCCGCCCGCGTGCGGGAAGCACACCAGCCGAAGCCTCGGGTCCACCGGGCGCCGGTGGACCCGAAACCACTTCCCGGTCACGACGCGCTTGCGGCGGCTCGGGCAGCGGCGGAACCGGCGCGACGCCCCTTGCGGGCGGCCTGGTGCGTGCCGTCGGCCGCCGAGGCGCCGGTGGCAGTGCGGTGCTCGGCCTCCTGCGTCAGCTGGACGGCGAGGACCTCGGCGGTCGCCTCGGCGGCGATGTCGTGGAGTCCCTCACCGGCTTCGTGGACGACACGTTTGACGCTCATCCCCAGGCCCACCGACGTTCTGACAAGCCCTCGCAGGACGGGTTTGCCGAACTTCTTGGCCACGGAAGCGGTGATCAGGCCGATCAGGAAGGGAGGTACTACGGGAGGCATGGCAGGACGTCCTTCTCTTCTGCCGGGAGGGCGATGACGGAAAGGCGACGAGCTCTTCGTCACGGAGAGTATCCGTGACGAAGCGAGAAGTCACCGGTTCGGCCGTGGCCTTCACTCGTTCGAGGAGAAGAGGCCGCCCGTGACGGCCTGTTCATGCCCTCGGGAGCCCAGGGCGCCGCGCGTCTCCCGCGCCACCCGTCGGCGGAGCACGGGAAACGGCAGCGTCCCGCCGCCCAGCACGGCCTCGTGGAAGGCCCGCACGTCGAAGGCGTCCCCGGCGTCACGTTCGACCGCTTCCCGCAACGCCGTGAACTCCGCATACCCCGCCCGGTACGTCAGCGCCTGTCCCGGCAGATCGGTCGAGTAGCGCAGCAGCTCGGTCGTGATCTGCCCGTCGGACTCGGCCGCCCCGTGGGCGCTCATGAAGGCGCGCGCCTGCTCCAGTGTCATCGTCCCGAGGTTGAGGCCGGTGTCGATGACCAGGCGCTGCGCGGTGAACCGCTCGTGGGCCAGGCGTCCGTACGCGTCCCACGGGTCGTCGTACAGTCCCATCTCCCAGCCGAGACCGGCGGCGTACTCCGCCCAGCCCTCCTCGAACCCGCCGAACGGCACCAGTTCGCGCCGCAGGTCGGGCAGCGTGGTGTCCTCGGCCTGGCGGGCGAGGTGGAAGTGGTGGCCGGGCGCGAGCTCGTGGTGGATCAGCGCGGCCGAGCCGAGCAGGGAACGGTGCGCCAGGTCCGAGGCGTTGTAGCGGTAGTGGCCCACCGGCCGGGCCGCGGTCGGCGGGTCGTAGTAGCCGTACGTCATCGACTTCTCGAGCGCCGGGTCGAGGCGGGCCACGCCGTAGGGGGCCCGGGGCAGGACCGCGAACCAGCGCGGCAGCAGCGGGGCGAGCCGGTCGAGATGTCCCAGGTAGCGGTCCTCGACCTCCTCCGGGGTGACGGCGTACAGGCGGGGCTCGGTCGCGAGGCGGGCGTGGAACTCCGCCTCCGTTCCCGTGAAGCCGAGTGTGTGCCGCAACTCCCGCATCCGCTCGCCGAGTTCACGGCAGTGCTCACGGCCGAGCGCGTGGAGGCGTTCGGGCGGTGTGTCGCCGGACGTGTACGTCCGGACGAAGGCCCGGTACGCCGCCTCGCCCTCCTGGTAGTGCGCCCAGCCGACGGTCCGCGGTGCCCGCCCGAGGTAGTCCGGGTCGCCCACGAGGGCGAGGAGCCGGTCGAACGCGGGCTCCAGCTCGGTGGCCACGATCCCCGCCACCGCGTCGCGCAGGCGCCCCCGGCTCGCGGCGTCGAGTCGCGTGACCCGCTCGGCGTCCACGCGGACGTACCGGGCCGCCGACGCCCGCAGCCGCCCGAGGGTGGAGCAGACCCCGGCCAGCGCCGGGACCGGGACGCGGAATCCCCGGGCCGCCTGCCCGGCGGCCTTGTCGGCGACCGTCGCCACGCAGCGCGCCAGATCCCGCACGAGGGACACGTACCGGTCCACGTCGGCCCGGTGCTCGAAACGGTACGGCCGGAACACCATGTCCCCGTACTGCTGGAGCCGGAAGAGCCGGTACGGCGTGGCGGTCGGGGTGAGCCAGTGGAAGCGCCCCGCCTCCGCCTCCTGTTCGGCCAGCGCCCGGAGGAAACCCGCGGTGTCGGCGGCGCGGCCGGACAGCTCCGCGGGCCGTAGCGTGTCCAGCCGCTCCAGCACCCCTGCCGCGAACCGGCCGCGCTCGTCGTCCTCCGCGGCGGACACCCCCGGCAGCGACTCGACCGGCAGCCCGCGGCGCGTCCGCAACGACGGCTCACGGGCCAGCAGGAAGTCCCAGTACGCGGCCGCGAGCCGGTCTACCTCCCGCGCCGCCGAGCCGTCCGGGTGGTCCGATGGTTGGTTCGCCATGGCGCCAGTGTGCGCCCGGGTGACGGCAGGTCAGGACGTACGCGTGCACCGCGAGTCGGGCACGTGCACCGCGAGTCGGGCAGGCTCACTCGGACGGGGGAATCGGTCCGCCTCGTTCGTGTCCAGGCCCGGAAAGCCCGTCCGGCGCCGTCGGACCCGGTGGCACGATGCCGCCATGCACCGCCGCACCGTGTCGTTCTCCAGGGCCCGGTCGGCCGCGGCCGCGGTGGCGTTGGCCGCTGTCGCCTCGGCCGTGTCGGCGGGGTGTGGCGGTGAGACGTCGTCGACCCACACCCCCGTCGTGATGGGGGGCACTGTCACCGTCGCCACCGCCGCCGAGACGCCGGACTTCCATCCGTACGCGCAGTTCGGCTCCGCCCTGGCCCCCTACGCCTACGACTCGCTGGTCAGCACGGCGCCGGGCGGGCGGGTGGTGTCCGGGCTGGCCCAGACCTGGCACGACGGAGCCGTCTCGGCGAGCTTCACCCTGCGCAAGGGCGTGACCTGCTCCGACGGCACGCCGCTCACCGCCTCCGGGGTGGCCCGCTCGCTGCGGTACGCGGGCGATCCCCGCAACCGGCTCGTCGGCGCCAGGGCGGCGCTGCCCGATGTGCCGTTCACGGTGTCGGCCGACGACGCGGCACGGACGGTGTCGGTGCGGACGGCCTCACCGTACGGCTTCATCCTGCGGACGGTCGGTCTGCTGCCCGTCGTCTGCCCGGCCGGGCTCACGGACCCCGGCACGCTGGAGCGGAGCACGCGGGGCACCGGCCCGTACGTGCTGAGCGGCTACACCTCGGGCGGCCCGTACGTCTTCACCCGGCGCAAGGGGTACGCCTGGGGGCCGGGGGGAGCGACCAACGCGGCCCCGGGACAGCCCGAGCGGATCGTGGTGTCGGTGGTGCCGCAGGAGTCCACGGTGGCGAACCTCCTGCTCACGGGCGGGGTGAACATCGCGGCGGTGACCGGCCCCGACCGCGCGCGGCTGACCGGACACGGCCTGGCCACCGCGCGGGTACCGACCGTCGTGGGGCTCACCTTCTTCAACGAACGGCCCGGCCGCCCCCTGAGCGACCCCGTGCTGCGCCGGGCACTCGTGGGGGCCCTGGACCGCAAGGGCCTCGCCAATGTGGCGATCGGCGGCGAGGGCACGCCCGCGAGCCACCTGACGGCCGCGGATTCCGTCTGCCACGCGGACGTGGCCACTGCCAACCTGCCCTCGCGCAGTGCCGTGCGGGCCCTGGGCGCCGCGGGCTGGACGAAGAACGCGCGGGGCAGGCTGGCCAAGCGGGGCCGACCGCTGAAGCTGCGGCTGCTCAGCAGCCCCGACTTCGGCTCCACCCTTCCGTCGGTCGCCGAACTGATGGCCGCCACCTGGCAGGCGCTGGGCGCGGACGTCGACCTCGTCAGCGAGAGCCGCAACGCGGTCGTACAGGCCATGTACCAGAGCGGGGACTTCGACGTCGTGGTCGGCAGCTCGCCCGGCCCACCGCTGCCCGCGCAGCTCACCCCGTACTTCTCCGGCCCGCCGCCCTCGCGGGGACTGAACTTCGCCCACGTCACCAACCACGCCTACGACCGCTTCGCCGCCCTCGCGCTGCGCGCGCCGGGCACCGCCGGGTGCGCGGACTGGAACCGGGCCGCCGCGGCGCTGTTCCGCTCGGCCGACGCGCTGCCCGTCGCCGACGGCACGGGCACGGTGTACGGCTACCGGACGACCTTCGCCGTCGCGCCCGGCGGCCGGGTCGTACCGACCAGCATCCGCCTGCACAGATAGTGGCGGACGCCCCGACCGGCATCCGCCCGCACAGGCAGCGGCGGACGCCCGCCCACGACCAGCCGAGGGGAACCCGTATGACGACCGTGTCCGCGCGGCTCGGCGCCCTGACCCGGCGCCACCCGTGGGGGGTGTTCTGCTGCCGTCGCGCGGTGCGGCTGACGCTCTCCCTCCTCGTCGTCGTCACCGCCTCGTTCGCGATGATCCGGCTGGTACCCGGCGACCCCGTCCGGGCCGCGCTGGGCGTGGACGCGCCGCCGGACCTGGTGGCGGCGAAACGGCACCAACTCGGCCTGGACACGGGCCTGTCGGCACAGTACTGGCGTTACCTGCGGGACCTGGCCCATGGAGATCTCGGGGTCTCCCTGGTGACGGGCGAGCCGGTCGCCGACCTGGTCGGCGCGCGTCTGCCGACGACCCTGCTGCTGGCCGTCCTGGCCTTCGCCTGCGTACTCGTCGTCGCCCTTCCCGGCGGGCTGCTCGCCGCGGTGTGGACCCGCGGAGGGCGGCGGCCCCGGGCGGAACTGGCGTTCACCGCCACCACCTCCGCCCTGGCCGGTGTGCCGGACTTCGTGCTCGCCGCGGGTCTCACCGCGGGACTGGCCGTCGGTCTGCGTCTCTTTCCGGCGGCCGGTGACCTCGGTCCCCAGTCCTATGTGCTGCCCGTGCTCGCGCTGGCCCTCGCTCCGGCCGCGGTTCTCCTGCGGATCGTCCGGGTGGAGACGCTCAAGGTGCTCGCGGCCGACCATGTGCGCGCCGCCCGTGCGAAGCGGCTGCCCGCCGCCCCGCTCTGGCTGCGCCATGTGGCACCGAACGCCCTGACCGCGTCGCTGACGCTCGCCGGGAACCTGCTGCCGGGCCTGATCGCGGGAACGGTACTGGTCGAGAAGGTCTTCGCCTGGCCCGGCATCGGGTCGGCGATGGCGCAGTCCGTGGCCGCGCAGGACTACGCGGTCGTCGAGGCGACCGTGCTGGTGATGGGCTCGGCCGTCCTCGTCGTGAACTTCCTCGTCGACTTCGCGCTCGCGCTGCTCGACCCCCGCTCGGTCATCCGGGAGACGTGATCCGATGGTGCTGCCCCCGCCCTCGCCCTCTTCCTCCGTCCCCGCCTCCCCGGGCACCGACGCCGGCCGGTCACGTGCGTGGCGGTCGGACTGGGCCTCGCCCATGGGCGTGGTCACCCTGGCGATGCTCGCCTCGCTCGCCGTACTCGCCGTCGCGGGAGCGGTGTTCTGGGGGCAGGCCGCCGACCACCCCGACCCGTCGTCCGTACTGCTGGCACCCACCGCGGGACACCCGCTCGGCACGGACCGCCTCGGGCGGGATCTGCTCGCCCGGCTGCTCTCGGCGACCTGGCTCTCCCCGCTGCTCGCCGTCGGGGCCACGCTCATGGGAGCCTCGGCGGGGATCGGGCTCGGCGCGCTCACCGCCGTCGTGGGCAGACGCGCACGCCGTCTGCTGGGAGCCCTGATCAACCTCCTGCTCGCCTTCCCCGCGCTCCTCGTCACGATGTTCTTCGCGGCCCTCTTCGGCGCGGGCGCGGGCGGGGCCGTCTGCGCACTGGCCATCGCCTGCGCACCGGGCTTCGCGCGCATCACACAGACCCTCGCCGCCGAAGTCGCCGGAACCGACTTCATGGCGGCGGCACGCGTGCTGGGCCTGCGCCGCCACCGGCTCCTCCTGCGCCATGTCCTTCCGCACATCGCCGAACCCCTGATCCTCAACACCACGGTCACGGCGGGCTCGGCACTCGTCGCCCTGTCGGGACTGAGCTTCCTCGGCCTCGGGGTCCAGCCCCCTTCGTACGACTGGGGGCTCCTGCTGAGCCAGGGGCTGGACCGCGTCTACACCGAGCCGCTGCCCGCCGTGGCACCCGGCATCGCCATCGTCTACGCCGCCGTGGCCTTCCAGTTGCTGGGCGAGATGCTGGCCGGAGCCGCCGTACGACGACCCCGCCCACGGCGGCTCGCCGAGGAACGCGCGCTCCACGCACGTACCGGCCCTCCGGCCGCCGCCGACCACGTGCTGGAAGTGGAGGACCTGCGGGTCGACCTGCCCACGGCGGACGGGGTGCTCCGGCCCGTCCGCGGTGTCACGCTCGCCCTGCGGCGCGGCGAGATGGCCGGGCTGGTCGGCGAGTCCGGCTCCGGCAAGTCGCTGACGGCGCTCGCCCTCGCCGATCTGCTGCCGGACGGCGCCCGCGCGACCTGGGGCACCCACCGGTTCCTCGGCGCGGACGTCGAGTCGTTGTCGCGTGCGGAGCGGCGGGGGCAGCTGGCGACGGGAATGGCGATGATCTTCCAGAACCCGGCGTCGGCCCTCAACCCGTCGCTCCGCATCGGCACGCAGATGACGGAGGCCGTACGCACCCACCGAGACACCCCTCGTGCCGAGGCCGTCGAACAGGCCCTGGCCCGACTGCGCCGGGTGGCGCTCCCCGGCGGGCGCCGGTTGCTGCGCTCCCGGCCCTACCAGCTGTCCGGCGGCCAGCGGCAACGGGTGGCGATCGCGACCGCCGCCATGATGCGGCCCGACCTCATCATCGCGGACGAGCCGACGACGGCCCTGGACGTCACCGTGCAGCGGCAGATCATGGACCTGCTCCGCGACATCCGGCGCGACGACGCCACCGCGATCCTCTTCATCAGCCATGACATCGCCCTGGTCGCCGACGCCTGCGACCGGGTGCTGGTCATGTACGGGGGAACGGTCGTGGAGAACCTGCCCGCCCGTGAACTGGCGACCGGCGCACGGCATCCGTACACGCGCGCCCTCGTCGCCTCGGTCCCGGACCTGGACGCCGACCACGACCGCCCCCTCCACACCATCGAGGGAGGGCCGCCCGATCCGTACGACGCGCCTCCGGGCTGCCCGTTCCACGACCGCTGTCCGCACCGGCTGGACCGATGCGCCGTGGAGAGCCCCGTACTGTCGCCGCTCGGCCCGGAGCACGACATCGCCTGCTGGCAGCCGGTGTCGCGGGCACCGCTCGGCGCACAGCGGGAGACGGAGGAGGCGGACCGGTGAGGGAAGGCACAGGGCTCGCGCTGTACGACGTCACCGTCCGCCACCACGGGCCGTCCGGGCCGGTCACGGCGGTGGACGGGGTGTCACTGGAGGTACCCCGGGGCACGACGGTCGGCCTGGTGGGCGAGTCCGGTTCGGGAAAGTCCACCCTGGCACGGGCGGTCGTCGGACTGGACAACCCCTGCGCCGGGCGGATCACGGTCGGCGGGCTGGAGTACCGGGGGCGCCGGGCGGCCGACCGGCGGCGGCTCGGCCGACAGGTCCAGCTGGTGTTCCAGGACCCGGACACCGCGCTGGACCCGCGTATGACGGTGCGTCAGTCGCTCGCCGAAGCGGCCGGGGCCTTCGTCCGGCTGGACCGACCCGGTCGCGAACGGCGCGTCGGCGAGCTGCTGGCACTGGTCGGCCTCGACGCCGGATGCGCCGACCGGGTGCCTCGGCAGCTCTCCGGCGGCCAGCGCCAGCGCGTGGCCGTCGCCCGCGCGCTGGCCGTCGATCCGGCGGTTCTCATCGCCGACGAGATCACCTCGGCGCTCGACGTGTCGGTCCGGGCGGCGCTCCTCACCATGCTCCGGGACCTGCAACGACGCCTGGGCTTCGCCATGTTGTTCATCAGCCACGACCTCGCCGCCGTCCGCCACGTGTCGGACGCCGTCGCCGTGATGTACCTCGGCAGGATCGTCGAGAACGCGCCCACCGAGAGCCTGCTGCGCGGCCCGAGGCATCCCTACACCCGGACCCTGCTGTCCGCCGTACCGAGCCTGCGCGCCGGACGGCGAGCGGCCGAGCTACCGCTCCTCATCGGAGAGGTGCCCGACCCCGTGTCACCGCCGGCCGGGTGCCGCTTCCATCCGCGCTGCCCCGAGGGACCGGACCGGCTGCCCGGGCGGGACGTCTGCGCCGTACGCGACCCCCGGCCGGAGGCGTCCTGGCAGCCGGACGGCGTCGCAGCGGCCGGGCAGCCGTACGGCGTCGCCTGCCACTTCCCGTGGGGGCCGGTGCGACCGGCACCGGCCCCGTGACCGGGACGGGCCCTTCAGCGGCCGCGGGCCGTGCCGAGCTTGGCACTCAGCACCGACAGGAAGGTCGGCAGCCGGTCCACCGCGGACTTGGGGACCGGGGTGACCTGGACCGTGTCCCGCACCACGTCCTGCACGACGAGCTTGTAGGCACCGTCCTCCTGGACGAGTTCGGCGGTGTAGAGCAGTGTTTCCACCAGAGGTCCTCCGGTTGTCTCGGGTGACGGATCAGGCGCCGTTGAGCCAGGCGTTCCACACCTTGGTGGCCCGCTCGTCGTCCGCGTCCTCGGCGAACAGGTGGTGGCCCACCCAGATCGGCCAGTTCCAGGAGCTGCCGTTGAAGAACCGGTACAGCGCGTCCGGGCCGCGCAGGCCGACGAAGTCGGGGTTGATCCAGTCCACGACCACCTCCTCCGGGCCCCCGTCGGCACCCGGGACGTCGAGCGTCAGCCGGTCGCCGACGGCCGCGTCGTCGGCGAGGCCGAGACGGCGGCGCAGCGCGGCGAAGTCGGCGGGGTCCTCGGTGCGCTCGCTGCGGCCCGCCTTGACGTAGACGGCGGGGCGCCCCGCGAAGTGCCGCAGATACTCGGCCAGGCCGTGCTGGTAGAAGTCGACGTGCTTCTCGGCCGCGTCCGACTTGGTGTCCCAGTAGTCGTCGACGACTCCCGTGTGCACCCAGTGGATTCCCATCCGCAGATGGCTGGTTCCGTCGTCGAGCGGTTCGATCCGGTAGGTCAGGGTGTTGGAGAACCCGTCGTCCATGGACACGCGCACGGCGAAGTGGTGCGGCGGCTCCCAGGCCACGACGGTGCCGTCGGCCCGGGTGACCTTCCCGCCGACGTGCGGCTCCACCTCCATGGGATACAGCCAGCCGAGGTTGCCCTCGCCGGTGGCGACCGCGTGCCAGACCTGCTCGGGCGTGGCGGTCAGGTGCTGCTCCCGGCGGACCTCGAACTCTCGCGCCATGGTCGGTTCTCCTTCGTCGTCGTTCATGCGTCAGTAGGTGAGCGGCAGGGCGGTCAGCCGCCGTTGCAGCGGGTTGGGCCGCCAGTCGAGGGCCGCGCCGTCGGCCAGCCGCAGGCGCGGGAGCCGGCGGACCAGCGTGCCGACGGCCACCTCCGCCTGGAGCTTGGCCAGGGGACCGCCCAGGCAGAAGTGCGGCCCGTTGCCGAAGCTCAGGTGCCGGTTGCCGGAGCGGGACAGGTCGAGCCGGTCCGGGTCCTCGAAGCGCTCGGGATCACGGTTGGTCGCGGCGAGCAGCAGATACACCAGCTCGCCCTCGCGCAGCGTCCGCCCGTCGATCCCGAGGTCCTCGGCCACGACCCGGACGATCGCCTGGGTCGGGGTGTCGTAGCGGGCGAGTTCGTCGACGGCCGTGCGGATCAGCGCCGGGTCCTCGCGCAGCCGGGCCAGCTGGTCCGGGTGGCGCAGCAGGGCCAGGACGCTGTTGCCGATCAGATGGGTGGTGGTCTCGTCGCCCGCGGTGATCAGGACGAAGCAGGTGGACAGCAGCTCGGAGTCGGTGAGCCGGTCGTCCTGCGCCTGCGTCGCCACCAGGGCGCTGATTAGGTCGTCCCCCGGGGCGGCCCGGCGCCGACGGACCAGCCGGGCGAGGTACTCCTCGTACTGCCCGATCGCGGCCTCCGACTTCTCGAGGTCCTCGGAGAGCCGCCCGAAGCGACGGAACCAGCCCTTGACCTGAGTTCGGTCCTCGGGCGGAATGCCGAACAACTCGCAGACCACGGACAGTGGCAGCGGTGAGGCGACCGCCTCGATCAGGTCCATGGACGGCCCGGCCGCGACCGCCTCGTCGACGAGCCGGTCCACGATCCGCTGGATGCCCTCGCGCAGGGCCTCGACCCGCCGGGCGGTGAAGGCGCGGTTGGCGAGCTTGCGCAGCCGGGCATGGTCCGGCGGGTCGGTGTTGGTCATCACCCGCCCGAGCCGGTCGGTGAGTCGGCTGAAGGCCTTGAGGTCGCCGCCGAGCGCGCCGTAGGCGCGGGTCATCCTGTCCCGGTCGTTGGACAGCCGTAAGTCTCCCAGCGCCGCCTCGACGTCGGCGTACCGGGTGAGGTACCAGATGCCCTGGGGGCTGCGGTGGACCGGGCTCTCCTGCCGCATCCGGGCGTAGAAGGGGTACGGGTCCCGGCGTGCCTCGGGCGTGTGCAGCGCTGCGGCGAGGTCGCCGGGCGGGACGGGGCCCGCGCTGCCGCGGGCCCCGTCCAGGGTGTCGGTGGAGTTCACGTCGGTCGCGCTACCGCTGGGCTTCCATGGCGTCGACGAGGCTCTGGGGCCGCATGTCGGTCCAGTTCTCCTCGACGTACTCCAGGCACGCGGCGTGGGTGTCCGGGCCGTGGGCGACGGTCCACCCGTCCGGGACGTCCGCGAACTGCGGCCACAGCGAGTGCTGGTTCTCCTGGTTGACGAGCACGAGGAAGGTGCCGTCCTGGTCCTCGAAGGGGTTGGTCGTGGACATCAGTCCTCCTGGTTGGGGGTGGGGGTGTCACCGGTGACCTCGGCGAGCCTGGCGGCCAGGATCGGTCCGATCTGGGCCAGTGAGCCCGCCTGGGTCATCCGGTCGTGCCGGGTGGTGATCTCGTGCGAGTCGAGACGGCCGGTGAGGTACGGGCGCCAGAGGGCCGGTCCGGCGTCGTCGTGGTCCCGGTCGATCGTGGAGTTGAACAGCAGCAGGTCCCCGTCGAACCGGCCCGGGACGAAGTCGACCGCCAGCTTCGCGTTGTTGATCATGATCTGGACGACTACCTCGATCTGCGGCCCCGTCAGACCGGCCAGCGCGCTGCCCCGTTGACGCAGGATCCCGGCCACCTCCTCATGGGTCAGCGGCCGGTCGCCCAGCTCGTCCAGATTGCAGTCGAGCATCCCGACGAGCACGTCCCGCTCGGTCGGCACGGGCACCTCCTCGAACGTCACGTCCTTCACCGGATAGGCGTCGAGAATCGCCAGCAGCGCGGTCCGCTCGCCCTGCGCCTGCAACTCGCAGGCGACGGCGTGGGCGATGAGCCCGCCCGCCGACCAGCCGAGCAGCAGATAGGGGCCCTCGGGCTGGATCTTGCGGATCTGGCCCGCGTAGTCGGCCGCCATCTCCTCATAGGACGACGGCAGGGGTTCGGGGCGGCCGAGGCCGCGCGCCTGGATCGCGTACACCGGGTGGTCCGAGCCGATGTGGTTCAGGAGCCCGCTGTACGACCAGCTGATGCCGCCGCCGGGGTGGACGCAGAACAGCGGTGTCCTGGTGCCCGTCGTGCGCAGCGGCAGCAGGACGTCCAGCGCGTCGTCGGGATCGTCCATGATCAGACGTTCCGTGAGCCCGGCCACGGTCGGCGCCTCGAACAGCGTGCGCAGGCCCACCTCGACGCCGAGGGTCTCGCGGATGCGGGAGACCAGCCGGGCGGCGAGCAGCGAATGGCCGCCCAAGTCGAAGAAGCTGTCGTCGATGTGCACCTGGTCCCGGCCGAGGGCCTGGGCGAACAGGTCGCACAGCAACTCCTCGCGGGGCGTCCGGGGACCGCGCCCGCCGCCCGGCGCACCGTAGTCGGGCACCGGCAGGGCGGCCCGGTCCAGCTTGCCGTTGGCGGTCAGCGGCAGCGTGTCCACCGTGACGAACGCCGACGGCACCATGTACTCGGGCAGTTCGCGGCGCAGCCGGTCGGACAGCTCGCCCGTCTCGGGGGCACCCCCGTCAGCGGGGACGAGATAGGCGACGAGCCGCTTGTCGTCCGGCTGGTCCTCGCGGACGACGACGGCCACCTGGCCGACGCCCGGACAACCGGCCAGCACCGCCTCGATCTCGCCGGGTTCGATCCGGAAGCCGCGCAGCTTGACCTGGTGGTCGGCGCGCCCGGCGAACTCCAGCGTGCCGTCGGCCAGCCACCACGCCAGGTCGCCAGTGCGGTACATCCGGCTCCCGGCCGGACCGTAGGGATCGGCGGTGAACCGCTGCACTGTCAGGCCGGGACGGCCGACATAGCCCCGGGCCACGCCCACCCCCGCGAGGTACAACTCGCCGACCACGCCCGGCGGCACGGGCCGCAGCCGGTCGTCGAGCACATAGGCGCGCATGTTCGCCATCGGGCGGCCGATCGGCACGGTCGCCGCGTGCTCGGGGAGTGTGTCCACCGGATGGCAGGTGGCCAGGGTCGTGGCCTCGGTGGGCCCGTAGCCGTTGACCACCGTGATGCCGGGGCAGGCCTCCCGCACCCGGGCGACGGCGGCCGGGGACACCACGTCGCCACCGGTCCACACCTCGCGGACCCCCGCGAGCAGGCCCGGCCGCTCCTCGGCGACCAGCCGGAACAGCCCGGCCGTCAGCCACAGCCCGGTCACCCCGTGCTCCTCGACCGTGTGGTGCAGCAGATCGAGGTCGAGCCGCCCGGGCGGTGCGACCACGACCCGGCCGCCGCCGAGCAGCGGTACCCAGTGCTCGTACGTCGACAGGTCGAACGCGGTGGGGGAGTGCAGCAGCACCCGCTCGTGTCCGCCCCCGCGCCAGCACGGGGTCAGGGCGTGGGCGATCACGTCGCGGTGGGTGACGGCCACGCCCTTCGGGCGCCCGGTCGAGCCGGAGGTGTACATCACGTACGCCAACTGCCGTGGATCGCACGGCACTTCGGGGTCGGAGGCGTCGGACTCGGTCTGGATCAGCGCGCTCAGCACGTCCTCGGTGAGGACCAGCGCGGCCCCGGACTCCTGGAGGATCAGGCCGATGCGGGACTGCGGGAACCGGGAGTCGAGGGGCACATAGGCACCGCCCGCCTTGATGATCGCCAGGATCGCCACGACCAGGTCCGCCGAGCGCTCCATCAGGACCGCGACCGGTGTCTCCGCCGCCACGCCCTGGCGGATCAGTGCCCGCGAGAGGCGGTTGGCCCGCTGGTCGAGTTCCCGGTAGGTCAGCACGGTGCCACCCGCCACGACCGCCACCGCGTCCGGTGTGGCCCGCGCCTGCCGGGCGAACAGCTCCGGCAGCGCGGCCCCGGGCAGTTCCACGGCGGTGTCGTTGAACTCGGAGAGCAGCCGGTGGCGTTCCTCGCCGGGCATGATGTCGACCTGGCTGATCGGCCGGCCGGGATCGGCCGCCACCGCGCGCAGCAGGCGCGTCCAGCGGTCGAACAGCAGCTGCACGGTGGCCGGGTCGAACAGATCGGTGGCGTACTCCACCGCACCGGCCATGCCGTCCGGGCTGCCGTCCGGACCGTACTGCTCGGCCAGACTGAACGTCAGATCGACCCGCGAGGTGCCGGTCGGTGCCTCCAGGTGGCCGGTCGAGAGACCCGGCAGGGCGAAGTCGCTCACCGGAGCGTTCTGCAGGGCCAGCATGATCTGGAACAGCGGGTGGTGCGACAGCGACCGGGCCGGGTT
>NZ_WWIR01000439.1 GCF_009863025.1 Streptomyces sp. SID4985 | reverse complement strand
CCCACCCGCCCACCCGTCTCGGTCGGCTGACAACCGGACCTCACGGGGCTCCGCCCCGGACCCCGTGGGGCCGCCGCGTCTCGGGTGCGTCCCGACCCGGCCGCCGTGGGGCGCGTCTCGGGTCCGTCCAACCCCAAACCCGTGGGCCCGTCTCGGTCCGCTCCGCCCGTGACCCGTTACGGCTGTCTCGGCCCGCCCCGCCCACGGCGGCCGTGGGGCGCGTCTCGGGTCGCCC
>NZ_WWIR01000438.1 GCF_009863025.1 Streptomyces sp. SID4985 | reverse complement strand
GGCCGCGCCCACCGGCCGACGGGCCCCGCCCTCGGGGCGCCGGACCGCCCCCACCGGCCGACCGCCCGCACCCGCTGGACGACCGGCCGTATCCGCAGGACGACCAGCGGCGTCCGCACGACGACAGAGAGAGCAGAATGCCCCGCTTCAGCATCATCGTCCCCTCGCACGGGGTCTCGGGCCGGCTGTCCCAGGCCCTGGACTCGGTCCTCGCGCAGTCCTTCGACGACCTGGAGCTGATCCCGGTCTGCGACGACGCCGAGGCCCCGGCCGCCGAGGTCGCCGCCGCGTACGCCCGGCGCGATCCCCGGGTGCGCCCGGTGTACTCGCCGCCGTCCGCCGGGCTGAGCGGGGCCCGCAACACCGGGACGCGGGCGGCGACCGGGGCGTACGTGCTGTTCCTGGACGGCGACGACCTGCTGCTGCCCGGCGCGCTCGCGGCGGTGGACGCCCGGCTGACCGAGACCGCCGGGGTGGACGTGCTGCACGGCGAGTACGAGCGCGTCCCCTGGTGGGAGGGCGAACCGGCCAACCCGGCGGCCCCGCTGCTGGCCAAGGCGCCGAAGGGGGCCTTCGACCCCGCGATGGTGCCCGAGCCGTTCGGGTCGCGGCTGCCCGCCTGGAGCGCGGTGTACCGCCGCGCCTTCCTCACCGAACACGAACTCGCCTTCCCCGAGGGGCACTTCACCGACCTCGGCTGGACCGGACTGGTCGCGGTGGCCGCGCGGCGGGCCGCGGTGCTGCGCCGCCCGCTCGTGCGGCACCGGGCGCGCCGCCAGGGGAGCAGGCTGAACCTGCCGGGCGCGCACCAGCACACACTGCTGGACCAGGTGGAGCTGGTGCTGACCCGGGCCGCCGGGGCGGACCTGCCCGCCGCGCGGCTGCGGGCGCTCTTCGACCAGCTCTTCACCGAGGTCCTGAAGACGGCCTCCCGCCCGCACCGTCTCCCCTCCGGACACCGGAGGTTCTTCCGCCGGGCCGCCCGTCTCCACCGCCGTCACCGCCCGGCCGGACACCGCTTCCCCGGCGGCAGCCTCGGGGTGCAGCACCGGCTGCTCGCGGCGGGCGCGTACAGCGCGTTCCGGGTGCTGCGCGGCGCCAACCGGGCCGCCGCCAAGGCCGCCGCCCGGCTCCCCCGCCCCCGCATGCTGCGGACCCGGCTGCGCTACGCCCGTGCGCTACGCCGCCCGCTCGACCCCAACCTGGCGGTGTACTGCGCCTATTGGGGCCGGGGCTACGCCTGCAACCCGGCCGCGATCCATGCCAAGGCCCGTGAACTCGCCCCGCACATCAGGTCGGTGTTCCTGGTGGAGGCGGGACAGCAGCACACGCTGCCCCAGGGCGTCGAGCACGCGGTGATCGGCTCGCACCGCTCCTGGGAGCTGCTCGCCCGCGCCAAGTACCTCGTGAACAACGCCAACTTCGCCGAGGGAGTCGTCAAGCGCCCCGGCAGCGTCCACCTCCAGACCCAGCACGGCACCCCGCTGAAGACGATGGGCGTGGACCAGTCGACGTACCCGGTGGTGGCCTCGCGCTCCGGGAGTTTCACCAAGCTGCTCGGCCGGGTGGACCGCTGGGACTTCAACCTGTCGTCCAACCGCCACTCGACGCAGATGTGGGAGCGCGCCTTCCCGGGCTCCTACGAACAGCTGGAGTACGGCTATCCGCGCAACGACGTGTACTGCACGGCGACTTCGGAGGACGTGGCCCGGATCCGCCGCGAGCTGGGCGTGCCCGAGGGCCGCACCGCCGTGCTGTACGCGCCGACCCACCGCGACTGGGCCGACGGCTTCGAAACCGGCCTGGATCTGGAGGAGTTCTGCCGTGCGGCCGGTGACGACGTCGTGGTGCTGCTGCGCGCCCACTACTTCTACGACCGCGGCACGGCCCGGAGTTCGGACCGGATCATCGACGTGACCGCGCACCGCTCCGCCGAGGACGTGTGCCTGGCGGCGGACGCGCTGATCACGGACTACTCCTCGATCATGTTCGACTACGCCAATCTGGACCGCCCGGTGGTGATCTACGCCGACGACTGGGAGGTCTACCGGGAGACCCGGGGCGTCTACTTCGACCTGATGGCCACCCCGCCCGGCCCGGTCGCGCGGACACCCGAGGAGCTGGCCCGGATCTTCCGCGAGGGCACGTACGCGGGCCCCGAGTCCCGGGAGCTGCGGGCCGCATTCCGCGAGCGGTTCTGCCAGTTCGACGACGGCCGGGCCGCCGAGCGCGTCGTACGCCGGGTGCTGCTCGGGGAGCCGCCTGAGGCACTCCCGCAGGTGATCCCGCTCGCCGAACGAGTCCCCGCCCCCGCCGCCGCGACCCTCGTGAGGAGCTGACCCGCCGTGCCCCGCTTCAGTGTGATCGTGCCCTGCTTCAAGGTGCAGGGCTTCCTGCGCGAGTGTCTGGACTCGGTGCTCGGCCAGTCGTACGCGGACCTCGAAGTCATCGCCGTCGACGACCGCTCACCGGACGGCTGCGGCGCGATCCTGGACGAGTACGCCGAGCGCGACTCCCGCGTCACCGTGCTGCACCTGCCGGAGAACGTGGGCCTGGGCCGCGCCCGCAACGCCGGGATGCCGCACGCCACCGGCGACTACCTCCTCTTCCTGGACAGCGACGACACCCTGACCCCGGGCGCGCTCAAGGCGATCGCGGACCGCCTGGACGAGACCGCGGACCCGGACGTGCTGGTCTTCGACTACGCGCGCACCTACTGGTGGGGCGGCACCCGGCGCAACGTCCTGGCGCACGTCCTCGCGGAGGCCGGGCCCGGCACCTTCACGGCGGCCGCGCGCCCCGAGATCCTCGACCTGCTGATGGTGGTCTGGAACAAGGTCTACCGGCGCGACTTCGTGACCGGGCACGGCTTCGCGTTCCCGCCCGGCTACTACGAGGACACTCCCTGGACCTTCCCGGTGCTGCTGAGCGCCGGGCGGATCGCGGCCCTGGACCGGATCTGTGTGAACTACCGGCAGCGGCGGCAGGGCAACATCCTGTCCACCACGAGCCGCAAGCACTTCGACGTCCACGACCAGTACGAGCGGGTCTTCGCCTTCGTGGAGGCGCACCCGGAGCTGTGGGTGTGGCGGCCGTATCTGCACCGCAAGATGGGCGAGCACTGCCTGGACATCCTGTCCAAGCCGGACCGGCTGCCGCCCGCCGACAAGGAGGAGTTCTTCCGGCGCACGGCCGAGCTGTTCCGTACGCACCGGCCCGAGGGCGCCGAGGTGACGGGCGAGACGGCGGTGCTGACCGGGGGCTATGCGGCGTATCTGGTGCGCCGTCACGCGGCGCGGGCGGCCCGGGAGGCCCGG
>NZ_WWIR01000437.1 GCF_009863025.1 Streptomyces sp. SID4985 | reverse complement strand
GCTGCCCACCGTCCCCGACCAGGTGGCCGCCGCCCCCGGTGCCCCCGCGCTGCTGCTCGCGATCACCGCCGCGCTCGCGGCAGACGGCGGCGACGTGCTCGTACCGCGCCCGCACGCCGCCTGGTGGGAGCCGTGCGCCCGGCTGCTCGGCAGACGGGTCTTCCCTGTGCCGGTGCCGCCCGAGAGCGGGGGCGTACCGGACTCGTACGCCCTGCTGGAGACCGTCCGCCGGGTACGGGCCGAGGGCGGCGACCCCCGGCTGCTCGTGCTGTCCGTCGCGGACGACCCGACCGGTACTGTCACCCCTCCCGAGCCGCTGTACGAGACGGTCGAGGCGGCGGCCGCCGAGGGGCTGCACCTGGTCAGCGACGAGACCTGGCGCGACACCCTGCACACCCCGCACGAGACCGTGCTGCTCAGCCCCGCCGAGATGCTGCCCGACCGGGTGACCGTCGTCAACGACCTGGCCGGTGCCCTGCTCCCGCCCGGCTGGCCCGCCGCCGTCGCCCGCTTCCCGGCCGGTCCGGCGGGGGAGGCACTGCACGCGCGGGTGCTGGACGCGCTCACCGCGCTCGGCGCCCGGGTCGCCGCGCCTGTGGCGGAGGCCGCGCGGTACGCGCTCGACGAGCCCGAGCCCGTC
>NZ_WWIR01000043.1 GCF_009863025.1 Streptomyces sp. SID4985 | reverse complement strand
GGCGGAGCAGCGCCACGGCGGTGGCGGGCCGGGCGGTGCGGCCGGCCGGGTCGGTGCGGTCGTCGAGGCAGCGGGCGGCGAGGGCGGTGAGGACGGCGTCGGGGCCGCACTCGACGAATACGGTCGCGCCGTCGTCGTGGAGGGTGTTGACGGCGTCGGCGAAGCGCACGGGGCGGCGGATCTGGCGGGTCCAGTACTCCGGCGAGCGCAGCTCGTCCTCGTCGGCGAGCCGTCCGGTGACGGTGGACACCAGGGGCACGGACGGTGCGTGGTAGGTGAGTTCGGCGGCCGTACGCCGGAACTCGTCGAGCACCTCGTCCATGTGCGGGGAGTGGAAGGCGTGGCTGACGGTGAGGCGGCGCTGCCTGCGGCCGCGGGCCGCCCAGTGCTCGGCGATCTCGGTCACGGCGTCGGCGTCCCCGGAGACGACCACGGAGTCGGGGGCGTTGACGGCGGCAAGGGCGACCCGGTCCTCGTAGCCCGCCAGGGCGGCCGTCATCTCCGCCTCGCTCGCCTCGACGGCGGCCATGGCGCCGCCCTGCCGCGCGGACTGCATCAGCCGGCCTCGGGCGGCCACCAGCCGGGCCGCGTCCGGCGCCGACCACAGGCCCGCGACGTGCGCGGCGGCCAGTTCGCCGATGGAGTGACCGGCGACGGCGTCCGGGGTCAGGCCGTGGTGTTCGAGGAGCCGGTGGAGGGCCACCTGGAAGGCGAACAGGGCGGGCTGGGCGTAGCGGGTGGTGTGCAGCAGAGGAGTCGGGGCCTCGGTGTCGGCCGTGTCCGTACCGTCGTCGTCGCCGAACATCACGGCCCGCAGTGGCCGGTCCAGGTACGGGTCCAGTTCGGCGCAGATCGCGTCGAGTGCCTCGGCGAAGACCGGGAACGCGGCGTACAGTTCGCGGCCCATGCCGACGTGCTGGGCGCCCTGTCCGGTGAACAGCATGGCCGTGCGTCCGGCGCGGGCGACGCTGCCGTGGGCCAGCCGGGGGTGGTCCTGGCCCAGGGCGAGGGCGTCGAGCCCGGCGAGCAGGTCGTCGGTGCGGGTGCCGGTGATCACGGCCCGCTCCTCGAAGGCGGTGCGGGTCGTGGCCAGGGAGAGGCCGATGTCGGCCGGTCCGGGTGCGGTGCTCCCGCGAAGCTCGTCGCGCAGCCCGTCATGCAGCCGGTCGCGCAGTCGTTCCGCCTGGGCGCGCAGCGCCTCGGTGTCCCGCCCGGAGAGCACCCACGGTACCGGGGTCGAGACCTCGGTGGCCGGTGGGGCCGGGTCGGGGTCGCCCTGCTCGACGACGACGTGGGCGTTGGTGCCGCTGATACCGAACGACGACACGGCGGCCCGGCGCGGGCGGCCCGTGTCGGGCCAGTCCCTGGCCTCGGTGAGCAGTTCGGCGGCGCCCGAGGACCAGTCGACGTGCGGGGTGGGGGTGTCCACGTGCAGGGTGCGCGGCAGGACGCCGTGCCGCATCGCCTGCACCATCTTCATCAGTCCCGCCACGCCCGCGGCGGCCTGCGTGTGCCCGATGTTCGACTTCAGCGAGCCCAGGAAGACCGGCGCGGCGCCGTCCCGGTCCTGGCCGTAGGTGGCGAGGACGGCCTCGGCCTCGATGGGGTCGCCGAGGGTGGTGCCGGTGCCGTGCGCCTCGACGGCGTCGACGTCGGCGGGGGTGAGCCGGGCGTCGGCGAGGGCCTGGCGGATCACCCGTTCCTGGGACAGGCCGTTGGGCGCGGTCAGCCCGTTGGAGGCGCCGTCCTGGTTGACGGCGGTGCCGCGGATGACACCCAGCACCCGGTGCCCGTTCCGGCGGGCGTCCGAGAGCCGCTCGACGAGCAGCAGCCCGACGCCCTCGGCCCATGACGTGCCGTCGGCGGACGCGGCGAAGGACTTGCTGCGGCCGTCGGCGGCCAGGCCCCCCTGGCGGGAGAACTCGACGAACATCCCCGGTGCCGACATCACCGCCACGCCGCCCGCCAGCGCGAGCGAGGACTCCCCGGAGCGCAGCGAGCGCACCGCCATGTGCAGGCCCACGAGGGACGACGAGCAGGCGGTGTCGACGGTGACGGCCGGGCCGGTGAGGCCGAGCTGGTAGGCGATGCGGCCGGACATCACGCTCGCGGTGGTGCCGGTGAGCACATGCCCCTCCACCCCGTGGCCGGTGTCGTCCATGCGGGGGCCGTAGTCGAGCACCGTGCCGCCGATGAACACGCCGGTACGGCTGCCGTGCAGGGAGCGCGGGTCCAGTCCCGCGCGCTCGACGGCCTCCCACGCCGTCTCCAGGAGCAGCCGCTGCTGGGGGTCCATGCCGAGGGCCTCACGCGGCGAGATGCCGAAGAACGCGGCGTCGAACTCGCCCGCGTCGTGGAGGAATCCGCCGCGGTCGACCTGGCTGCCGCCGGGGCGGTCGGGCCGGTCGGGGTCGTACAGGTGCGGGTCCCAGCCCCGGTCGGTGGGGAAGGGGGAGATCGCGTCGACGCCGTCGGCGACCAGCCGCCACAGGTCCTCCGGCGAGGTGACTCCGCCGGGGTAGCGGCAGGCCATGCCGATGATCGCGACGGGCTCGTCGTCCTGACGGGCGACCGGGGCCGTGCCGGTGCCGGTACCGTGCGCGTCCTGGTCGCCGTCACCGCCCTGCAACCGGGACAGCAGGTGGTCGACGACGGCCGCGGGGGTGGGCCGGTCGAAGAGCAGACCGCTGGGCAGCCGCAGTCCGGTCGCCGTGGCCAGCGCGTCGCGCAGTTCCACGGACATCAGCGAGTCGAAGCCCAGGTCCTTGAACGTGACGTCAGGACCGATCCGCGAGCCCGTGTCGTCGTCCGCGTCATGGCCCAGCACCGCGGCGATGTGCGCGTGGACGGTGTCGGTGAGCGTGCGGCGGCGCTCGGACTCGGGCAGCGCCGTCAGGCGCACGGTCAAGCCGGCCGGTGCGGCAGCGGGGCGGGACACGTCCGAGAGGGGGTCCGGCAGCGGGGCGGGGCGCCGGGCTGCGCCGTCGATCCAGTGCCGGGTGCGCTGGAACGCGTAGGTCGGCAGGTCGACGCGGTGGGCGCCGAGGCCGTCGTAGGCGGCCGTGAAGTCCACCCGGCCGCCGCGCACGAACACGGTGGCGAGCGCGGTGGCCAGGGTTCGCGCCTCGGGGCGTCCGGCCCTGAGGGCGGGTACGGCCACGGCCGCCTCCGGGTCGCGCACCGAGGCGTCCACCATGGCCGCGCACACGCCGTCGGGGCCGAGTTCCAGGTACGTGGTGACGCCCTCGGCCTCCAGGGTCCGGGCCGCGTCGGCGAACCGCACCGGTCGGCGCACCTGCTCCACCCAGTAGTCGGGCGTGGCCAGTTCGGCGGCCCGTGTGGTCGTACCGGTGACGGTGGAGACGACCGGGACGCGGGCCGGACGGAAGTCCAGGGCCGCGATCTCCTCACGGAAGCGGGCCAGCATCGGTTCCATCAGGGGGGAGTGGAAGGCGTGCGAGACCTGGAGCCGCTTGGTCCTGCGTCCCCGTGCGGCGAGGGCGGCGGCGACATCCGCCACGGCGTCCTCGATGCCTGAAATCACCGTCGCGGCCGGGCCGTTGACGGCGGCGAGGCCCACCTCGTGCTCCCGCCCGGCCAGCAGCGCGGCGACCTCGTCCTCGGCGGCCTCCACGGCGGCCATCGCGCCACCGGCGGGCAGCTCCTGCATCAGCCGCCCGCGGGCCGCGACCAGCCGGGCGGCGTCGGCCAGGGAGAGCACACCCGCCACATGGGCGGCGGCGATCTCGCCGACGGAGTGACCGGCGACGAAGTCCGGCCGTACGCCCCACGACTCGGCCAGCCGGTAGAGGGCCACCTCCACGGCGAACAGGGCGGGCTGCGTGAAGCACGTCTCGTCCAACTCCGTTCCCGAGGCGATCACTTCGCGCAGGGGTCGCGGCAGCAGCGGGTCGAGCTGCGCGCACACCTCGTCGAAGGCGGCGGCGAACACCGGTGCGCTCTCGTACAGTTCGCGGCCCATGCCCACGCGCTGGCTGCCCTGCCCGGTGAAGACGACGCCGAGGCGGCCCGGCCGTACGGTGCCGGTCACGGCGTACGGCGACGGCTGTCCGTCGGCCACGGCGCGCAGGCCCCGCAGCAGCCCGTCGCGGTCCTCGGCGAGGACGACCGCGCGGTCGGGGTGGGCGGCGCGGGTCGCGGCCAAGGACCAGCCGATGTGGGGGAGTTCGGGTGCCTGCGGGGCGGCCGCGAGGTCGTGCAGCCGCGCGGCCTGGGCGCGCAGGGCGTCCCCGCCCCGCCCGGAGACCACCCAGGGCAGCACGCGTGGGCCGGCCTCGGGGGTGGCGGCCGGGGCGGCGGGGACGGTCCGGGGGGCCTCGGCGACCACGAGGTGGCAGTTGGTGCCGCCCATGCCGAAGGAGCTGACGCCCGCGACCAGGCGGCGGTCGGGATGCGGCCAGGCGACCGTCTCGCGCGGGACCGTCAGGCCGAGGTCGGCCAGCGGGATCGCCGGATTGGGGGTCTCGAAGGTGCGGTTGCCGGGCAGCAGCCGGTGCTTCAGGGCGAGCAGCACCTTCAGCAGCCCGGTCAGCCCGGCCGCGCCCTCCAGGTGCCCGACGTTGGTCT
This sequence comes from Streptomyces sp. SID4985, assembly GCF_009863025.1. Lineage (GTDB taxonomy): Bacteria > Actinomycetota > Actinomycetes > Streptomycetales > Streptomycetaceae > Streptomyces. Next base: position 48,607 of record NZ_WWIR01000043.1, on the reverse strand, counting down.
TGGTGGAGCCGATGAGCAGCGGGTCGCCGCTCGGGCGCCCGGCGCCGAGCACCGCGCCCAGGGCGGCCGCCTCGACCGGGTCGCCGACCGGGGTGCCGGTGCCGTGGGCCTCGACGTACTGCACCGTGCGCGGATCGACGCCCGCGCGCTCATAAGCCGCCCGGATCACCTGTTCCTGGGCGGCGGCGCTGGGCACGGTCAGGCCCGGGGTGGCGCCGTCGTTGTTGACCGCGCTGCCGAGGAGGACCCCGTGGACGCGGTCGCCGTCGGCCAGCGCGCGGTCGAGCGGCTTGAGGACGACCACACCGGCGCCCTCTCCGGGGACGAAGCCGTTGGCGCGGGCGTCGAAGGCGTAGCTCTCCCCGTCCGGCGACAGCGCCCCGAACCGCTCCTCGGTGAGGGTGGTCTCGGCCAGGAGGTTGAGGTTCACCCCGGCCGCGATCGCGGTGTCGGCCTCCCCGGAGCGCAGGCTCTCGCAGGCCAGGTGCACGGCGACCAGGGACGAGGACTGGGCGGTGTCCACGGTCAGGCTCGGCCCGCGCAGGTCCAGGAAGTAGGAGACGCGGTTGGCGATCAGGCCCCGGTTCAGGCCGGTCATCGTGTGCTGGGTGATCGCCTCGGTGCCGTGCTGGTGGACCAGGCCCGCGTAGTCGTCGCGGAGCGTGCCGACGAACACCGCCGTACGGCTGCCGCGCAGGGTGTCGGGGACGATCCCGGCGTCCTCCAGCGCCTCCCAGGCCAGTTCGAGGGCGAGGCGCTGCTGCGGATCCGTCGCGGCGGCCTCGCGCGGCGAGATGCCGAAGAACGCCGCGTCGAAATCGGCGATTCCGTCGAGAAATCCGCCGCGCCTGCCGTGCGGCCCTTCGGTGAGGGAGCTCCCGCCGTTCTCCAGCATCGTCCAGAACGCCTCCGGACCGGACGCCATCGGAAGTCGGCACGACATCCCCACGACAGCGATTTCGTTCATTCCCGTCCCCCAAAGAGGCTTCTGGAGAGCTTCTGGACAAGGCGATACGGCGGATCGTCCGCGAATGTGATCGCCAGTCTGCCGAAGTGCGCCCCAACACCCAGTAACGCACCGGTAATCCGGTTGTGCGGCGGTAAAGGTGAGCAGGGCGTTGCCCGGCGATGAGAAGGCGGTGGTGGGGGTGCGGTTACGTTCGAGCGGCGCTCACACACCGGCTTCGAGACCAAAGAAAGTGGGAGCAACCTCGCCATGTCCAGCACCCTCGAAGAACTCACCCGCGCCGCCGAAGAGCACGGCAGGCTCTACGTCGAGGCGTTCAACGCCGGCGACGTCGACGTCCTCAAGACCATGTACACCGAAGACGCCGTCTCGGTCTGGGAGCCGGGCAACCCGCTGACCGGAAAGGAGCGTGAGGCCTCGCTCGCCGAGTTCGTCGCGCAGCGGCCGAAGATGACGGCGACGCTGCGGGAGGCGCACGTCACGTCGAACACCGCGCTCCTGGTGGTGGACTGGGCGATCGACCTTTCCACGCCGGAGGGCGAAGAGCACCTGGAGGGAACGGGTCTCGACGTGCTGCGGCTCGGTCCGGACGGGAAATGGCGGTTCGCCATCGACAATCCCTTCGGCGCGCAGAGCTGACCCTCACGGCGATCCGGTGGCCATGACACGGAGGGGAATTTCCGCGTCATGGCCACATTTCCGCGTCATGGCCACATTTCCGCGTCATGGCCACATTGCCGCGTCATGGCCACATCGCCGTGCCCGGCGACATTGTCGTGCCCGGCCCACGGGCATTCACCGTTCCGTTTCCAGTACGTCCGACCCGTGAAGGGAAGCCGTGAATTCATCCGTTCCCCCTCTGTCGGCCGGGGCCGCCGCATTCGTGCGGCGCGCGCACGGCCTGTACATCGGCGGGGCGTTCGTGCCCGCCGCCGACGGCAGGACTTTCGCGACGTACGACCCGTCCACGGCGGCGCACCTCGCGGACGTCCCGTACGCGGGCCCCGCCGACGTCGACGCGGCGGTGGCCGCGGCCCGCTCGGCGCTGGACGGCGCCTGGGGCGCGCTGCCCGCGCTGGTGCGCAGCCGCCTGCTGGTCCGGCTCGCCGAGCTCGTCGAGGAGAACGCGGCGGAACTCGCCGAGATCGAGGCGCTCGACGGCGGCAAGCCCGTCTCGGTGAACGAGGCCATGGACCTGCCCGCGGCGATCGAGCACTTCCGCTACTACAGCGGCTGGCCCACGAAGATCGAGGGCGCGACGATCCCCGTGTATCTGCCCGACACCCTGTGCTACACGCGCAAGGAGCCGGTGGGGGTGTGCGCGCAGATCATCCCGTGGAACTACCCGCTGATGATGGCCGCGTGGAAGCTGGCACCGGCGCTGGCCGCGGGCTGCACGGTGGTGCTCAAGCCCGCCGAGCAGACCCCGCTGTCGGCCCTGCGCCTGGCGGAGCTGGTCGAGGAGGCGGGCTTCCCGCCGGGCACCGTCAACGTCCTCACCGGGGACGGCACGACGGGCGCCGCCCTCGTCGACCACGACGGCGTCGACAAGATCGCGTTCACCGGGTCCACGGAGGTGGGCCGCGAGATCGCCGCGCGGGCCGGGGCGCGGCTGAAGCGGGTGACGCTGGAACTGGGCGGCAAGAACCCGAACATCGTGCTCGCGGACGCCGACCTCGACGCGGCGGTGGCGGGCGCGTTCGACGGGATCTACTTCAACAGCGGGCAGACCTGCATCGCCGCGTCCCGGCTGTACGTGCACCGCAGCCGGTACGAGGAGATGGTGGGCCGGCTGGCCGAGGCGGCCGCCAAGGCCGAGGTGGGACCGGCGCTGGACCGGGCGACCCGGTTCGGACCGCTGGTCTCGGCCGAGCAGTACGACCGGGTCCGCGGGTACCTCCGGGACGGCGTGGCCGCCGGGGCCACCCTACGCGCGGGCGAGGTGCCCGCCGAGTCCCCCGAGGGCGGCTACTACGTCCGTCCGGCCCTGTTCACCGACATCACGCCCGGGATGCGGATCACTCGGGAGGAGATCTTCGGGCCCGTTCTGGTCGCCGCTCCGTTCGACGAGACCGACGAGGCGGTGGCGCTGGCGAACGACACCCCGTACGGGCTCGCCGCCGGTGTGTGGACGCGGAGTCTCGCGCAGGCCCACACCCTCGCCGCGCGTCTGCGCAGCGGCATGGTCTACCTCAACTCCTGGGCGTCCGGCGACCCGGCGGCCCCCTTCGGCGGTGTCAAGGCCTCGGGGATCGGCCGGGAGATGGGACAGGCCAACCTGGACGCGTACCTGGAGACCAAGACGGTGTGGACGAACCTCGCTCCGTGACACGCCCTCAATGCCGTACGCCCCCGGTCTCCGCACAGACCGGGGGCGTACGGGGTCTAGGGGGTGTCTCCCCGATCTTCGTGGATCAGCCCGCGGCGCCTGGTGCGGTGCCTCGGCGTGCGGTCGAGTCGTCCTCGTACTGGACGTACTTGGGCGATTCGGCCGTGCGGCGAGGTGCCGTGCCAGGGGGCGCGGGCCCACGAAGATCGGGGAGACACCCCCTAGGGGTCAGACCGTGTGCTTCGAGCGGGTGAACACCGGCAGGGTGGCGTGCCCGTTGGAGACGAAGGACTCCAACGAGCCGAGGCGGTCCACGGGTTCGGCCAGGGCCAGGTCCGGGAACCGCTCGAAGAGGGCCGGGAGCGCGATCAGTGCCTCCAGGCGCGCCAGCGGGGCTCCCACGCAGTAGTGCACGCCGTGCCCGAAGGACAGATGGTCGCCCCGGGTCGGCCGGGTGATGTCGAAGGTGTCCGCGCTGCCGCCGTGGACCTTCGGATCGCGGCCCACGCCCGCGAAGTTGACGAGGATGGCGTCGCCCTTGGCGATCACCACGTCGTCGAGTTCGATGTCCTCGACGGCGTACCTGAGCGGGAGGCTGCCGAGCGGCGAGTGCGCCCGCAGGGTCTCCTCGACGACGTCCTCCCAGGAGGCACGGCCCGTGCGCACCAGCTCCAGCTGCCGGGGGTCGCCGAGCAGGGCGCAGATGGCCTGGTCGAGCAGGTTGACCGTGGTCTCGTGGCCGGCGGTGTACATCAGGAACAGGGTGTCGATCAGCTCCCGCTCCGACAGCCCCGTGCCGCCGTCCTCCTGGTCGTCGCGGGCCGCGATGAGGTCGCTGGCGAGGTCGTCGCCGGGGTGGGCGCGCTTGTCGGCGATGAACTCGGCGGCGAGGGTGTAGAGCGCGATCTCGTTGGCCCGCGCCTCCTCCTCGGACGTCGTGGTCTGGAAGATGGTGGCCATCATGGTCATCAGCCGTGTGCGCACGTCGTCGGGTATGCCGAGCAGGTCGGAGATCACCCGCGTGGGCAGCGGGTAGGCGAACTCCTCGCGCAGATCGACGGGTTCGTCGCCCGGCGCGGCGGCCACGGCGTCCAGCAGCTGGGCGGTGACGGCCTCGATGCGCGGGCGCAGGGCGGCGGTGCGCCGGGCGGTGAAGGCCTTGGCGACCAGCTTGCGCAGCCGGGTGTGCTCGGCGCCGTACGCGGTGATCATGTTGCGGTCCTGGACCCAGATGGACAGGGGCCAGGTCTTGGCCAGCTCGCCCTCGCCGTTCTCCCAGGCGGGCCAGTGGCGGTAGGCGTCGCGGGAGACCCGGGGGTCGGTCAGCAGCCGCTTGACGAGGGCCTGGTCGGTGACGGACCAGGCGGGCACGCCGCCGGGCAGTTCCACCCGGGCCGCCGGTCCCCGCTCACGCAGCGCGGCCGCCTCCCCGTGGATGTCACGGCCCGTGGGATCGATGGCGAACGGGCAGGATTCTTCGGTCACGGTCGTCTCCCCTGGTGCGGTCGGTCGGAACTCTGCGAAGGTCGCGGGAAACCGCAGCCTAGAGAAGCCCTGTAATCCGCCGCTCACACCTCGGTCTTCCCTCTCTTTCACTTACCTCCAGGTAACCACTGACTTGCATGTTCGTACTTGTGACCACCGTTTCCATGCGTGAGTCTGAGACGACGACTGGAAGGCATGTCTTGGCTCATCGCTTTCCGCGCGGATCCGTTGAGAGGAATTCATGAGCACGTACGCGGGCAAGAAAGCCGTTGTCACCGGCGGAACCATCGGAATGGGCCTTGCCACGGCAAAGGCTCTGGTCAAGGCCGGCGGCGAAGTCATTGTCACGGGCCGGAACGAGAAGAACCTGGAGGCCGCCCAGACCGAACTCGGTCCCCGGGGCCACGCCGTCCGTTCCGACACCGCGCGGCTGAGCGACATCGACGCGCTGGGCGGGATCGTCGAGGAGAAGCTCGGCGAGATCGACCTGCTGTTCGTCAACGCCGGTTTCGCGCAGCCCGGTCCGTTCGGCCATGTGACCGAGGAGCTGTTCGACACCACGTTCGCGATCAACGCGAAGGGCGCGTTCTTCACCGCCCAGCGCCTCGCGCCGCTGATCAAGGACGGTGGCTCGATCATCTTCACCACGTCCGTCGCCAACGACTCGGGCAACCCCGGCATGGGCCCGTACGCGGGCTCGAAGGCCGCGGTGCGGGCGTTCACCAAGGTCATCGCGGCCGAGCTGCTGCCCCGGAACATCCGGGTCAACGCCGTGAGCCCCGGCTTCATCCACACCCCGACCGCGGGCATCACCGGCGCCTCGCCCGAGATGCTCCAGGCGTTCGAGAAGATCGGTGACGAGATCACGCCGATGCGCCGCCACGGCTCGTCCGAGGAGATCGCCCGCGCCGTGCTGTTCCTGGCCTTCGACGCCACGTTCACGACCGGCGAGGAACTGAACGTGGACGGCGGCCTCGGCCAGCGCATCAACCGGCCGCAGGGCCAGTGACGCTCCGTCGGCTCCACGGGGGGAATGCCTGACCCCGGCCGGAGAGCCGAAGACCGCGAAGCGGAATTACCGGGTGCCCGGACGAATCCCGAATTCGTCCGGGCACCCGGCTTTTCGGTGAAGGCCGCACGCGCGACTCTCTGGCGAAGGCCGTACCCGCGCTTTTCCGCCCCGCGCCCGAACTTCGGCCGAGAACAGCCGGTTACCGCGCCATGACTGCGTTCCGTGTCCGCTCTGCCAGGCTGCCGGTGTTGCCCCTGACGGACAAGGAGACGGCAATGCCGACGCATGCAGTCGACGTGGCATCCCTGGTGGATGCGGTGCGAGAAATCGCCCCCAGGCTCAAGGAGAACGGGCTGGAGGCGGAGGACCGCCGCTGGCTGCCCGAGGAGAACCTCCGGCTCCTCGAAGAGGCCGGTGTGTTCCGCATGGCCACCCCGAAGATCTTCGGCGGCCTGGAGCTCTCGGTCGCCGACCAGGCCGCGGTCCTTGCCGAGATCGCCCGCGCGGACGTGTCCACCAGCTGGATCGCCAGCGTGTGGGTGTCCAGCGCCTGGATGATCACGCTGTTCCCCGAGGAGATCCAGAAGGAGATCTTCGCGACGCCCGACGTGCGCATCTCCGGTGGGTTCACGCCGTCCGGCGTGCTGACGCCCGCCGAGGGCGGCTTCGTCCTGAACGGCTCCTGGAAGTTCAACTCCGGCTGCCGCGGCGCCCAGTGGAACGTGGCCACCTCTCTCGTGCACCACCCCGACGGCACGGTCGAAGAGGCGATCGCGATGGTGCCGATGCGGGAGTTCACCCTCGAGGACGACTGGCACACCTCGTCCGTCGCCGCGACCGGCAGCTCCACCTCGACGGCCACCGACGTGTTCGTACCGGCGCACCGCGTCGTGCCGACCGACCCGGCCGCGTTCGAGGCCGCGCTGGCGGACCTCCCGGCGGACTGGCAGCCCACGGGCCGCGAGTACGGGCTGTACAGCTACATCATCTCCCAGGGCGTGGCCACGCTGATCGGCGCGGCCCGGGGCGCCCTGGACGCGTTCGTCGAGCGGCTGCCCGGCCGGGGCATCACCTACACGTCCTGGACCGACCAGGCCCAGCACCCGCTCACCCAGATCCAGGTCGCCACGGCGGACGCGAAGATCGCCGCCGCCGAGGCCCTGATGCACCGCACGTACGAGACCCTCCAGCGGCGCGCCGACGCCGGTGAGCAGCTCACGCTGGAGGAGCGGGCGGCGGTGCGCGGCCACAGCGCCTACGCGGTGCAACTGGCCAAGGAGGCGGTGGAGGTGCTCTACAACGCCAGCGGCGCCACCGCGATCCAGCGCAGGGTCCCCATCCAGCGGTTCCACCGCGACATCCAGGGCCTCGCCCTGCACGGAATGATCCTGCTCTCCTCCAGCCTCGAGGTCCACGGCCGCGTCCTGCTCGGCCTCGACCCCGACACTCCGCTGCTCTAGACCGATCCCTCCTTCCGGCGTTCGCGTACGGGGGGTGCAACACCGAAGGATGCGATGTGACCAAAGACAGACGCCTGCCCACCGCTTCGGCGCCCCGCAGGCTGCCGCGTCGTACCGTGCTCAAGGCGGGCGGCCTCACGGCCCTCGCGGTACCGGCGGCGACCGCACCGGCGTTCGCCTCGTCCCTGGTGTCCCCCAGGGACGAGGCACCCGACACGGTCTACGACGTCATCGTGATCGGCGCCGGTTACGCCGGTGTCACCGCCGCCCGCGAGCTGCGGGCGAAGGGACTGCGGCCGCTGATCCTGGAGGCGCGCGACCGCATCGGCGGCCGCACCTTCACCTCCACCTTCCTCGACCAGCAGATCGAGATCGGCGCGCAGTGGATCGGCCCGACGCAGCCCCTGATCAACGCGGAGCTGAAGCGGTACGGCATCGGCACGCTCTCCGGCACACCGCCGACCCGCCTGATCATGCCGTCCGGCGGGGGCTTCAAGGAGTTCCCGCCGGACGAGGTCGACGCGCGGTACGGCGACCTGATGAACCGGCTCTTCGAGGGCGCCCAGGACCTCTTCCCGCGCCCGACCGATCCGCTGTACCGCAAGGACCTGGTCGCCGCGGCGGACGGGCTCTCCCTGCGCGACCGGCTCGACCGGCTGCGGCTGTCCGCCGACGACGAGAGCTGGCTCAGCGGTACGACCGCCGGGTACTCGGGCGGTTCCAGCGCCACCGGCGCCTACACGGCCCTCGCCCAGTGGTGGTCGCTGGCCGGGTACAACGTGGCGGGGTACGAGGCCGTCATGTCCCAGCGCCTCGCGGGCGGCATGACCGGGCTGCTGCAGGCCATGCTCAACGACGCGGGGGCCACACTGCGGCTGAACTCGCCCGTGGTCTCGGTGGCCGACGACGGCGGCAAGGTCAAGGTGACCGTGCGGTCCGGGCAGGTTTACCAGGCACGGGCCGTCGTGGTCGCCGTACCGGTGAACGTGTGGAAGAGCATCACCTTCCGCCCCGAACTGCCGAATGTGCACCAGACGGCCACCACCCAGGGCGTCGGGGTGCCCTACAGCGGCAAGCTGTGGATGCAGGTCAGCGGGCTCTCCGACCGGGTGGCGGCGCGCGGGGCGGAGGGCAGTCCGTTCACCACCCTGCTCTCCCAGGCGAACGTGACCGGCGGCCAGCTCATGGTCGGCTTCAACAGCCTGCCCGTCCTGGACGGCGCCGACACCGGCGCGGTGCAGGACGCCGTACGGAAGTTCCTGCCCGATGTGCGGGTGCTGGAAGTGCTGGCGCACGACTGGGGCAAGGACCCGTATTCCCAGGGAGGCTGGGCGCTCCGGCGGCCGGGGCAGCTCATCGCCCAGCTGCCCGCGATCCAGCAGCCGCAGGGCCGCGTGTCGTTCGCGAGCGGTGACATAGCCACCGGCTGGGTCGGCTTCGTGGAGGGTGCCATCGAGTCGGGGCTGCGGGCCGCGCAGCAGGTGCTCAAGATGACGAAGGGGGCGCGGAGCCTCACCGTCTCCTGACGGACGCGGTGGCGGAAGGGAACGGGCCGGTCCCCCAACCTGGTTGGGGGACCGGCCCTTTCTCATGCCGACCTCGGCAGCGGGTCCGCCGCGGCCTCCGTCAGGGCCCGGCCGTCACTCCCGCGTGGAAGCCGCCGTCGAAGAAGAGCAGGCCCTGCCGGCCGGGCCCGCTCAGGGAGTGCAGTACCGAGCCGATGAATATGGAGTGGTCGCCGGAGTCGTGCGAGTCGGCCAGTTCGCACTCCAGCCAGGCCAGCGCCCCCGCGAGCAGGGGTGCGCCGGTGTGCGGGCCCGGCCGCCAGTCGACGGAGGCGAACTGCGGCGGCCCGAGCGGGCGCGACTTGTCGGCGAAGTGGCGTGCCAGGCCCTCCTGGTCCGCTCCCATGATGGACACGGCGAACCGCCGCTCGGACGTGATCGCCTTGTGCATGACGGCGCTGTGGGCCACGCAGCACAGCACCTGCGGGGGTTCCAGCGAGACCGAGCTGAAGGCGTTGGCCGTCATGCCGTGCATGTGCTCGCCGCCCACGGTGAGTGCGACGACGCCGGTGGTGAACCGTGCCATGGCCTCGCGCAGTGAAGCGGGCACCACCATGGATGTCGAGGGCCCCTGATCGGACATTGCGTTCTCCCGTCGTTCGCGCGTTCGCGGCCGGTGTCCTCGCCCGAAATCCTGAACAGAGTCCACGACAACTTATCCGCGGGATCCGGGTGCCCCTCCATTCGCAGGTCATCCCGCACTAACCTCCGTCGCCGCAAGGGCGTTTACCGTCTCATGACCGCGCGCTGGCAACGCTTCCGCCCTTCTCCCGTAAGGTCGCCTCGATATGCCGGATTTCTCGGCGCGACCGACCGCCATGTCCCTGAGGACACTCACGACGGAAAAGGGGCCGACATGAACTCTCCTTCGCCCGAAGTCGAACTCGCGGAACCGCAGATGCTCGGATTCCTGGAGTTCCTGGGAATCGACGTGGAGTATGTGCGCGCGGAGGGCAATACGCTCTTCTTCCGCGACGGGAGCGGTCAGGAGATTCCGGTCCTCGACTACGCCGGCGGATACGGCGCGCTGATACTGGGCCACAACCACCCCGAGATCGTTGCTGCCGCAAGGGAGTTCCTCGACTCGGGCAGGCCCGTGCTGGCGCAGGCCTCGCGGCAGACCGCGGCGAGCGAGGTCGCCGCGGCCCTGAACCGAATCCTCCGGCGGGAGTTCGCCGACTCCGAGCCGTACTACGCGGTGTTCTCCAACAGCGGTGCCGAGTCGGTCGAAGTGGCACTGAAGCACGCGGAGTTCGACCGGGTGCTGAAGGTGCGGGCACTGGAGGCGGAGGTCGCCGTGCACATCGCCGAGGCGCGGGAGGCGGTGGCCGCCAAACGGGCGACGGTGGCAGCTGGTGCCCTGCGCTCGGTCACCCTCGAAGCGGACGCGCGGGGTACGGACACGCCCGGTACGGACGCGCGGAGCCTGGACGTCTTCGAGGACCTGGTGGCCGTGGTCCTGCGGCGCAATGCCGAACAGGCGGCCAGGCCACCGGTGTTCCTCACGCTGGAGGGCGGGTTCCACGGAAAGCTCGCGGGCAGTGTCCAGTTGACGCACAACGCCGCGTTCCGGCTGCCGTTCGCGGGCATGGCCGCGCAGGCCCGCTTCCTGCCCTTCGACCAGCCGCAGGCCGTGGCGAAGCTGACCGAGGAGGAGCGGGCCACCGTGCTGGACGTGGTCGTCGAGGACGGCGAAGTACGCCTGGTGGAGCGGCCGTTCCCGGTCTTCGCCGCGTTCGTGCTGGAGGTGGTCCAGGGTGAGGGCGGCATTCACCTGGTCTCCCCCGAGATGGCCCGGGCGGTGCGGCGGGCCAGTGACTCCGTCGGCTGCCCGGTCGTCGTGGACGAGATTCAGAGCGGTATGGGCCGCACCGGGGCGTTCTTCGCCAGCTCGCTCATCGGTCTGCGGGCCGACTACTACACGCTGGCCAAGGGGCTGGGCGGCGGGATCGCCAAGGCCGCGGTGACGCTGGTGCGGGAGAGCCGGTACCGCAAGGACTTCGAGCTCGTGCACAGTTCGACCTTCGCCAAGGACACGTTCTCCAACACGCTCGCCCTCAAGACCCTGGAACTGCTCGAGGCCGGTGACGGCGAGGCGTACCGGCTGGCCGGAAAGTGGGGGGAGCGGCTGCTGTCGCTGTTCGAGTCGCTGCGCGCGGAGTTCCCCGATGTCGTCAAGGACGTGCGGGGCAGGGGCCTGATGCTGGGGCTGGAGTTCCACGACCAGTCCGGTTCGGCGGCCACCGGGATCCGGGACGCGGCCGCCGCGGGCATCTTCGGCTACGCCCTCTCCGGCTATCTGTTCCGCGTGCACCGCGTTCGCACGTTCCCGACGGCAAGCGCGGTCGACACCCTTCGCTTCGAACCGTCGGTCCTGCTGACCGACGCCGAGGTGGACCGTCTGGAGGCGGCGCTGCGCGAGCTGTGCGCCGTACTGCGGGAACAGAACGAACAGGCGTTGTTCGGCGTGTGACGGTCCGGCATTCTCCCTCGCGCGGCACACCGGATGACACGGTCGACCACCGTTGTTTTTCGGCCAGTTAAGGGCTTGTTACAACGGGCCCGCACTCGTTCGGGCGAGGCTCTGCGTTACTCTGGCGGTTCTGGCTTCACCTGCACATGAACGGCCGCCTGAGACGGAGGCAGGGGTGGGAAAATGAGCGTGAGGGCACGGCCGGCCTTCTGCGGCCTGGACGCCGCGATGGAAGTCATCAGCGGCAAGTGGAAAGTTCTCATCCTCTGGGCTCTGCGTCACCAGCCCCACCGATTCGGGGCGTTGAAACGGCTCGTTCCGGGAGTGAGCGAGAAAGTGCTGATCCAGCAACTGCGCGAGCTGGAGGCCGACGGGATCGTGCTGCGGACGACGTTCGACCAGGCGCCGCTGCGGGTGGAGTACTCGCTGACCCCCACGGGGGTGGCCCTCAACGAGGCGCTCGAACCCCTCGGTGCCTGGGGCCGGGAGCATCTCGCGCCCCGGGAGGAGCGCGAGCCCGTGGCGGCCAAGGCCGCCAAGGTCTGACCGCGCACATCGCGCACACCGCTCGGCCCGCGGGCGAAGACACCCGGGCTGGGCGGCGTACGCACCACACCCCCGGACCGAACCCCGGACCGCAACCCCCGTCCCGAACCCTGGACCGCAACCCTCGGACCGCCCGCACGACCGCCCCGCACGCCCCACCCGGCCGACCACCCCGCGGCGAGCAGCTCGCGCGGGGCGGTCGGCCGGAAGGCGGTGACCGGCGGGAGCGGTCAGCCCGCCAGCGGACAGGGCATCCCGGGGCGGAATCCCCGGGGCGGCTGGATGCGCAGCAGTGAGCGGATGTAGCGCCGCCGGTCGTCCTGACGCCCGCCCAGGCGCACCCGCAGCGCCCTGCGGAGCCACTTGGCCGGGTCCTTCGCCTCCGTCCGCACGTCGTCGGGCAGCAGACTGTCGAGCAGCTGGTCCACGGCGGCGTCCGACAGCGGGTCCAGGGTGAGCGTAGTGACATGCCGCTTGCCGCCGCCCCATTCCGGGCGCAGCTGGAGCAGCTCGGGCCGGGCCGTGGCCACCACGAGGAGCGGTACGCCGGAGAAGTCCGCCAGGCCCGCGACGAAGTTCAGCACGGCGTCGTCGGCACCGTGCAGGTCGTCGACGAGCAGGACGAGCGGCCGCTCCAGCGTGGCGTGCTCCAGGAACCGGCGCCAGGCGGCCAGTTCGTCGCCCGTGTGGGTCAGGCGTACGGGGGACTCGGCGCCGGGGTCGACGAACTGGTGCAGGCACTCGAGCAGTCTCGGCATCCGCTCCTCCTCGACCAGCCGGCCCAGAGCGAGCACGAGTTTCTCCCGGGCGACCGGGAGGACGTCACCGGCCTCGATGCCGCACAGGGCGCGCACCAGCTGTTGCTGGATCCCGAAGACGCCGTCGGTGCCGGAGCGCCGTGCACGGCACACGCTCACGCTGGCCACATGGGCGCGGTCCTTGACCGTACGCCCGAACTCGGTGAGGAAGCGTGTCTTGCCGATGCCGGGATCGCCGAGGACGGTCACGACGTGCGGGGTCCCGCGATACCGGGTCCGCTCCAGCAGTTCGGTCAGCAGCGACAGCTCGAACTCCCGCTCCACGGTGGGCGTCCTGAGCGTTCCGACGTACTCCCGCTGGATGCCCTGCACGGCCCACTGCCCGCTGCCGTCCCCTTCTGGCAGGGGCTGGTAGCCGATCATGGTCTCGGTGGCCGTGCGGGTGCCGTCGCAGGCGCGGATCTCCCCGGCCTGCGCGCGGGAGAGCAGCGAGTCGCAGGTGTTCAGCAGCTTTCCGGTGATGGACGAGGGCTGTTCGAGGTCGCCGGGCCGGTAGCGCAGGACGGCCTCGCCGGTGGCGACGGCGGCCCGGAAGGACAGTCCGCCGCCGTCGGGGGCGCCCGGGAGGACGGCGGAGTGGAGGCCGTCCCGGGTCGCGAGCGCGGCGAGCACCGCCCGCTCGGCGTCGTCGCCGCCGTCCTCACCGGCGTCGAACAGCGCCATCAGGATCGAGCCGATCGCCGCGGTGACCCTGCCACCGAAGTACTCGATGTTCTGGTGCACCCACCGTGACACCGACTCCAGCAGTTCGTCGGCGGCCTCGGCGTCGCCGTCCACGGCGCTGGTGTCGACCTGGGCGCGCATCAGCAGGACGCTGACCTGCCGTCGTTCGGCCGCGTCGCCGCCCGGTCCGGCCGACGCACCGCGCCGCCGGTTCCCGGCCATCGCCACGTCGCCCACCGTCGCGGGGTCGGGGGCGGGCACGAGCGCCGCGACGGCGGGAGCCGGGACCACCGGCTCCACGGGACGGTCGTCCCCGCGCACATCGGGACGGCCGTCCGTCCGTACGTCGGGACGGTGGTCCGTCCGTACGTCGGGACGGTGGTCCGTCCGTACGTCGCGCGGGCCGGACAACGCTGTCGGGGTCCGGCCGGACGGGGCCGCGGTCAGCGAGGCGGCCAGCAGGGCGGAGGGTCCGGCGGGGGCGAGCCGGGAAGGGCCCGTGCGTATGCCCTCCCTCGGGGGTTCCGCGTACGGCTCCCGCGCTCCCGGCGCCGCCGGTACGTTCAGGCGGGGGTCGTGGTTCAGGATCGCCTGTTGCAGGGTCTGGAGTTCGCGGCCGGGTTCGAGTCCGAGTTCCTCCACGAGCACCGCGCGTACGCGGCTGTAGACGTTGAGGGCGTCGGCCTGGCGGCCGCTGCGGTACAGGGCGATCATGAGCTGCCCGCTGGAGCGCTCCCGCAGCGCGGTGTCCTCGACCATGGCCTCCAGCTCGCCCAGCACCGCGTGGTGGCGGCCCAGCGCGAGTTCCGCGTCGAAGTAGTCCTCCATGGCGTTCAGCCGGGCGTTCTGCACGGCGGACAGCTCGGGCCAGGCGATGCCGGACTCGACCAGGTCGGACAGGACGGGGCCGCGCCACAGTTCGAGCGCCTCGCGCAGCAGCGCCGCGGCGGCCTCGGAGCGGCCCGAGGTCAGGGCCTCACGGCCGCGCTCGGCCATGGTCTGGAAACGGTAGAGGTCGACGTCGTCGGAGTCGACGGTCAGTTTGTAGCCGGGCGGCTGGGTCACCAGGGGTGCCCGCGCACCCCCGCCCGGCGGAGTGAGGGCCCTGCGCAGGCCCCAGACGGCGTTCTGCAGGATCTTGCGCGCCGAGGTCGGCGCGTCGTCGACAGCCCACAGGGCGTCGAGCAGCTGGCTGGTCGGCACCACCCGGTTGGCCTGCAGGAGCAGGTATCCGAGCGTGGCCCGCTGCTTCGTGCCTCCCAGGCTGAGAGAACAACCATCGTCCAAAGCCTCCAGAGGCCCCAGGACGCGAAACTGCACAGCTCCCCCTAGTCGCTCGCATAGGACACATCGGCCGGTAGAAAACTGGTTTTCGTGCTCCATGAAGGTAGGCCCAGCCGTGCTCAGCCCGCACATTCCTGGATGTGAAGGAGAACACACCGAATCGGATCGACCATGCGATTCCCCGTTGAATTCGCAGTGAACGACTCGGGTACGGCGTCCAGGTTGCCTTTCCGGCCACCGGAGGCGTTTTTCAGCCGGGTCCCGCTGTCCTAGAAGATGACTTCCTATTCGAAGCCGGAGGGGCACGCCACCCGGAATCTCGCATTCCGGTGGGCCGGCGCGGGGAGACCCCGCTCATCAGGATTCGCCGCTCGGATGGTGCACTTTGTCCGCATTGGCCGACACGTCCTCCCCGTAAGCTACACGAGCCGACCTTAGACCAGTCGCCGACCCAGAGGTAAGTACTGACTTCCAGGTAACCGCCCACCGCGAGGTAAGCACCCGGGGTGACGCGAGCGGGTCGGCCACCGCACCCACCGCCGGGTAACCGCGAGGTCACCCGACTCCCGGGGAATGCGAAGTTACCCCACCGTGACCAGTCCGGGGTGGAATTCTGCGAGGCTTCCCGACGTCGCAATTCAACCCACCGGAACGTATACACGGAGAGCTGGGGAGAAGTATTTCCATGAGCAATCTCATCGACTTCGAAATTCCCGAGGACCCGGACAAGCTGAACGAACTCTTCGTCCGCGTCTTCAACTCGGGCGACGGGGCGCTTTACGACGCCATGTACACCGACGACGCCGTCTCCAACATCTCCGGCGCCCCCCTGTCGGGCGCGGCCCGCACCGCGTTCTTCAAGGAATTCCTGGCCTCCGGCCCGAAGATCGACTCCCGCGTGCTCCAGACGTACACCACCGGCGACACCTCCCTCCTCATCGTGGACTACTCCCTCGACGTCCCCACCCCCGACGGGCAGACCCTCCACATGCACGGCACCTGCACCGACGTGCTGATCCGCAACGAGGACGGCGAATGGCGCCTGGCCGTCGACCGCCCGGTCCCGGACGAGGCTCCCGCGGCCTAGCGCGCCTCGGGTCACGTCCGCCCCTGTGCCCGGGGCCACGGCTCTCCCGCGCACAGGGGCCTTTCCCCTCCCGCTCTTTCCCGCCCTTTCCCGTCCCTTCCCGTCCTTTCCCGGTCCCCTCCCGGACTTTCCGGAGCACGCGGTTACCGCGCCATGACCGCCCCGCGAAGGGGTGATCGACAGCGAAGGAGTACGCCATGGACCACCGAGCCGGGGCCGAACCGGTGCGCGGGAGCGGACCGGAGTCCGCGGCGGACGCGCGGCTGATCCCCAGCGTCCAGGAGCTGCTGCTGGCCGCGCTGATGCCGTTCGCCGTGCTCCCCACCTCCCCCACCGGCACGTCGTACCAGCCCGAGGCAGGAGCCAGGGCCGACAAGGAGCTCTGAAACGTGACGACCACCGGACCGAACCCGCACGTCGACGTACGCACCCTTCCCGACGCCCTGCGGCTGCGCAGTGAGAAGCAGCCCGACGAAACGGCCTACGTCTTCCTGCGCAACGGCGAAGACCCGGCCGAGTCGCTCACCTACCGCGAACTGCACGACGCCGCCCGGCTGCGCGCCGCCCGCTTCGCCGCCGCCGGGCTGTCCGGCCGCAGCGCCGTACTGCTCTATCCCTCGGGCCTGGAGTTCGTACGCACCCTCCTGGGATGCATGTACGGCCGCGTGGCCGGCGCTCCGGTACAGACGCCCCGGCGCCGCGACGAGGTGCTGCGGCTGCGCCGGATCGCCGACGACGCGGGCACGTCGACCGTCCTGACCACGACCGAGGTCGTCCGCGATCTGCGCGAACGCTTCGGCGACCTGCCCGAGCTGGCCGGACTCACCCTGCTCGCCACCGACGGCCCGGCCCCGGCCGCCGGCCGGCCGGTACCCGGCGAGGACATCGGCACACCGGCGCCCGAGGACATCGCCCTGCTGCAGTACACGTCCGGCTCCACCGGCGATCCCAAGGGGGTGATGGTCACTCACGCCAACTTCCTCGCCAACGTGGTCGAGACCGACGAGCTGTGGCCCTGTGAGCCGCACGGCACGGTGGTGAACTGGCTGCCGCTCTTCCACGACATGGGGATGCTCTTCGGTGTCGTGCTGCCGCTGTGGGCGGGCATCCCGTCGTATCTGATGGCCCCCGACGCCTTCATCCGGCGCCCGGCCCGCTGGCTGGAGGCCCTCGCCCGCTTCGGCGGCACGCACGCCGCCGCGCCCAGCTTCGCCTACGAGCTGTGCGCGCGGGCCGCCGCGGAGGGCAGGACCGCCGAGGTGGGCGATCTGTCGCGCTGGCGCGTGGCCGCCAACGGCGCCGAGCCGGTGCGCTGGGGCACGATCCGCTCCTTCACCGAGGCGTTCGCGCCGTACGGCTTCGACCCCCGTGCCATGTGCCCCGGCTACGGCCTGGCGGAGAACACCCTCAAGGTCACCGGCACCCGTCAGGACCGCGAGCCCGGCGTGCTGTGGCTGTCCGCCGAGTCCCTGCGCGACGGCGTCGCCGAACCCGTCGGAGAATCGGCCGAGGACGCCGTGCCCGTGGTCAGCAGCGGCGGCACGGTCGGGCGGACCCGGGTGCGGATCGTGGACCCCGTCACCCGGGAGGAGCTTCCCGAGGGGCGGATCGGCGAGATCTGGGTCTCCGGTCCCTGTGTGGCGGACGGCTATCTGGGCCGCCCCGAGGCGAGCGAGGACACCTTCCGCGCCCGCGTCGCCCAGGACGAGGGCTCCGCCCAACTGCGCACCGGTGACCTCGGCTTCCTGCACGACGGCCAACTGCACGTCACCGGGCGGCTGAAGGACGTCATCATCCGCAAGGGCCGCAACCACTACCCGCAGGACATCGAACTGTCGGCGGAGCACGCCGTGGCGGGTCTGCGCCCGAACTGCGCGGCCGCCTTCTCCTGCGACGACGGCACCCACGAACGGCTGGTCGTGGTCGTCGAGGCCGACGGCCGGGTGCTCAACTCCCTGGGCGCCGAGGCCCTGCACCGGCACGTCCGGGACGCCGTGCGCGAGGCGCACCGGATCACCCCGGACGAGGTCCTGGTCGTACGGCGCGGCGCGCTGTCGAAGACGTCCAGCGGCAAGGTGCAGCGCCGCGCGTGCAAGAGGCGTTACGAGAACGGCGAGTTGAGGGCCGTGACCGCACCGGCGGCCGCGCCCGCGGGAAGGCAGGCGTGATGGCCCGGCTCCGTGTGCCCGAGCGCAGCCCGGGATCGCGCATTCTCGGCGTGGGCGTGTACCGGCCGACGCGAGTGGTGGGCAACGACGAGATCTGCGCCCGCATCGACTCCAGCGACGAGTGGATCCGCCGCCGCTCCGGCATCGAGACACGGTGCGTCGCGGGCCCCGACGAGACCGTCATCAGCATGGCGGTGGAGGCGGCCCGCAAGGCGATGGCCCAGTCCGGCACCCAGCCCGACGACGTCGGCATGGTGCTGCTCGCCACGATGTCCTTCCTGGAGCAGGCCCCGGCCGCCGCGCCCCGGGTCGCCCATCAGCTGGGCGCCCGCTCCGCGGGCAGCCTGGACGTCGCCGCCGCGTGCTCGGGGTTCTGCTACGCCCTGGGGCTGGCCGACTCGCTGGTGCGCTCCGGCGACGCCCGCAACGTCGTGGTGATCGGCTCGGAGAAGATGAGCGACATCGTCGATCCGACGGACCGGGGCACGGCGTTCCTCTTCGGTGACGGCGCCGGAGCGGTCGTGGTCGGCCCCTCCGACACCCCGGGCATCGGTCCGGTGGTGTGGGGCTCCGACGGGGAACGGCACCACATGATCGCCCATGACCGCAGCTGGCTGCACACCCGGGAGACCCCGGGCCCGTGGCCGACGCTGCGGATGGCGGGCCCGGAGGTGTTCCGCTGGGCGAGCCGTGTCGTGCCGGACATCTCCCGGCAGGCGGTGCGGGAGGCGGGGCTGGAGCTCTCCGACCTCGCGGCCTTCGTGCCCCACCAGGCCAACGCCCGCATCATCGACGCCGCCGCCCGGTCCCTGGGCCTCGCCCCGCACACCGTCGTCGCCCGGGACGTCGTCACCGCGGGCAACACCTCGGCCGCGTCCATCCCCCTGGCGCTGGGTGCCCTGCTGTCCCGGGGCTCTCTGCCCAGCGGCGCCCCGGCCCTGCTGGTCGGCTTCGGCGCGGGGCTGGCGCACGCGGCCCAGGTGGTGTCGCTGCCCTGACCGGGCGGTCACTGGTCCGGGCGGTCACTGGTCGTGCCGTACCGCCGAGGGGGCCGTCGTGCCGTGCGGCGGCCCCCTCGGACGGCTGTCTCACGCGGCGAGGTCGTGACCCGGGTGGAGCACCACCTTGGTGTAGCCCTCGATCCGCTGGTCGAACTTCTCGTACGCCTGCGGGGCCTCCTCCAGCGGCAGTTCGTGGGAGACCACGAAGCTGGGGCGGGCGCGGCCGGAGGTGATCAGGTCGCGCAGCTGGCGGTTGTACCGCTTGACGTTGCACTGGCCCGTGCCCATCTTCTGGCCCTTCTCGAACATCTTGCCGATCGAGACCAGGAGTTGGCCGTGCTTGGCGTGCTCGTCGGGGCCACCGGGGTCGGACGGCACGTACAGGCCCGGGATGCCGAGCCTGCCGGTCGGGCGGACCGTCTCCACCAGCTGGTTGAGGACGATCGCGGGTTCCTCGTGGTGGGCCTCGTCGCCCTTCTGGGCCTGGTAGCCGACGGCGTCGATCCCCTTGTCGGTGCCCTCTCCGTTCGTCTGGGCCTTGATCTGCTCGGCCGGGTCGCCCTGGGTGAAGTCGATCGGGATGGCCCCGATCTCCGCCGCCTTGGCGAGCCGCTCGGGCACGCGGTCGACGACGAACACCTTGGACGCGCCGCGCAGCAGCGCCGAGTAGGCGGCCATCAGGCCGACCGGTCCTGCCCCGTACACCGCGACGGTCTCACCGGGCGACACCTGGGCGAGTTCGCAGCCGTGGTAGCCGGTCGGGAAGATGTCGGCCAGCAGGACGTAGTCCGTCTCGTTCTCGTCCCCTTCGGGCAGCTTCAGACAGTTGAAGTCGGCGAACGGCACCCGCAGCCGCTCGGCCTGACCGCCCATGTACGGGCCCATGGCCACATAGCCGTAGGCACCGCCCGCGAAGCCGGGGTTGACCGTCAGACAGAACCCGGTCTCCCCGGCGAGACAGTTCTTGCAGAACCCGCACGCGACGTTGAACGGCATGACGACACGGTCGCCCACCTTCAGCGAGGTCACGCCGTCGCCGACCTCCTCGATCACGCCCAGGTTCTCGTGGCCGAAGACGATGCCCGGCTCGGCCGCCGTGCGCCCCTCGTACATGTGCAGGTCCGAGCCGCAGATCGCGGACGACGTGACCCGGACGATCACATCGTTGGGGTGCAGGATCTGCGGGTCCTCCACCTCCGCGACCGTGACACTGAAGGGCCTCTCGTAGACAACGGCTCTCACCTCTGTCACCTCCCGCGTCTGACGCCGGATGACGGTGGCGAGCGCGGACCGCGCCGAGGGCGTACGCAAAGAGCGGGCCCCCGGTCGACACCGTGGCCTCGAACCCTCGCTTCACCGCCGGATACTTCCAGGTAACTCCGCCGACCCGACCGCCGCAAGCCTCGCAGGTGAGGGGGTCGGGCGTGTCACAGGTAGTCGAAGAAGCGGGTCCACCAGGTGGCCCGATCGGGCTCCTCGGCGGCGAGCCAGGTGCTCACACCGTCGTAGGGCCGGTGCAGCAGCCGTACGGGCACCGGTGTGTAGCCGAGGTCGCGGAGAGCGGTGTCGGCCATGCGCAGCGGTTCCGCCGCGACGGCGCCCTCCGGGCTCTCCTGGCCGAGGGGCCCCGGTACCGTCACGGCCGCCAGGTCACCGAAGTTGCTCAGCCGCAGGACGAGGGGCACGCCCGCACCGGTCGCCTCGCCCGGCACGTCGACCTCGCAGTAGTAACTGGCGTCCTGGTTCTGGTCGTCCAGGCGGCAGGGGTGGCCGAAGTCCCGGGTCAGGTGGTCCTTGAGCCGGATGGCTCGCGTCTTCGCCCGGGCGAGGTCGAAGCCGTCGGGAAACTCCAGGTGGTCGGGGCCGGGCAGCCGGTCCAGGGTGTGGAGCAGGGCCGTGATCCGCGCGTCGTCGTTCATCGCGGTCACCTTATGCAACCGGCGAGCGGTCACCCACCTTGTGCAACCGGCGAGCCATCGGCGCCGTCCCCCTTCACGGGCCGGAGTGATCACCTCCTGGGCTCGGGCGAGAGGTCGAGAGGTGGGGACAGTGAGCGTCGGCGGGCTCGGGAAGATCTTGGGGTGGGGCGTGGTGTTCGTCCCGCTGTCCGTCCTGCTCCTCGTGCGGGCGGGCGGGCTGGACGGGGGGACGCCGCTCGCCGTGCCCGTGGTGCTGTTCCCGTACGCCGCCGTGCTGAGCGTGCTCGTGCTGGTCCTGGTGCTCGCGGTGCGGGCGCTGCGCTCCCGGCCGGTGATCGTCGTCGCGGCGCTGCTCGCGGCCGCTCATGTGGCGTTGCTGGTGCCCCGGTTCGTACCGGATCGGCAGCACATCCCTTCCGGGGCGGCCGAGTTGAGGGTGGTCACGCTCAACACCCATGTGGGGAAGGCGGATGCGGAGGCGGTCGTACGGCTGGTGCGGTCCGAGCGGATCGATGTGCTGGCGGTGCAGGAGCTGCCGTCCGCCGGGGTGACCGCGCTCGCGAAGGCCGGGCTGGGGAAGGTGCTGCCGTACCGGGAACTGCATCCCGAGAACGACTCGTCCCTGTACTCCCGGCTGCCGTTGACGCACGGCGGCCCGTTGAAGGCCGACACCGCCTGGCCCCAGACCACCGCGCGGGTGACGGTCGGCGGCCGGACGGTACGGCTGGTGGCCGTACACACCTACTACCCGCTCGGTGACGCCGCCCGCTGGGGCCGTGACATGACCGCCCTCACCGAGGTCGCCCGCGCCGACGGCTCCGACACGGTGTTCCTCGGCGACTTCAACGCTTCCCTCGACCACGCCCGGATGCGCACCCTCCTCACCTCGGGCGGCCTCACCGACTCCCACGCCGAACTCGGCCACGGCTGGGCCCGCACCTGGCCCGTCGGCAAGTCCCCGATCCCGCCCCTGGTCCAGCTCGACCACGTCCTGCACGGCTCCGGTCTGGCGGCCCTCTCCGTGACGGAACGCACCGTCCCGGGCACGGACCACCGCGCGGTCGTCGCCCGGCTCGCGCTGCGCTGAAGGGTCGGCGCCCCGCTTCGACGGCGGAAGCGAAGTTCACGAGACGGAACCGCTGTTCTATTCTCGCCTCCTCGCGGGGTGATCATCACTCCCGGTGTTCCGGAAGGGGACGGACATGCAGGCGTCGTGGCGGTGGGTGGGGCGGATCCGAGAGGCTCTGCCGGGGCCGGTGCGCAGGCGTCCGGCCGCCTTCGGCGCGGGGCTCGGCGCCGTGGTGCTCGCCGGGGTGGCGGGAGTCTGCCTGTGGCCCGCGTCCGAGAGCGGGGGCGAGTTGCCGACGGCCCGGGTGTACCGGGACGTGGACGCCTGTCTGCTCGCCGACAGCCGCGGAGTCGCGCCGGGGGTGCCCGCGGCGCCGGTGTGGGCCGGTATGCAGGAGGCTTCCCGTGCGACCAGGGCGCGGGTGAGTTTCCTGTCGGCGATGGGGCCGGACACCCAGGCGAATGTCGTGCCGTACGTCAACTCCCTGGTGCAGGAGCACTGTTCGGTGGTGGTGGCCGTCGGTTCGGCGGAGGTCCGGGCGGCTCGGTCCGTGGCACCCCATCAGAAGGGCGTGCGTTTCGTGGTGGTGGGAGACGGATCGGATTCGGCAAACGTCTCAGTGGTGAAGGCGGGAAACGCGGCACAGGTGCGGGAAGGCGTGCGCGGAGCGGTGGCCTCTTTGACCGGCACCTCCTGACACATGCTCAACGATGCGATGCAACCCGGCCGCAAAAAAGGCATGTCGGCCGAATACGGAAGCCAGCGGTCCGCACGCTTAAGGATCAAGTAAGAAGATCAACTGACTATGGTCAGAGTGTGATCGTCTCGGGAACTATCGAGCTGTTTTGTGTTCGCTGTGTGTTCGCAAAGGACAGCTCATGTTTCCCGTCCCACGTCATCGGTCGGCACGATCGCCGCGTTGGTTGTATCGCCGCCGGATGGCGGCCCGTGTGCTCACCCTGGTGGTCTGTTTCATTCTGTCGTTCCTGCCGAGCGCCGACGAGGCGATGGCGCAGGGAATGACGCTGTCGGCGGTGAGCATGCCGAAGCTGTCGATGTCGGGGCTCTGGGACTGGTTGCACTCCTCGTCCCTGAAATTGCCCAGGCAGCTGGGCGGTTCGGCGAGCGGCCTCGGCCACACCGCGTCGTCGGCGCGGACCCGGGCCAGGGGCGGGCGCGGTCACAAGCCTGGCCGGGGCAAGGGGGAGCTGGCCGAGTACGCCCGGCACCGGCGCGGTGCGAAGCAGTCGGCCACGGGCGCGGCGGTGACCGACGGGCGTGACGGGTTCGTCGCCGCGACGAGCAGGCGTGACGCCGCCGCCTCGTCGGCGACGGTCGACCTGTTCCACAACGCGAACGGCACGACGACCCGGCGGGTGTACTTCTCCCGTCACAACTTCCGTGCCCCGGACGGTTCGTGGAAGCCGATCGACACCACGCTCGTGAAGTCCTCCGGCCGTTGGCAGGAGAAGGCCAACGACGTGGCGGTGGACCTGGCCGGCGAGGCCGGGGACACGCGGCTCGCGTCGGTGGAGTCGGATGCCGGGCAGCAGGTGTCGTACGCGCTGAACGACGCGGCGGACGTGCCGGGAAGCACGGACGCGGACGGCACGGTGACGTACGCCGGTGTGCTGCCGGACACGGATCTGAGGCTGGTGCCGCTGACGGACGGCGTGAAGGAGAAGCTCGTCCTGTCCTCGGCGCAGGCGCCGACGTCGTGGTCGTTCACGCTCGACACCAAGGGCCTGACGCCCCGGCTCACCCACGACGGGGCGGTCGAGTTCGCCGACGCCTCGGGTGCCGTGGCACAGCGGATTCCGCACGCGTTCATGCAGGACGCGAGCGTGAACCCCAAGTCCGGGGAAGCGGCGACCTCGCGCGCGGTCGACTACGGCCTCGCGCACTCCGACGGTGCCTGGACCCTGACCATGACGGCGGACCCGTCGTGGCTGGCCGACCCGGACCGGGCGTGGCCGGTCACCGTGGACCCGACGCTGGCCGTGAGCGACAGCACGTACGCCGAGTCCGGCGGCACCGGTGACCACTCGACCGAGGACGTGCTGAAGGTCGGTTCCTACGACTCCGGCTCGCACAGCGCGAACTCGTTCCTGCATCTGACGGGCCTGACCGACATGGTCAGCGGTCAGTCCATATCGGCGTCCAGTCTGCACCTGTTCGACATCTGGGCCGCGACCTGCACTCCGGAGCAGTTCTCCGTCGCCCCGATCAGCGCCTCGTGGTCGGGTTCGGCGGTCACGTCCTACCCGGGCCCGGCGTGGGACAGCACCGCGCTGGGACAGGTCACCGCCAACCCGGGCGCGGCGTGCACCAACAACAACGGGACGCGGACCACGGGCGCGTGGATGACGGTGCCGCTGGACAGCGCCTGGTTCAACGGCATAGCCGACGGCACCAAGAGCAACCACGGCCTCGCGCTGTACGCGCCCACCGACGACGGCCTGCACTGGAAGCAGTTCGACTCGGTCAACGCCCCCTCCGGCTACCGCCCCTATCTCGACCTGACGATGACGGCGAACACGGCGCCGCAGATCGACGCCTCGTACCCGCCGGACAACTACAACGCCCAGACGCTGAAGCCGGAACTGGTGGCGTACGGCTACGACTCGGACAACTACCCGGGCTCGGCGCTGAAGTACCAGTTCCAGCTCCTGAACGCCTCCACCGGTGCGGTGATCTCCGACTCGGGGCTGATCAGCGGCGGCGACTGGACCGTCCCCTCGGGGAAGATGGCCTGGGGCAGCACCTATCTGTGGCAGGTGCGCACCTACGACAGCCTGCTCTACTCGCCGTGGACGCAGAGCGAGATCACGGCCGTGGTGCCGCAGCCCGCCGTGACCTCGGGCCTGTCGCAGAACACCGACGGACACGACTTCGACCCGGCCGTCGGCAACTACACCACCTCCGACACCGACGCCGACGTGCAGACGGTGGGCCCCTCGCTGTCGGTCGAGCGTGACTACAACTCCCTGGACCCGCGCGTGGACGGCGCGTTCGGCGCGGGCTGGTCGACGGTCGCGGACATGGAGGCCGCGGAGGCCAAGGACTCCTCGGGCGCGGTGACGAGTGTCAACATCACCTACCCCGACGGCTCGCAGGTCGGCTTCGGCAAGAACGCCGACGGTTCCTTCACCCCGCCGCCGGGACGCTGGGCCTCGCTGACCGCGACCACCACACCGTCCGCCGGTTACAAGCTGGTCGACAAGGACGACACCGCCTATCTCTTCCAGACAGGGATCACGGGCAGGACCGGCGCGTACGCGATCACCTCGATCACGGACTACGCGGGCCGCGCGGAGACCTTCGACTACACCTCCGGCCAGCTCACCAAGATCACTTCAAAGGTCTCCGGCCGGACGCTGAACCTCACCTGGTCGAAGCCCTCGGGCGCGACCGTCTCCCACGTGGCGACGGTGGCGACCGACCCCTCGACGGCGGGCGACTCGAGCACCGTCGCGACCTGGAGCTACAGCTACAGCGGCGACAACCTGACGAAGGTCTGCCCGCCCGCTGACGCCACGCACTGCACCTCCTACGGCTACGCGGCCGGCAACCACTACCGCACCACGGTCCTGGACGCGGACCCGTTCGCCTACTGGCGCATGGGCGAGACGTCCGGCACGACGGCCACCGACGGCGTGGACACCAACGAGGGCAACCTCAACGGCACTTACCACAACGTCACCCTGGGCTCGGCCGGTCCGCTGGCGAGCAGCCACGCCGCGTCGTTCAACGGCACCAGCTCGTACCTGTCGATACCGTCCACCCCGGGCGCGACGCGCACGTACGCCTCGGTGTCCCTGTGGTTCAAGACGGCGCAGGCCGGCGGGGTGCTGTTCTACTACGGTGACAAGCCGCTGACCGACTCCAACCCGGTCGCCAACACGAAGTACAACACCCCGGCGATCTACATCGGCACCAACGGCAAGCTCCACGGCTGCTTCGCGACGACCGCCGGCTGCAACGCCCCGATCCAGTCCGCGACCACGGTCAACAACAACGCCTGGCACCACGTGGTCCTCACCTCCGCGGGCAACACCCAGTCGATGTACCTCGACGGCGCCCTGTCCGGCACCCTGGCCGGCAGCCTGTGGTCGTGGAACCAGCCGTACGTCACCTTCGGCGCGGGCGTGGACACCCATGGCTGGCCGGACATGCCCACCGACACCCTCGGGCACTACAGCGGCCTGATGGCCGAGGCGGCGATCTTCAACCAGCCGCTGGACGCCGCGACCGTCACCAACCAGTACACGGCCGCCACCGCGTCCGCGAAGGTGCTCCAGACCATCACCCTGCCGTCGGGCAAGACGCAGAACACGGTGCAGTACAACGCCGTCGACGACACCATCTCCCAGGAGACGGACAACAACGGCGGCGTGTGGAAGCTGGTCCCGCCGACGGTGACCGGGTCCTCCCAGGTCTACCGCTCCTCGGTGATGGGCGCCGGGCCCTCCGGTTACTGGCGGCTGAGCGACTCCTCCGGGTCCTCCGCGGCCAACGAGGTCAACACCGGCCGCGCCACCTACAACAACGTCACCCTCGGCACGGCCGGGCCGTACAGCGCCGCCGACGTGAAGGCGGCGACGTTCGCCAACGCCTCCAGTTCCTACGCCAGTCCGGGCAGGTCGGAGGTCGACACCTCCAAGAACTTCAGCGTCTCGGCCTGGGTCAACCTCAGCACCAACACGCGCAACTACACGGCCGTCAGCCAGGACGGCACGTACCACGCCGGGTTCTACCTCGGCTACGAGCACAGCCAGAACAAGTGGGCGCTGCGCGTACCGACGGCGGACTCCTCCAGCGGCAACCTGACCACCCAGGCCGTGTACTCGACCGCCACCGCGACGACCGGCCAGTGGACCCACCTCGCGGCCACCTACGACGCCTCGACCGGCCTGCTCTCGCTCTACGTCAACGGCACGCTCCAGGGCACGGTCGCACGGCCCAACGTGTGGTCCGCCACCGGCTCCCTGCAGATCGGCCGCGCGCTCTACGCGGGCAGCCAGACCGACTACTGGAACGGCTCGCTCGGTGACGTCGCCGTCTTCCGCTCGGCGCTGAGCGCCGCCCAGGTGTCGCAGGAGTGGACGGCGTTCAAGTCCTCCTCCGGCGTCGCCCCGGTGCGCACGGTGCAGATCCAGGTGCCGACCACCGACGGGTCGACGAAGTACATCACCTACGGCTACGACGTCGACAACGGCGACCGCGTCCTCTACCAGACCGACGCCCTCGGTAACCGCACCACCTACGGCTACGACACCTCCGGCTTCCTCTACACCACCACCGACCCGGACGGGAACACCACCACCACCGGGCACGACGTGCGCGGCAACGTGGTCTCCAAGACGACGTGCCAGAACCAGGCACAGAACCTCTGCGAGACGGACTACTACACCTACTATCCGGACGACACCACCGCGAACCCCACGCCGGACCCGCGCAACGACCTGCTCCTGACCGAGCGCGACGGCCGCTCCTCGGGCCCCACGGACAACACGTACCTGACGAGCTACGCCTACGACCAGTACGGCAACCAGACGACGGTCACCACCCCACCGGTCCCCGGCTTCCCCAGCGGCCGCACCACCACCACGACGTACACCACGTCGACCACGCCCGCGGCGGACAGCGGGAACGCGCCGGCGTATCTGGAGGCGTCGACGGTGACGCCGGGTGGGGCGACGACGACGTACTCGTACAACCACAACGGTGATCTGGCGCGGCAGACCGACGCCAACGGCGCGTCGGTGGCATTCGGTTACGACAACATCGGCCGGAAGCTGACCAGGACCGAGTTCTCCGACAGCTACCCGTCGGGTCTGACGACGTCGTACGCGTACGACAAGGACGACCAGGTCACCTCCGAGACCGCCCCGGGCGTCACCAACCGCGTCACGGGTGCGACCCACACCGCGCAGACGACGACGGTCTACGACGTCGACGGCAACCCGGCCCTCGAGACGGTCAAGGACCTGACCGGCGGGGACGGCCCGCGGCGCACGGAGTGGACGTACGACTCGGGCAACCACATGGCCACCCAGTCGGAGGTGTCGGCCTTCAACGCCGACGGCACGGACAAGACGCTCCAGACCACGACCTACACGTATGACGTGTACGGCAACGCGGTCAAGGAGGTGGACCCGTCCGGCAACGAGACGGACTACACCTTCGACGCCGACAACCGCGGGATCATCACCACTCAGCCCGGCTACATCGGCGACCCGGACAACCCCTCCGCCGCGCGCACCCTGACGCTGGACTCGCGCGCGTACGACCCGGCGGGACGTCTTTCCTCGGTCACGGACTCGATGGGCTTCACGACGTCCTACACCTACACGGACAACGGGCTCCCGGTGACGATCACGCGCACGGACGCGGTGACGGACCCGGCGCACCCCAAGTCGTTCGTGGAGCAGGCCAACACCTATGACGCGGCCGACAACCTGATCAAGGAAATCTCGAACGACGGCGCGACCACGACCACCTACGCGGTGGACGCGGCGTCCCGCACCACGACGACGACGCTGGACCCCTCGGGCGTCAACCGCAGCGACACGGTGTCGTACGACCCGGACGACCACGTGGTCACGTCCACGCACACCGGCGCGTCCGGTGCGCCGGAGACGACGTCCTACTCCTACGACGCGCTCGGCAACACCCTCTCGTCCACGGTGCACGACGGCACCACCGCGCCGGTCGGCCGCTGGAAGTTCAACGAGACCTCCGGCACCAACGCGGCGGACTCCTCGGGAGCGAACAACCCCGCGACCGCCACGAGCGCGGTGACGAGGTCCACCGACCACGGCGGCAGCGCCGTGTTCAACGGGACCTCCGCCTCCTACGCCGAGACCTCGAGTCCCGTCCTGGACACCGCGACCAGCTACACCGTCTCCGCGTGGGTCAAGCTCGGCTCCGCGGCGAGCAACTCCACCTTCCTCTCCCAGAACAGCGCCACCACCAGCGCCTTCCAGCTGTACTACTCCTCCGGGTCCAACAGCTGGGCCTTCGGCGGTCACTCCGGCGACACGGCCAGTGCCACCTGGACCGCCGCTTACGGCGGCACTCCCACCGTGGGCCAGTGGACCCACCTGACCGGTGTCTACGACGCCGGCGCGAGCCAGTTCAGCCTCTACGTCAACGGAACCCTGGCCGGCACCAAGGCCTTCACCACTCCCTGGAACGCCACCGGAAGCTTCGACATCGCCCGCAAACTGAGCGCGGGCAGCTGGGGCGAGTTCGCCAACGGCTCGGTCGCCGACGTCCAGGCCTACTCCAGCGCACTGTCCCCCGCGCAGGTCTCCAGCCTGTACGGCGGAACGCTCCCCGCGGCGAACTCGACCGTGCACACCACACGGGCGGACCTGGACCAGCGAGGACTCCCGGTCTGGGAGGCCGACGCGAACGGCAACGTCACGTCCTACGCCTATGACGAGGCGGGGAACCCCGCGGTCGCGACGGCGCCGACGGCGAACTCGGAGACGGTCGACGCGGCCACGGGCACCTCGACCGTCAATGCCTCGCACCCGGTGATGTACACCGGTTACAACACCTTCGGCGACGTGGCGGAGACCAAGGACCCGAGCGGCAACGTCGTCACGACCGGGTACGACCCACTGGGCCAGCAGGTCTCACAGACCCTGCCCTCGTACACGCCGCCGGGCTCCTCGACGCCGATCACGCCGGTGACGACCACGCAGTACAACACGGCCGGTCAGATCACCAGCGAGACCGACGCGCTGGGCAAGGTCACCTCGTACACCTACGACCAGCTCGGCGACCAGGTCGACGAGACACTGCCGGGCGGACGCACGGCCCACTCCGTCTACGACACCAACGGCGACGTGCTGTCGGTGACCGACCCCACCGGCGCGGTGGCCCAGGCCACCTACGACTACCTGGGCCACCAGCTCACCTCCACCCAGGTCGAGCGCCGGCCCTCCCAGTCCGCGTACACCACCACCAACCACTACGACGCCCCCGGCGCCCTGCTGTCCTCGTCGGTGTCGCCGAACGGTGTGACCACGTCGTTCACCTACAACGCGGCCGGTGAGCAGACCACGGTCGTGGACGGCGCGAACAACACCACCCAGTACTCCTACGACCTGGACGGCCGCCCGACCAAGGTCACCAACCCGGACGGCACCTTCTCGACGAGCACCTACGACTCCTTCGGCAACGAAGTCGGCACCGGGGAGTACGACGCGACCTCGATGCTGCGCCGCACCACCTCCGCGCAGTACGACCCTGCGGGCAACCTGACGTCCTCCACCGACGGCAACGGCCACACCACCACCCTCGCCTACGACGCGACGGGCATGGTGACCAAGGAGGTACAGCCGGTCGCGGCCGGACAGTCGATCACCACCTCGTTCGGATACGACCCGGTGGGCAACCTCACCCGGTTCACCGATGGCAACGGCTACGACGCCTCGGGCAACCCCGTGGCCGGACACGACTGGCTGACCACGTACAACAAGTGGGGCCTGCCGGAGTCGCAGATCGAACCGTCCACGCCGGCCTACCCGGCCGTCGCGGACCGCACCTACACCACCGCCTACGACGCCGACGCGCGGGTGACGCAGCAGACGTCCCCCGGCGGCGTGGCCGTCACCGACTCCTACGACCCGACCACAGGAGACCTGACCAGGCAGACCGGCAGTGGCGCCGAGGCGACGACCGCGGACCACACCTTCGGCTACGACGCCGACGGACGCGTCACCTCCGCCGCCGCCCCCGGCTCGGACGACACCTTCACCTACGACGACCGCGGCGACCTGCTGAGCACCGACGGACCGTCAGGTACCTCTTCCTTCGCCTACAGCGGCGACGGGCAGATGACCAGGCGCACCGACGCGGCGGGCACCTCCACCTACGGCTACGACACCGCGGGCCGACTGAAGACCATCAACGACGCCACCACCGGGTCCACCGCCACCGTCAGCTACAACCAGATGTCGCTGCCGACGGCCATCTCCTACGGCACCGGCAAGGCGAGCCGCGCTCTCCAGTACGACTGGGCGCACCGGCTCACCAGCGACACCCTGACCAAGCCGGCGGGCGGGACCGAGGCGTCGATCGCCTACGGCTACGACCTGAACGACAACGAGACCTCCAAGACCACGACCGGATTCGCGGGGGCCGCGTCCAACACCTACACCTACGACTGGGCCGACCGGCTCACCTCCTGGAACAACGGCACCACCACCGCCACCTACGGCTACGACGGCGCGGGCAACCGCACCCGGGTCGGAGCGGACACCTACACCTACAACGCCCGCAACGAACTGACCTACGACGGGCACAGCGACTACAGCTACACGGCCCGCGGCACCCTGCGCTCGGTCACCGACACGCAGGGCCAGAACATCGCCACGACCGCCGACGCCTTCAACCGGGTGATCACCTCCGGCACGAAGACGTACGCCTACGACGGCCTGGACCGGATGGTCACCGCCGGCATCGGGGCCGCCAAGCAGTCCTTCGCCTACACCGGCACCGGCAACGACCTCGCCTCCGACGGCACCACCACCTACAGCCGCGACCCCGGTGGCGCGCTGTTCGGCATCAACGCCGGCGGCACCAAGGTGCTGGCCATGACCGACGTCCACGACGACGTCGTCGGCCAGTTCACCGACTCCGGCGCGGCCCTGACCGGATCGACCACCTACGACCCGTTCGGCAAGGTCCTCGCCATGCAGAGCATGGTCGGGGCCCTGGGCTACCAGTCCGAGTGGACCGACCCGGACACCTCCCAGGTCGACATGGCCGCGCGTTGGTACAACCCCAACACCGGTCAGTTCACCTCCCGTGACACCGTCGCCAACAGCCCCGTCCCCGACTCGGTCAACGCCGACCGCTTCGCCTACGGCAGCGACAACCCGCTGATCAACACCGACCCGACCGGCCACTGGTCGCTGTGGGGCGCGGTGAAGCACGTGGCACACAAGGTCAAGAAGAAGGCATCCCACGCCTGGCACCACTCCAGCGTGCGACGCCATCTCAAGGCCGCCGTCAAGCACATCCACAACGTCATCAAGCAGGTCAAGAAGCACGGAATCGTCGGCGCGACCAAGCACTATGCCAAGAAGGCCGTCAAATACGTCCGGGATCACCATCCCGCCATCTATCACTACGCCAAGCACTACTACCATCGCGCCCGCCAAGTCGTGCACCACGCGATCAAATCCGCGACACGGCATTACCACAACGCCGTCAAAAAGCTGAAGAGCGCCGGCAAGGCGATCGGCGGTGCGCTGAAGAAGGCCAAGAAGGCCGCGGACAAGTTCATCAAGAAGCACAAGACGGCCATCGTCGCCACGCTCCTCACCGTGGCAGCGATCGGTGCGGCCGCCTGCATCGTCGCCACTGCCGGTGCCTGTATCGGCGCCATCGGCGGCGCCATGCTCGAAGGCGCCGCGTTCGGAGGCGTCGAAGGCGCGATCGCGGGCGGTGTCACCGCCGCGATCACGGAAGGCGGTTCAGCCCTCCTCGGTGCCGGCACCCTGGCATCGGCGGGAGGCGCAGCCGCAGTCGACGCCACTGTCGGGGAAGACGCGGCAGCGGGTTCCTCCGCGGCCAAGTCGGTCAGCTCCGGCGCGCCGAAGTCGGCCGGCGGAACCGCCAAGGCCGGCGAAGCGGGCGAGGGCGGTGGCCTCAAGGCGCCGAAGAAGTCGGCCGCCGGTGACGGTGAGTCTTCCGCAGGGAAGTCGTGCAGCTGCCCGTGCAGTTTCTCCCCGGACACCAAGGTCCTGATGGGGGGCGGCAAGACCAAGGCGATCGGGAAGATCAAGACCGGCGACAAGGTCGAGTCCGCCAACCCCAAGACGGGCAAGCACCAGGGCCCCCGCAAGGTCCAGCACGTCTGGGTCAACCACGACCACGACCTTCTCGACGTCACCGTCCGCACCAAGGGCGGCCACACCGCCACCCTCCACACCACCTCCAACCACCCCTTCTGGAACGACACCACCCACTCCTGGGTCCCCGCCGGCAAGCTCCACCACGGCGACGCCCTCAACACGGCCACCAACGGCCACGCCTACGTCGTCACCACGCGGGTCACCCCTGGCACGGCGGACCGCTGGAACCTCACCGTTCAGCAGCTGCATACGTACTATGTGCTGGCGGGCGCCACTCCGGTCCTGGTTCACAATGCCGACACAGATAAGCCGGAAGTCTGTCAGCTGCCGCTCTTCGTACTGCGAGACGGAGAAGTCGCTTCGCCTGCTCAGATGGCTGCCAGTCGTGGCGGACTGACGGCGGGGAAGACCGTTCCCACTTCGATCCGTGATGCGATGGTCGCCAAAGCCATGAAAGAAGGGGATGGTGTTCTTCGATGCTGGCGTTGCGGAATGAAAACCACCAACCCGGACAACGTCCAGATAGGTCACGCCAACGTGCCCAGGAGTAAGCGAGGAAACCTGGAGCCGGAGAATCTGTGCATAGAAGGGGCTGCGTGCAACAGCAGCGCCCAGAACCGAGGTGCTCCCACCAAGGGAAAGTCATGTGCCGAGAGAGGAGGTTGTGGTGCCGGATTCGGAAGATTTGACTAGCTGCAGCAGTTTCACTGGGATTCGAATCAAGGTGGAGTCCCAGCAGGGGGCCACTGCCGATGAAGTGGTGGCCGTCACCCCCGTCGACGACGGTCACTACCTTGTCCGCCTTTCGCCTGGATTTTGCAGAGGCATCGCGGCTGGTGATGTGATCGCGTACGACGAGCGCAACAAGAGCGCGAGGGTAGTCGAGCGGGGTGGGAACATCGCTGTCCAAGTGTTCCACGCAAGAGTTCCCGCCGATGTCATCGAATCCTTCAAGGGGAACGCGGCGACGATTGGCGGACGAGTCGATGGCGAGCTTGAGTCGCTCGTGGTTCTGACCTTTCCGGTCAGGGTCGGGTTCCCATCGATCGAGTCACTCTTGGCCACACTTCCCGAAGACGGAGTGGAATGGGAATATGGAAACGTGTTTGACGAGCAGGGAGAGCCTCTCACCTGGTGGAAGGACATAGCCTGACTTGTGATACACCAAAGGCGACGGTGATTCAGGGCTGCCCCTTCAGGCCTTGACACCGGCTTTCCAGGGACGTGGCCGCGGCGACGGCCACGTCCCTCCTGGGGCCTTTTGCGCAGGATTCCAGAAACATACGGGCTCGGCCACCGGGCCATTCTGTTGCCGCGACCGCAGCCCAATAACGGAGTCCGTCATAGGGATCGAGCGGATCGAGGAAGTCCAAGATACGGTCGACGGTCCCGACTTCGAGGTCCGCATGCATTGCCGCTACGGCACGAAGGGCGCCGTCAACAAGTGAGGGATCTCCGCGATCCATACACCATTCCAGCGGGGCTGCGTAACCCTCTTGAGCACTTCGCAGCCGGACGATCGAGTCACCCAGTGCCACGTACAGCGCGGTGTCGTCCATCGGCCGCTGAGCCAGTTCGGCCAGGAATGAGATGGCGGGTCGGTAATCGCAAGCCCCTAGAGCCATGACCATTTCGTACTGGGTTTCCCAGGTACGGCTGTCGCTGATTTCGCGCTGGAGCGCGTGCAGCAGCGCCGGGCCCGCCACCTCGTCCGCCAGTTCGCCGAGCCGCTTCGCAGCCGAACGACGTTTGGCCGATGCTCTGTCGCTCAGCTGAATAAGCGCCTTTTCTGAGGTCATTTTCATCTCGCACCCTCCTCAGGGTCTTGCCAATGAGTCAAACACTAACGAACGTGAATAGGTGATGTCTGGGTCGGCTGCCCGGCAGAGGATCTTCCCGTGAGCCGGTGCCTGCGTGGTGGCACCGGCTCACGGGATGCCGACTCAGCACCAGACGGGAGTGGAGCTCTGCTAGGAACGGGTCCGCGAAAAGGAGTGCGGTAGACAGACCAGCGCAGCACGAGCCAAACATTACTGAAAAGGGCTCAGTGACATGCAGGTCGTTTCCCCCGGCGCACGGCTCGACGCCCTCAAGAATTCGGGCACCCTCTCCCTACCCTC
The DNA here is from genome assembly GCF_009863025.1 of Streptomyces sp. SID4985. Taxonomy (GTDB): domain Bacteria; phylum Actinomycetota; class Actinomycetes; order Streptomycetales; family Streptomycetaceae; genus Streptomyces. The sequence continues at coordinate 13,764 of NZ_WWIR01000043.1, read as the reverse complement.
CCACCTGGCCCCCGTCAGCCCCCAGTGACCTCGCCGAGCACACCGGAGTACGCGCCATACGCCCCCTCGTCGAACACGACGAACCGGACCTCCTCCACCTCCGTCGGCGTCAGGCGGACCGATTCCACGGCGATCGCGGCCGCGTCGGCCATGGGCCAGCGGTAGACGCCGGTCGAGATCGCGGGGAACGCGACCGTGCGGGCGCCGAGTTCGTCGGCGACGCGGAGGGATTCTCGGTAGCAGGAGACGAGGGGGGCGGGGTCGCTGTCGGGGCCCTGCCAGACGGGGCCGACGGTGTGGATGACCCAGAGGGCGTCGAGGCGGCCGGCGGGGGTGGCGACGGCGTGGCCGGTGGCGAGACCGCGGCCGTAGGAGGAGGCGCGCAGGGCGCGGCAGGCTTCCAGGATGGCGGGGCCGCCGCGTCGGTGGATGGCGCCGTCGACGCCTCCGCCGCCGAGGAGGGAGGAGTTGGCCGCGTTGACGATCGCGTCGGCGCGCTGGCGGGTGATGTCACCCAGGACGAGTCGCAGCGTGGTCATCTCTGCCTCAGCCTCCTCCAGACCGCCTTGGCGGCGTTGTGCCCCGACATTCCGTGTACCCCGGGACCGGGCGGGGTCGCGGAGGAGCAGAGGAACACCGCCGGGTGCGGGGTGCGGTACGGGAACGCCGTCAGCCGGGGGCGCAGCAGGAGCTGGAGGCCGGAGGCCGCGCCGCAGGCGATGTCGCCGCCGACGTAGTTGGCGTTGCGGGCCGCCATCTCGGCGGGTCCCGCGGTGGCGCGGGCGAGGACGCGGTCGCGGAAGCCGGGGGCGAACCGCTCCAGCTGGCGTTCGATCGCGTCCGTGAGGTCGCCGTCCCAGCCGTTCGGGACGTGCCCGTAGGTCCAGAAGACGTGCTTGCCCTCGGGCGCGCGGGTGGGATCGGCCACGCTGGGCTGCACGGTGATCATGAAGGGTTTCTCGGGGGCGCGACCCTCGCGGGAGGCGGCGCGCAGCGCGTCGGCGATCTCGGCCCGGCTCGCGCCGATCTGCACGGTGCCCGCGATACGCGCCTCGGGGGCGGTCCACGGGACCGGGCCGTCCAGCGCGTAGTCGATCTTGAAGACGCTGGGGCCGTAGCGGTAGTGGTCGTAGTAGCCGCCGAAGCCCGCGATGCGGGCGAGCGCGGTGGGTGAGGTGTCGAAGACGTAGGCGCGGGCGGGCGGGAGGTCGTCCAGGCGTTTGACCTCGTAGTCGGTGTGCACGGCGCCGCCGAGGTCCTTCAGGTACGCCGCGAGCGCGTCGGAGATCGACTGGGAGCCGCCCTCGGCCACCGGCCAGCCCCGGGCGTGCGCGGCCAGGGCGAAGACCAGGCCGATGGCGCCGGTGGCGAGGCCGTTGAGCGGGGCCATCACATGGGCGACCAGGCCGGAGAAGAGGGCTTGGGCGCGTTCGTCGTGGAAGCGGCGCATCAGCGCGGTCGCGGGCGGGAGCCCGGCCAGGCCGAAGCGGGCCAGGGTGAGCGGGTCGCGCGGCAGCGCGGTGGACGGCAGGGACATGAAGTCCCGGATCAGGGTGTCCCAGCGGGGCAGGAACGGGGCGACGAGCCGCCGGTACGCGCCCGCGTCGCGTGGCCCGAAGGACGCGGCCGTCTCCGCCACGGACCTCGCCAGCACCGCCGCGCTGCCGTCGGGGAACGGGTGCGCCATCGGCAGGTCGGCGTGCAGCCAGCGCAGGCCGTACCGCTCCAGCGGGAGGGCGCGGAACGCGGGCGAGTTGATGCCGAGCGGGTGGGCGGCCGAGCAGGGGTCGTGGCGGAAGCCGGGGAGGGTCAGCTCCTCGGTGCGGGCGCCGCCGCCGACGGTGGACCGGGCCTCGAAGAGGGCTACGGAGAAGCCTCGCCGGGCCAGTTCGACGGCGGCGGTCAGTCCGTTCGGCCCCGCACCCACCACGACGGCATCGAGCATCGACGGCACCATGGGACCCCCTCGTCGGCCGGTGGCAACTCGGATCAGGATAGGCGGGCGGGCCGCCGCTCCCCCGGCGGGTGGCGCGTCGCCGCTGTCGGCGCGGATGGCTGCGCGTCCCGTTCAGGCGGGTGACTCCCCGCCCCGTTCAGGCAGATGGCTCCCCCGCTCCGTTCCAGGCACGTGACGCCCCGCCGGGTTCAGGACCCCGTGCGCAGCAGTTCGGCCACGCGGCGCGCGGTCGCGGCGTCGCGGGCGGCGGTGAACGGCAGGACGTTGCCGCCGGTTATGCGGAACGGCTCGCCGGTGAGGGTGAGATGGGCGCCGCCCGCCTCCTCGACGAGCAGCAGGCCCGCCGCGTGGTCCCAGGCGGCCTCCCAGGAGAAGGCGACGGCGTCCGTGTCGCCCCGGGCGATGGCCAGGTACTCCAGGCCGGCCGAGCCGCAGGAGCGCGGGGCGACGCCGTCGGTCCACAGGGCACGCAGCGCGCGCTTCTGTTCCTCGGTGGTGTAGTCGGGGTGGGACACGGCGACGGTCAGGTCCCGGCCGGGCTCGGGCGGTCCGGCGAACAGGCGCTCCCCGTCGAGATAGGCGCCCTTGCCGCGCACCGCGGTGGCCATCTGGTCGCGGACCGGCGCGTACGTCCAGGAGGCGAGCACGGTGCCCCGGTACGCGAGCGCGACCAGGGTGCAGAAGCCGTCCTTGCCGTGCACGAAGTGCCGGGTGCCGTCGACCGGGTCGATGATCCAGACCGGGGCGTCGCCCTTGATCGCCTCGTACGACGCCGGGTTCGCGTGCACCGCCTCCTCGCCGACGGCGACCGAGCCGGGCAGCAGGGCGCACAGGTCGGCGGCGAGGCGGCGCTCGGCGAGCCGGTCGGCGTCCGTGACCAGATCGTGCGGGCCGCTCTTCTGGTCGACCTCGTGCGCGGCGAGTCTGCGGAAGCGGGGCAGGATCTCGGCCGCGGCCGCCTTGCGGATCGCCTCCTCCACATCGGCGGAGTGCCGGGCGAGAAACTCTTCGAGGGCTTCCGTGTCGTCGATCATGTGTCCATGAGAACACGCCCGGCCGCCATTCCCCCGTCAGGCTGTGGACAACCCGGAAAACGCCTGGTCAGCGGCTTGTGGACAACTGGTGGAGACCTCGCCCGACGCCCATCTCAGCGGCCCACCGCGTACCCCTGCATCCCCCGCGGGTTCGCGGCCGCCGACAGCACGCCCGTCCGGGGATCGCGCGCGACCGCGCACAGCCGCCCCTCCGACCACGCGGGCCCCACGGTCACGTCGTGCCCCCGGCGCCGCAGCTCCGCGACCACGGCCTCCGGCATCCGGGACTCGACCGTCACGCTGCCCGGACGGCTCGTCCGGGGGTGGAAGGAACTGGGGAAGCCGTCGTTGTGCCAGTTCGGGGCGTCGATGGCGCCCTGGAGGTCGAGGGCGCCGCGCACCGGGGCGCGCAACGCGACGGCGAGGAAGAAGTGCAGCTGCCACTGGTCCTGCTGGTCGCCGCCGGGGGTGCCGAAGGCGAGCACGGGGACGCCGTCACGCAGCACGAGCGAGGGGGTGAGGGTGGTCCGGGGGCGGCGGCCCGGCGTCAGGGAGTTGGGCAGGCCCTCCTCCAGCCAGGCCATCTGAAGCCTGGTGCCGAGCGGGAAGCCGAGTTCGGGCACGACGGGGTTGGACTGGAGCCAGCCGCCACTGGGCGTCGCCGCGATCATGTTGCCCCAGCGGTCCACCACGTCGAGGTGACAGGTGTCGCCCCGGGTGGCCCCGTCGGCACTCACGCGCGGTTCACCGGACATCGCGGACACAGCGGTCTCCCCGGCTGCCCCGGCTGCCCCGATCATCGGCTCCCCCACACCGCCCAACCCCACGGTCGGCTCCCCCGCCCCCGGCGCACTCCCCGCACCCGCGTCCCCCCTCATCCCCGCCCGCACGGGCAGACGCGGCGCCCGACCACCCACCGCCCCCGGCCGCAGCTCGTACGACGCCAACTCCCCCACCAGCCCCCGCCGCCCGGCGTTGTACTCCCCCGACAGCAGCTCGACGACAGGGACTTGGGCGGCATCGCCGTACCACGCCTCCCGGTCGGCCATGGCGAGCTTGCAGTTCTCGATGAGCAGGTGGACGTACTCGGCGGAGCCGTACGCGGGCAACTCCGAAGGGAGCAAGGCAAGTTGCTGCAGGAAGACGGGGCCCTGGCTCCAGGGGCCCGCCTTGCACACGGTCCAGCCGTTCCAGTCGTAGGTGACCGGCTCCTCGTACGACGCGGACCAGTCGGCCAGGTCCGCTTCGGTGAGCGTGCCGGTGTGGCGTTCGCCGCTGGTGTCCAGGGTGGGGCGACGGGACTGGCGCAGCAGGGCCTCGGCGATGAAGCCGGTGCGCCACACCTCCCGGGCAGCGTCGATGCGGGCCTCGCGGTCGCCCGCGTGGGCGGTCTCGGCGAGGAGGCGCTTCCAGGTGGCGGCGAGGGCGGGGTTGCGCAGCAGTTCGCCGGGGCGGGGCGAGGTGCCGCCGGGCAGATACACCTCGGCCGAGGAGGTCCACTCGGTCTCCAACAGCTCCCGCACGCTCTCCACGGCCACGCCGACGTTCTCGACGGCCGGGTGTCCATGCTCGGCGTACCCGATGGCGTACTTCAGTACGTCCTCAAGGGACTTGGTGCCGTGGTCGCGCAGGAGCAGCAGCCATGCGTCGAAGGCGCCCGGTACGGCGGCGGCGAGCGGGCCGGTGCCGGGTACGAGGTCGAGGCCGAGCCCCCGATAGTGCGCGACCGTGGCCCCGGCCGGGGCGACACCCTGCCCGCACAGTACGCGGACCTCGCCACCGGCCGGGGCGAGCAGGATGGGCACCTCCCCCGCGGGGCCGTTCAGATGCGGCTCGACCACGTGCAGCACGAACGCCCCCGCCACGGCCGCGTCGAAGGCGTTGCCCCCGTCCTCCAGCACGGCCATCGCGGACTGGGAGGCGAGCCAGTGCGTGGAGGAGAGCATGCCGAAGGTGCCCTGGAGCGTGGGGCGGGTGGTGAACATGAGGTCTCCCGTCTGCGTGACCTGCGCCTGCGGAACGAGACTTTCCGCCCGGCGGCCCGCACGTCAACCACGCACCGCTCGCGCGTCAGCCACGCCCCGCCCGCCCCGCCGACACACCGAGCGCGCCCCGCCCGGCCCCGAGCCCCACTTCAGGCCAGGCTCACGATTCCGCCTCGGCCTTCACCCCGGCCAACGTCTTCTCGATCCCCGTGCGGAGCAGGGCGAGGCGGCCGTCGACGATCTGCTCCTCCCGCTCCGGGTACCGCTCGACGAAGGCGTTCAGCGGGCCACGACCGGGGCCGAGGCGCATCCCGTGCCGCAACCGGGTGCCCGCGCCGTCCGTGAGCGGCTCCAGGGTGAACGTCCAGATCGTCAACGGCCCACCGAGATCACGGTCGTTGTAGCGGACGACCTCCCAGGCGAAGACCCGGGGCTCGGCGAACTGCGCGATGCGGCTGACCGTACGCCACTCGCCCAGCACGTCGTTGTGGTTGCGGCCGGAGAAACACGCGCCGACGGCCGGTTCCTCGGCCCCGTCGAGCCACTCCACCTCCTGGAGTTCCGGGCTGTGGCGGGCCGGTGTGGAGATGTCCGACACGAGTGCCCACACCCGCTTCGGGTCGGCGGCTATCTCCGTCGCGCACTCCACGCGGGGAACGTCGACAAGTCGCATCTCTTCTCCTTGAGTTCCTGAGTTGTCGAAGACCGATGACCGAAGTATGTGCCGGAGCGCGGGGAAACACGGAGGAGCCCCACCGGTGTCGCACGACCGGCGGGGCCCCTGCGGATCGCGGTCAGGCCGTGTGCAGCGTCAACCCATACCGGTTCAGGATCTCGTTGATCGGCTGGAACCAGGTCTCGCCGCCGCTGGAGCAGTTGCCCCAGCCGCCGGAGGTGACGCCCTGGGCCTGGTCGCCGCTGATGAACGAGCCGCCGGAGTCGCCGCCTTCGGCGCAGACGTTCGTCTTGGTCAGCTGACGGACCGCTCCCTGGCTGTAGTTGACCGTCTCGTTGAGGGCGAGGACGGTGCCGCAGTGCCAGTGGGTGGTGGAGCCGGAGCGGCAGATGGAGGTGCCGGGCGGTGCCACGTTGGAGCCGCGCACCAGTTGGTCGGAGACGGTGCCCCAGCCGAGGACGACGGGTACGGTCCACCAGCCGCTGCCGACGTTGACCCAGGCGTAGTCGTTGTCCGGGAAGGACGAGCCCTGGAAGTTGCCGACGTAGGAGCGGTCCCAGCCGTAGACGGCGGCGGAGGGCTGGCCGCAGTGTCCGGCGGTGACGAAGCCGCCGTAGACCGAGAAGCCTATGGAGCAGCGGACGTTGCCGGTGTAGTAGGGGTCGCCGCCGACAGTGCCCGCGGCGAGGGTGCCCGCGGCCTTGGAGACGGTCTCGACGGTGACAGGTCCGGCCGCGCGGGCGTTCGCCAGGAAGCGCTGGACATCGTTGTCGGCACTCCGGCCGCGCACCACGTCGACGACGACGGTGCCCGCCTGGGGGTCGACGTGCCAACTGCTCACGCCCGACGGGGCCTTGAGCCGGTCGATGCGGGCCTTCGCCGCGTCCAGTTCACGGGCGCTGTGGCGGACGGTGCGGACCGTGGCACCGGCGTCGCGCAGGGCCGCGCGGGTGGCCGGGGAGGCGGCGTCGGTGACGGCCACGGTGAGCCGTCCGCTGTCCGCGTCGTACCAGGAGCCGCCGTACGCCGATCCGGCCGTCCTGCGGGCCTCGGGGTCGAGCTTCGTGGCCGCGCGTTCCGAGGCGAGGCGGGCCTCGGCCTGTTCCCTCGTCAGGCCGAAGTCGTGCCGCATCGCGGTGAGCAGGCCCTCGGAGGCGGGGGCCTTCGCGGTGGTGGCGGAGTCGTTCGCGGTGGCGGGGACGGTACCGGCCGCCGTCAGTCCGCCGAGGATGAGGAGTGCGGCCCCGGCCGCGCGCAGAAGTCGCTTGCGTCTCACGGGAGTTGCCCTTCATCGTTCCAACAAGGTGGGGGTGGAACAGCGGATGACTGAGAGCGCTCTCATCTGTGCGGGGCAGAGCCTAGTCGGCCCTTGATGACAGGTCCATACCAACGGACGGAATCCGCGCCACACATCCCGCCGGCCGGGCGATTCCCGGCATACGGCGCCTTCCTGAACGGGCTGGGTCACCGGCCGAGTACGCAGCGAGTTGGCCCTTCCGCGCCGGGGTCAGTCGTGTGAGACTGTCGTCTCCGTCCACCCTGCGGACCCTTCCGCACCCCCTCCCCCACGAGAAGTGCGCCGTGCGATCTCTTCCTCTGCCGCTCGCCCTCACCGCACGTCTGTCCCCCGTCGTCGTGCTGGCCTGCGTGGGCTGGACCCTGTCCTCCGGCCCGGCCACGCCCGCCGCCGCCGAGCACCGCTCCGCCGGACAGGAGACCGCCCCGGCCGCCTCCTCCGACGGCGGTGGCGGTGACTCGTCCGCCCCGGCGGTGAAGACCTACGCAGCGGCACCCGCGCCGTGCACCGGTGTGCCCGTCGACACCATCAAGTCCCTTGTGCCCGGGGCCAAGACGGCGGGCAAGGAGATCCCCTCCACCGACTCCACGCTGCGCCGCACCTGCTCCTGGAACGCCCTGAAAGGCTTCGACTACCGCTGGCTCGACGTCTCCTACGAGGTCACCCCGTCCGACCAGGAGGCGACCAAGGAGTACCAGCAGCGCGTCACCGAGAAGAGCGGCGGCGGCGTGGTCTCCGGTCTCGGCGACAGCGGCTACTCGGTCGTGAACCTCACCACCGAGGACAAGCAGCAGACCCGCGAGGGCCTGGTGATGGCCCGTGCTGCCAACGCCCTGGTGGTCATCACCTACAGCGGCAGCGACTTCGAGAACAAGAAGGCGCCCGCCACCGACGAGATCAACAAGGGCGCCATCAAGGCGGCGAAGGCCGCGATGGCGGCCCTCCAGGCCAGTGCGGGGAAGTCGGGCTGACCTGAGGCGGCGTCCGGCGACGCCTCTGGGCCGCCGCCGCACACCTCGGACAACACCACGGCACCCCGGCCCGACGCCGGGGTGCCGTGCTCTGCAACTCCCTTACGCCTCCTGCTCCTTACGACCCGTCGCCACCGTCAGCGCCAGGTACAGCACCAGTGACGTGCCCAGCCCGACCGCCCAGCCGTAGTCCGCGAGCGGCTTGAGGAAGGGGATGGGGCGGCCGTCGATCAGGGGGTGGAAGTCGGCGCCGCCGACGGCGAGGACGCCGCCGACCACGAAGGCGACCACGGCCCGCCAGTTCCAGCCGCCCGCGTACCAGTACCGGCCGTCCTCGCGGTAGAGGTCGGCGAGGTCGAGGCGGGTACGGCGCACCAGCCAGTAGTCGGCGATCAGGATGCCCGCGACCGTGCCGAGCAGGCCGCCGACCAGACCGAGCCAGGTGAAGATGTAGCCCTGCGGGTCGGAGTAGAGCCGCCACGGGAAGATCAGCACCGCGAGGACGGCGGTGATCAGGGCGCCGGTGCGGAAACTCACCTTGCGGGGCGCGATGTTGGAGAAGTCGAAGGCCGGGGAGACCAGGTTGGCCGCGATGTTCACCGAGAGGGTCGCGACGAGCACGGTGACCAGGGCGTAGAGCAGGCCCACCACGTTGTCGGTCTTGGCGGCGAGCTGGACCGGGTCCCAGATCGGCTTGCCGTAGACCGCCTGCGAGCCGGAAGTGACGAGGACCGACAGGAAGGCGAACAGGGTCATCGTCGTGGGCAGACCGAGCGCCTGCCCCCGGGTCTGGGCGCGCTGGCTGCGGCCGTAGCGGGTGAAGTCGGGGATGTTCAGGGAGAGCGTCGACCAGAAGCCGATCATGCCCATCAGGGAGGGCCAGAACAGCTTCCAGAAGTCGCCGCCCCAGCCCAGCTTGGAGGGCTGGTCGAAGAGCGGGCCGACACCGCCGGCCTGGACGCTCATCCACCACAGCATCACGAAGGCGCCGACCAGGACGAAGGGCGCGGCCCAGTTCTCGAACCGGCGGATGGTCTCCATCCCCCGCACGATGATGGCGACTTGGAGCACCCAGAAGAGGGCGAAGGAGAGCCACATCGTCCAGGCGTAGCCGCCGATGTGCGAGGCGTTCGACCAGCTGTCGCCGATCAGCTTGCCCGCGAGGAAGTAGATCGCCTCGCCGCCGATCCAGGTCTGGATGCCGAACCAGCCGCAGGCCACCAACGCCCGTACGACAGCGGGGAGGTTGGCGCCGCGTATGCCGAAGGAGGCACGGGCGAAGACCGGGAAGGGGATGCCGTACTTGGGTCCGGCGTGCCCGGTGAGCAGCATCGGCACGAGCACGATCAGGTTGGCCAGGGCGATGGTGAACACCGCCTGTTTCCAGTCCATGCCGACCGCGATGAGCCCCGAAGCGAGCGTCCAGGAGGCGGTGTTGTGGGCCATGCCGACCCACAGCGCGGAGAAGTTGTACGTGGTCCAGGTGCGCTTCGCGACGGGGACGGGGAGCAGGTCCTCGTTGGCGAAGCGGCCGCTGGGCTGGGGAGCGTCGGCGGGGATCTCCACCCGGCCGTCGGGGAGCGTGACCTGGTCGGTCGGCGGCGAGGCGGTGGGAGCGGTGTCGGTCATGGGACAGGCCAATCGGATGAGTGGGACGACGGGACAGGCCGTGCGGGTGGCGCCGATTGGGGGGTGCGTCCGTAAGTTCCGTACGGGCGTCCGGGCCGCCCCCTCCCGCGCAAGGGGCCTGCGGGGAGGGGGAGTTCGATCCGACTGCGGGCGGTCGGGCCGGCTGCGATCGGTCAGGCCGGTTGCGATCGGTCGGGCCGACCGCGGCCGGTCAGGCGTTGAGCGCCGGGATGACCTTCGTGCCGTAGGCGTCGATGGTCGCCTCCTGCGCGTCGTGCATGTCGTAGACGGCGAACTGGTCGACGCCCAGCTCGCGCAGCGCGGCCAGCTTCTCGATGTGCCGTTCGACGGGGCCGATGAGACAGAAGCGGTCCACGATCTCGTCGGGCACGAACTGGGTGTCGGGGTTGCCACTGCGCCCGTGGTGAGCGTAGTCGTAGCCCTCGCGGGACTTGATGTACTCGGTGAGTTCGTCGGGCACCTGGCCCGAGTGCTCGCCGTACTTGGCGACGAGGTCGGCCACGTGGTTGCCGACCATGCCGCCGAACCAGCGGCACTGGTCGCGGGCGTGGGCGAGGGCCTCGGGCGAGTCGTCCTCGGTGACATAAGCCGGGGCGGCCACGCAGATGGTGACCTCGGAGGGGTCACGCCCCGCCGCCACGGCGGCGTCCTTGACCGCCTTCACCATGTACTCGGTGAGGTACAGATCGGCGAGCTGGAGGATGAAGCCGTCGGCCTCCTCGCCGGTCATCTTCAGCGCCTTGGGGCCGTACGCGGCCATCCAGACCGGGAGTTGGGCGTCCGGCTTGGTCCAGGGGAAGCGGATGACGGTACCGCCGAGGTCGGCCTCCTCGCCCCGGCCGAGGGCGCGGATGACCTTCATGGCCTCGCTGATCCGGGCGAGCGTGTTGGGCTTGCGGCCCGCGACGCGCATCGCGGAGTCGCCCCGGCCGATGCCACACACCGTGCGGTTGCCGAACATGTCGTTCAGGGTGGCGAAGGTGGAGGCGGTGACCTCCCAGGTGCGGGTGCCCGGGTTGGTGACCATGGGCCCGACGGTCAGCCGCTCGGTGTTCGCGAGGATCTGGCTGTAGATGACGAACGGCTCCTGCCAGAGCACGGCGGAGTCGAAGGTCCAGCCGTACGTGAAGCCGTTGGCCTCGGCGCGCTTCATGAGGTCGACGACGCGGGAGGCAGGCGGATCGGTCTGCAGGACTAGTCCGAAGTCCATGAGCGCCACTCCTAGTTGAGGTACTGACAGGTGGAGCGCGGGGTGTAGACGCCGTGTCCGGCGTGGCCGGTGTACTCCCGCTCGGTGATCACGGGCACACCGCGCGAGAGCACGGTCTCGACGCGGCCGGTGATCCGCCTGCCCTCGTATGCCGAGTAGTCGACGTTCATGTGGTGCGTCTCGGCGGAGATCACCTGCTCGGCGTGCGGGTCGTAGATCACCACGTCGGCGTCGGCGCCGGGCGCGATGGTGCCCTTCTTCGGGTACATGCCGAACATGCGGGCCGGGGTGGCGCAGGCGATCTCGATCCAGCGGCGGCGCGAGATGTGCCCGTCGACCACGGCCTGGTGGAGGAGGTCCATGCGGTTCTCCACGCCCGGCATCCCGTTGGGGATCTTGGAGAAGTCGCCCCGGCCCAGCTCCTTCTGGCCGGAGAAGCAGAACGGGCAGTGGTCGGTGGAGACCACCTGGAGGTCGTTGGTGCGCAGGCCCCGCCACAGGGCGGACTGGTGCTCGCGCGGCCGCAACGGCGTGCTGCACACGTACTTGGCGCCCTCGAAGTCCGGCTCGGCGAGGTTGTCGGTGGACAGGAACAGGTACTGCGGGCAGGTCTCACCGAAGACGTTCAGCCCCTCGTCGCGGGCGCGGGCCAGCTCGGCCACGGCCTCCTGCGCGGAGACGTGCACGACGTAGAGCGGGGCGCCGGCGACCTGGGCGAGCTTGATCGCGCGGTGGGTGGCCTCCGCCTCCAGGAGGGCCTTGCGGACCTCGCCGTGGTAGCGGGGGTCGGTCTCGCCGCGCGCGAGGGCCTGCTCGACCAGCACGTCGATGGCGATGCCGTTCTCGGCGTGCATCATGATCAGCCCGCCGTTCTCGGCGGCGCGCTGCATCGCGCGGAGGATCTGGCCGTCGTCGGAGTAGAAAACGCCCGGGTAGGCCATGAACTGCTTGAACGAGGTCACCCCCTCCTCGACCAGAAGGTCCATTTCCTTGAGCGTCTCCTGGTTCACGTCGGAGACGATCATGTGGAAGCCGTAGTCGATCGCGCAGTTGCCCTCGGCCTTCTGGTGCCAGGCGTCCAGGCCCTCGCGCAGGGTGCCGCCGACGTTCTGGATGGCGAAGTCCACGATCGTGGTCGTCCCGCCCCAGGCTGCGGCGCGGGTGCCGGTCTCGAAGGTGTCGGCGGCGTACGTGCCGCCGAACGGCATCTCCATGTGGGTGTGGCCGTCGACGCCGCCGGGGATGACGTACTTCCCGGTCGCGTCGATGGTCCGGTCCGCGGTGAACGCCTCGGCCGCGGGGGTGCCGGTGGCGGCGAGGGCGGCGATTCGGCCGTCCTCGATGAGTACGTCGGCGTGGATCTCGTCGGAGGCGGTGATGACGAGACCGTTGCGGATGAGGGTACGGGTGCCCATGCTCCTACTCCTGGATCGAACGGCCTTCTGGACAGGACCTGTTGGTTACGGCGCCGTCAGCGGGCCGTACGCGTTCGGCTCGCGGTCGCGGTAGAACTGCCACCGGTCCCGCACCTCGCGCAGCTTCGCCATGTCGAGGTCGCGGACGACCAGTTCGGTCTCCTTGTCGCTGGCGACCTCGCCGACGAACTGGGCCTCCGGGTCCACGAAGTACGTGGTGCCGTAGAAGTCGTTGTCGCCGAGGTCCTCCACGCCGACCCGGTTGATCGCGCCGACGAAGTACTCGTTGGCGACGGCGGCGGCCGGCTGCTCCAACTGCCAGAGGTAGCGGGAGAGTCCGCGCGAGGTGGCCGAGGGGTTGAAGACGATCTCCGCTCCGGCGAGGCCCAGCGCGCGCCAGCCCTCGGGGAAGTGGCGGTCGTAGCAGATGTAGACGCCGATGCGGCCGACGGCGGTGTCGAAGACGGGCCAGCCGCTGTTCCCCGGGCGGAAGTAGAACTTCTCCCAGAAGCCCTGGACCTGGGGGATGTGGGTCTTGCGGTACTTGCCGAGGTAGGAGCCGTCGGCGTCGATCACGGCGGCGGTGTTGTAGAGGACGCCGGGCTGCTCCTCCTCGTACATGGGCAGGACGAGGACGATGCCCAGTTCCTTCGCCAGCGCCTGGAAGCGGCGGACGGTGGGGCCCTCGGGGATCTGCTCGGCGTACTCGTAGAACGCCTTGTCCTGGACCTGGCAGAAGTAGGGGCCGTAGAACAGCTCCTGGAAGCAGAGGACTTGGGCGCCCTGGGCGGCGGCGTCGCGGGCCGCCTGCTCGTGCACCTGGATCATGGACTCCTTGTCGCCCGTCCAGGCCGTCTGGAAGAGGGCGGCGCGGATCACTCGGCTCATCGGGACCTCCGTAGCTCGATGTGAGGGTGAGCCTAGGAAGGGCGGGTGGCCGGTTTTGAGTGGCAGGGTGTCACGTGTGCGGGGGTCGGCCGTGTCACCGTGTCACGAGTCGGCGGGGCCGTGTTTCAGCGCCGTTTTCCCAGGTCGTGGCGTGTTTCAACGTTGTTGCGCGTCGTGGGCGAGCAGGGCGATGTGCACCGAGGCCGCCTGCTCGAAGTCGTCGAGGTCGATGCCGAGGCGCGTCTGTATCGCCTCCAGTCGGCGGTAGAGGGCGGGCCGCGAGACGTGGTGGAGCTGGGCGGTGCGGGACTTGTTGCGGCCGGTCGCGAGGTAGGTGCGCAGCACGTTCAGCAGCTCGCCGCCCTCGGCGCACAGCAGACCGTCCAACTCCCGTTCCGCGAAGGACTGCACCTGCGGGTCGTCGCGCAACAGCCGTACCAGGCCACGCAGATGGACGTCCCGCAGCCGTATCACGGGCGGCCGGTCCAGGGCGGCGACGGCGCCCGCGAGGGCGTCCGCGACGTGCCGGGCCTCGCGCAGCCCGGCGGGCACGTCGTCCCAGACCTCGCGCGGCTCGGCGGCGGCGACGGAGAGGTCCGGCTCGGTCGTGCGCAGCCGGGCCGCGAAGCGGGCGGTGAGCGCCTCGGCGTCCTGGTCGTGGGCGAGGCTGAGCAGGGCGGC
>NZ_WWIR01000436.1 GCF_009863025.1 Streptomyces sp. SID4985 | reverse complement strand
ACGACCGCTACCGGGGCATCAAGAACCTGCGTGAGCTCGTCTTCATGAACGAGGACGACATGCGGGAGCGCGGCATCTCGGAGTTCGACCCCGTGAACATCGTCTCCACGGCGAAGGACGGCAGCCATCGGTACCTCGACGGCTACCTCGCCATCCCGTACGACATGCCGCGGGGCTGCGCGGCCGGCTACATGCCCGAGATGAACGTCCTGATCGCCCTGTGCGACTACAGCACCCAGAGCGACCAGCCGCTCATGAAGCAGGTGAGGGTCCACATCACCCCGGCGACCTGACCCCCGACGAAGGACGAGCGGCCCCCCTCCTGGCGAGGGGGGCCGCTCGCCGTGCGGGGGTTGTCGGGCGCGTCCGATCCGCTGGGGGCCTTCGCCGACCCCGGCCCGGCGAAGGCCCGTGCGCTCGTGGGCTGCCCTCGCGGGCGTTGCGGCTCCGACCGGCGCCGCCGCCCTTGACATCGGACGTGGTGGGCCACCGTTGCGACGCGCCGGACCGGTGTCCCGCATGAGCGTCACCGGCACGGCTGTCCGGCGCGGCGGGGCTTCCCTGTCCCGAAGCGAACCCGGGGGCTCCTCCGGGCGTCGCCCGGCCTGCGGCCTGCGGCCTGGTCTCGGACGCGGCAGCCCGGCGCTGTTTTGTGCCGGGTCGGCCGCCCGCGCCTGCCCCGGGCGCGGCTTGCTGCGGCAGCCGGGCGGGTTGAGGTAGCCGCCCGGGTCGTCTCCGCTCCGCCGGGGTTCAACGCCCGGGCGTCGGCGCTGTTTTGTGCCGGGTCGGCCGCCCGCGCCCGCCACGGGCGCGGCTTGCCACGGCCGTCCGGGGCGCCGTGGCATCCCTCGGTTCGCTTCCGCTCCGCCGGGACTCAACGTCCGGGCGTTGCGGTCGCGTTCGGTGACGGACGGGGTGTCTCACCAACTGCCCGGCTCGGCCACGGCAGTTCGACGCGCCGAGACTCCCCGGTTCCGCAGTGGAACCGGGGAGCCTCGGCGAGGAGAGCCCTTCTCAGTGACCCGAAGGGATGTGGTGGACGGCGATGCGCTTGCTGAAGACCCAGTACGTCCACGCCTGGTAGAGGACGATGAGCGGGGCGAAGATCGCCGCGACGATCGTCATCACGGTCAGCGTGTAGGAGCCGGACGAGGCGTTGCTCACCGTCAGGGACCAGTTGGGGTTGAGCGTGGAGGGCATGACGTCCGGGAAGAGCGCCAGGAACAGCATCGAGATCGCCGCCACGATGCTCAGCCCGGAGAAGACGAACGCCCAGCCCTCGCGGCCCAGTTGGTTGAAGAACAGGGCCACGGGGAGCGCCACGAACGCGACGATCATGATGGCCAGGCTCCGGCCGTCGCCGGAGTTCACCTGGGTCCAGAGGAGGAAGGCGAGCACCAGCGGAAGGGTGATCAGCCCCAGCAGGGGCGCGAACTTCCGTGCCCGTTCCCGGATCTCACCCGCCGTCTTCAGCGCCACGAAGATCGCGCCGTGCGTGACACAGACCGCCAGCAGGGCGAACCCGCCGAGGATCGCGTACCCGTTGAACAGCTCGCCGGGCGTGCCCACGTACGACTTGCCCGCGTTGATCGAGACGCCCTGCACGATGTTGGCGAAGACGACGCCCCACAGGAACGGGAGGATCAGCGAGGTCCAGAAGGTGACCTGCTCCCAGCTGCGCTGCCAGCGCTCGTTGTCGCGTTTGCCGCGGTACTCGAAGGAGACACCCCGGGCGATCAGGCAGAGCACGATGATCAGCAGCGGGATGTAGAAGCCGCTGAACATGGTGGCGTACCACTCCGGGAAGGCCGCGAAGGTGGCGCCGGCGGCCGCGATCACCCAGACTTCGTTGCCGTCCCAGACCGGGGCGATCGTGTTGATGAGGACACGCCGCTCCTTGTCGTTCCGGGCCATCACCTGGGTGAGGACGCCGACTCCGAAGTCGAAGCCCTCCAGGAAGAAGTAGCCGACCCAGAGGAGGGCGATCAGGATGAACCAGAGATCGTGGAGATACATGACCGTCCGTCCTCAGTAGGCGATGGCGAGGGGCTTGTCCTGGTCGTCCGGGGACATGCGCATGGTCGGGTCCTTGGACGGCGGTCTCTCCTCGACGTCCGGACCGGGTTTGGCGTACTTGACCATGAGCCCCCCTTCGACCACCGCGAGAATCGCGTAGACGGCGCTGAGCGCGGCCAGCGAACCGATCTGGGTGCCGACGCTCACGTTCGGCGAGACGGCGTCCGCGGTCTTCATCAGGTGGAACACCACCCAGGGCTGGCGGCCCATCTCCGTGAAGATCCAGCCGAAGCTGTTGGCGATCAGGGGGAAGCCCAGCGTGAGCATGACGATGCGCCAGCTCCACTTGGTGAAGAAGTCGTTCATCCTGATCTTGTTGGTGATCATCAGGTTGGGCGGCTCGTCCTCACCGGTGCGGTATCTGGACTCCAGCCAGAATTTCTTGCGCGTGAGCCAGAGGCCGAGGACGCCGATGCCGAAGCTCGTCATCCCGAAGAAGATCATGAGCCGGAAGCCCCAGTACGTCATGAAGATGTTCGGGATGTAGTCCTCGCGGCTGCCGCCGAACATCTGGACCTGTTCGTCGGCACGGTTGTTGATGCCGGGTACGGGCGAGTGGAAGTTGCTCTGGGCGAGGAAGGACAGCAGGCCGGGCAACTCCAGTGCCACGTCGTTGCGGCCCTCGTTGACATTGCCGACCGAGAGGATCGAGAAGGGTGCGGGTCCCTGGGTGTCCCACAGGGCCTCGGCCGCGGCCATCTTCATCGGCTGCTGCCGGAACATGACCTTGCCCAGCTGGTCGCCGCTGAACGCGGTCAGGATGCCGGCGACGAGCATGACGACGAGCGAGCACTTCAGGGAGGCCCGCATGGCGCCGATGCGCCGACGATCGGTGTCCTTGCCCCGCTTGGCCCGCCACAGGTGATAGGCGGCGATGCCCATCACGAAGGCCGCGCCGGTGATGAAGGCCGCCGACAGGGTGTGCCAGACCTGCGTCAGGGTCGTGTCCTGGAACAGCACGCGCCAGATGTTGACGAGCCGGGCCCTGCCGGTAATGGGGTCGATCCGGTAGCCGACCGGGTGCTGCATGAAGGAGTTGGCCGCCAGGATGAAGTACGCCGAGAGAAGGCTGCCGATCGTGACGACCCAGATGCACGCGAGGTGCACCTTCTTCGGCAGCCGGTGCCAGCCGAAGATCCACAGGCCGATGAACACGGACTCGAAGAAGAAGGCGATCAGCGCCTCCATCGCCAGCGGGGCGCCGAAGACGTCACCGACGAAGCGGGAGTA
>NZ_WWIR01000435.1 GCF_009863025.1 Streptomyces sp. SID4985 | reverse complement strand
TCGAGGTTGTTGGTGGGCTCGTCCAGGAGCAGCACGTTCGCGGAGGAGACGACCAGGGTGGCGAGGGCGAGGCGGGTCTTCTCGCCGCCGGACAGGACCCCGGCGGGCTTGTCGACGTCGTCGCCGGAGAACAGGAACGAGCCGAGCGTCTTGCGGACCTCGACCAGGTCCAGGTCGGGCGCGGCCGAGCGCATGTTCTCCAGGACCGTGCGCTCGGGGTCCAGGGTCTCGTGCTCCTGGGCGTAGTAGCCGAGCTTGAGGCCGTGGCCGGGGACGACCTCGCCGGTGTCGGGCTGCTCCGCGCCGCCGAGGAGGCGCAGCAGGGTGGTCTTGCCCGCGCCGTTGAGGCCGAGGATGACGACGCGGGAGCCCTTGTCGATGGCCAGGTCGACGTCGGTGAAGATCTCCAGCGAGCCGTACGACTTCGACAGGCCCTCCGCCATCAGCGGGGTCTTGCCGCAGGGGGCGGGCTCGGGGAAGCGGAGCTTGGCGACCTTGTCGGACTGGCGGACCGCCTCCAGGCCGGAGAGCAGCTTGTCGGCGCGCTTGGCCATGTTCTGCGCGGCGACCGTCTTGGTGGCCTTGGCGCGCATCTTGTCGGCCTGCGAATGCAGGGCGGCGGCCTTCTTCTCGGCGTTCTGCCGCTCGCGCTTGCGGCGCTTCTCGTCGGCCTCGCGCTGCTGCTGGTAGAGCTTCCAGCCCATGTTGTAGACGTCGATCTGGGCGCGGTTGGCGTCCAGGTAGAACACCTTGTTGACGACCGTCTCGACCAGGTCGACGTCGTGGGAGATCACGATGAAGCCGCCGCGGTAGGTCTTGAGGTAGTCGCGCAGCCAGGCGATCGAGTCGGCGTCGAGGTGGTTGGTGGGCTCGTCGAGGAGCAGGGTGTCGGCGTCCGAGAAGAGGATGCGGGCCAGCTCGACGCGGCGGCGCTGACCGCCGGAGAGGGTGTGCAGGGGCTGGCCGAGCACGCGGTCGGGCAGGTTCAGCGCGGCGGCGATGGTCGCGGCCTCGGCCTCGGCGGCGTACCCGCCCTTGGTGAGGAACTCCGTCTCCTGGCGCTCGTACTGCTTGAGCGCCTTCTCGCGGGTGGCGCCCGAGCCGTTGGCGATGCGCTGCTCGTTCTCGCGCATCTTGCGGATCAGTACGTCGAGGCCGCGCGCGGAGAGGATGCGGTCGCGGGCGAGCACGTCGAGGTCGCCGGTGCGGGGGTCCTGCGGCAGATAGCCGACCTCGCCGGAGCGGGTGATCTGACCGGCGGCCGGGATGCCCTCACCGGCCAGGCACTTGGTGAGGGTGGTCTTGCCGGCGCCGTTACGGCCGACCAGGCCGATGCGGTCGCCCTTGGCGACACGGAAGCTGGCGTTCTCGATGAGGATGCGGGCACCGGCGCGCAGCTCGATACCGGAGGCGGAGATCACGGACAGGCTCCTGGGCGTACGGGACGGGATCGTCGGACGGTCTGCTGAGGGCGTTCCCGCCGTCTAATGCGCGAGGAGAAAGGCCATGCGGGCAATTCTAACGGGGGCGGGCAAGGGGTTTTCCGGACACGGGGGCCCTCCGGGGGTTGGCGGGGGT
>NZ_WWIR01000434.1 GCF_009863025.1 Streptomyces sp. SID4985 | reverse complement strand
CGACCTGTCCGCCGCGTCCGACGTGCCTGACGCGGCGGGCCAGCAGGTCGCGCCCGGAGCGCCGGAGCGGGCCCGGGACACGCCGGGGGCGGACTCGGGGACCGGTAGCGGTGCCGGTGCGGGTCGTTCCCAGGCCCCCGGAACCGGTGTGGGCCGCTCCCCGGCGCCCGACAAGGCGGCTCCCGGCACCACCGGCCAGGCTCCGGGACGGGACAGCGGCGGCGACACTGGCGACCGTCCCGATTCCGGCGACGGCACCGGTAGCGGGACCGGCACCGGAAGCGGCACGGGGGCCCGCCCCGACACCGGCACCGGAAGCGGCACAGGGAACCGTCCCGACACCGGCACCGGAAATCGCCCCGGCACCGGCACCGGAAGTGGCACAGGCGACCGCCCCGGCACCGGCACCGGCTACGCCCCCGGCGACCGCCCGCCCACCGTCCAGCACGGCGTCGACGCCGGAACCGGCGGATCGCTCACCGGCTCCGTCCCCCTGCTGACAGCGGGCGCCGCCCTCATCGTCGCCGCGTGCGCCGCCGCCCTGCACCGGATCGGCGCGCCGTATCTGTCCCGCAGGCGGCGGCGCCCGTCCGACGTCTGACGCGCGGCGCTGTGACCAGGGCAACCCGGGCCGGCAGCCATGCCGGGCCGATCACCGGGTACACACCAAACCGAGGGCACTACCGGCACATGGGTCACACGGCACCAGGCGAGTGAGCGGTAACGGCACACCCAGCGCGCGGAGGCGACGATGCGACCGACGGAGACCGAGGGCCACGGCCCCGTCCGCTACGGCCCGTCCCTGCCCGGCGACGGCCTGCCGGTGCTGCCCGAACTCGCCGCGCGGCTGGCCGCCGCCGACCGCGCCCCGGCCCAGCCCGTA
>NZ_WWIR01000433.1 GCF_009863025.1 Streptomyces sp. SID4985 | reverse complement strand
CCCGGTACCGTCCGGCGCCGTGGGGCGTGCGGGCGTGGCTGGTCGCGGGCTCGGGAGCGGCGGTCGCCGCGCTGCTCACCCTGGCCGCCACGCGCGAGCCGGACGCGCTCAACCCCGGTGTCGTCCCGCTCGCCGCGCCCGCGCTGCCGCTGTGGCCCGCCGCGTCGGTGCTGCTCGCGCTGCTGCCCGCCTTCGTCGTCCCCCAGGAATCCAGGGAGCGCGCGTGATCCGCTTCGAGAAGGTCGCCGTCACCTACGAGGGCGCGGCCGAACCGACCGTACGGGACGTGGACTTCGAGGTGCCCGAGGGCGAACTCGTGCTGCTCGTCGGCCCGTCGGGGGTGGGCAAGTCGACCGTGCTGAACGCGGTGTGCGGACTGGTGCCGCACTTCACCGGGGGCACGCTCAGCGGCCGGGTCACGGTCGCGGGCCGGGACACCCGCACCCACCGGCCGCGTGAACTGGCCGATGTGGTGGGCACGGTGGGGCAGGACCCGCTGGCGCACTTCGTGACGGACACGGTCGAGGACGAACTCGCCTACGGGATGGAGTCGTTGGGCCTCGCCCCCGAGGTCATGCGGCGCCGGGTGGAGGAGACGCTGGACCTCCTCGGGCTGGCCGACCTGCGCGACCGTCCCATCGCCACGCTCTCCGGGGGTCAGCGTCAACGGGTCGCCATCGGCTCGGTGTTGACCCCGCACCCTCAGGTCCTCGTCCTGGACGAGCCGACCTCCGCACTCGACCCGGCCGCCGCCGAGGAGGTCCTGGCCGTCCTCCAGCGCCTGGTCCACGACCTCGGCACGACGGTCCTGCTCGCGGAACACCGCCTGGAGCGTGTGATCCAGTACGCCGACCGTGTCGTCCTCCTCCCCGCCCCGGGCGAGCCCCCGCTGACGGGCACCCCGGCCGAGATCATGGCCGTCTCGCCGGTGTACCCGCCGGTGGTGGAGCTGGGGCGCCTGGCGGGCTGGGCTCCGCTTCCTCTCACCGTGCGGGACGCCCGCCGCAGGGCTCCGGCGCTGCGGGAGCTGCTGGCGGGGGTGGCGTCCGCCGGGGTGGACGGGCCCGCGACCGCCGGTGCGGACGGGTCGGACGCGTCGACGCCCACCCGTGCCGAC
>NZ_WWIR01000432.1 GCF_009863025.1 Streptomyces sp. SID4985 | reverse complement strand
GGTGGCGCGGGCGGCGGCCGAGGCCGCGGCGGAGGCGGGCACCGAGGTCACGGCAGCGATGCCGTCGGGTCCGCGCGGGCCCTGGGCGCTGCTGAAGCGGCGGCGCAGGCGCGGGGTGCCGGAGACGGAACCGGCGGCGCCGTCGTCGTAGGCACGGAGACAAGGCCGACCGGGCAAGCCCGGAGGCGAGGCGAGTCGGCCACAGAAACCCAAGCAAGCGCTTAGACAATTGCGGCCAGCGTCACACCCGCACCCGGGTGACCCAGGCCATACGTACGGGTAACTTCCGAGTGGGCCTTGCCCTTTCTTCCCTACGCCACTGGAGCCGTGATGCCCGAAGCCGTCATCGTGTCGACCGCCCGCTCCCCCATCGGCCGCGCCTTCAAGGGCTCTCTGAAGGACCTGCGCCCGGACGACCTGACCGCCACGATCATCCAGGCGGCGCTCGCCAAGGTCCCCGAGCTGGACCCGAAGGACATCGACGACCTGATGCTCGGCTGCGGCCTGCCCGGCGGCGAGCAGGGCAACAACCTGGGCCGGATCGTCGCCGTACAGATGGGCATGGACCACCTGCCGGGCTGCACGATCACCCGCTACTGTTCCTCCTCGCTCCAGACCTCCCGCATGGCGCTGCACGCCATCAAGGCCGGCGAGGGCGACGTCTTCATCTCGGCCGGTGTCGAGATGGTCTCCCGGTTCGTGAAGGGCAACTCCGACAGCCTGCCCGACACGCGCAACCCGTTCTTCGCCGAGGCGGAGGCCCGTACCGCCGAGGTCGCCCAGCAGGAGGGCACCACCTGGCACGACCCGCGCGAGGACGGCCTGGTCCCCGACGCGTACATCGCCATGGGCCAGACCGCCGAGAACCTGGCCCGGCTCAAGGGCGTCACCCGCCGCGAGATGGACGAGTTCGGCGTCCGCTCGCAGAACCTCGCCGAGGAGGCCATCAAGAACGGCTTCTGGGAGCGCGAGATCACCCCGGTCACGCTGCCCGACGGCACCGTGGTCGCCAAGGACGACGGCCCGCGCGCGGGTGTCACCCTGGAGGGCGTCGAGGGCCTCAAGCCGGTCTTCCGCCCCGACGGCCTGGTCACGGCGGCCAACTGCTGCCCGCTCAACGACGGCGCCGCCGCGCTGGTCATCATGAGCGACACCAAGGCCCGCGAGCTGGGCCTGACCCCGCTCGCCCGCATCGTCTCCACCGGCGTCTCCGGCCTCTCCCCCGAGATCATGGGCCTCGGCCCGGTCGAGGCGAGCAAGCAGGCGCTGCGCCGTGCCGGGCTCTCCGTCGGCGACATCGACCTGGTCGAGATCAACGAGGCGTTCGCCGCCCAGGTGATCCCCTCCTACCAGGAGCTGGGCATCGACCTGGACCGGCTCAACGTCAACGGCGGCGCCATCGCGGTCGGCCACCCCTTCGGCATGACCGGCGCCCGCATCACCGGCACGCTGATCAACTCGCTCCAGTTCCACGACAAGCAGTTCGGCCTGGAGACCATGTGCGTCGGCGGCGGCCAGGGCATGGCGATGGTCATCGAGCGCCTGAGCTGATCGCACCCGATCCGCTGAGCTGACCGCGCCCGAACCGACGCGCCGATCGACCCTCGGTGACCGCTCGGGCACCGTCGGTCCGAAAAGGCCCAGAACCCGGGAAACCCCCTGGGCGCTGGGCCTTTTTGTGATCCAATCTCCCTCAGGGTGTGACCTATCTCGCTCGCCGGGGGATCGACGCAGGTCAGTGCCGTGGGCCGGGAGGCGCCACGCACCACCGAGGCCGACGTGCCGTCCGTTTCGTGACGTTACGCACTGACAGCCGGTCAGTCCGCCCTTCAAGCTGTTGTAGGAAGTCGGGGGTCGACTTTGAACCTGGGAGTACGTCAGTGAGCGCCATGCCCATCGCCCTGCTGCTCACCACGGTCGCCACGGGCGCCGTGGGCGTCGCCGTCCTGTGCACCGTGCTGCGGCTGCGCCGTCAGCTCGCCGAGCTGCAGGCCCAGCTCGCGGACAACCAGGCGGCCGCCCTGCGCATCCTGCTGCCCGCCGCCCGCACCACCGCCGACGCCGAGGAGATACGCGCGGCCGTGGCCGAGGCGCTCGCGGAGGAGCGCGAGCGTGAGCTGGCCGAGGCCCGCGCGTTCTGGGCCGCCCAGGAGGCGCGCGACGCCTCCGACGCCCCCTCGCTGCACGGCCTGGCCGACGTCGAGCCCTTCCTGCCCCGGCAGGCCGACTTCGCGGGTCTCGAGCCCGTGGCCGAGCCCGCCGTCGAGTCCGAGGAGCAGACCGGGGAGTCCCCGGAGCTGGCCGCGGCCCGCCGCCGCCACCCCTCGCACCCCGACTTCGTCCCGGTGCAGCAGGCCGCCGGTCACGAGGACGAGCGCGCCGCCACCACCCTGGAGCAGCTGGCCACCCAGCAGGTCGCACTCAGCGACGTACGCCCCGGCCCGCTCGGCACCCTCGACGTCTACGTGTTCGCCGACGGCACCACCCTGTGCATGACCCCGGGCCACCGCGAGACGGCGGAACGGCTCGCGGCCGCGCTGCGCTCGGGCGAGTCCCCGTATCTGCTCGGCGGCTCGGGCATCTCCGGCGCCTACACCCTGACGTTCGCCTGCGGCGAGGAGACGGTGTACGTCCTCGCGGACCGCGTCATCGCGTCCCTCTGAGCACCCGGAGCCGCGCGGAGGCTCCTCACACCCCGGCCCGCTTGCGGGCCTCCTCCACCAGCAGGGCCGCCTCGGCGACCTGCTCGTCGGTGCTCAGCACCAGCGCCAGGTCGTGCCCGGCGACGGTGATCTGGTCGGCCGCCGCGAACATCCCGGCGTCCGGCATCTCACGCGGCTCGGTCCCCGGCTCCTCCACCGCCTGCGCGCGCCGGGCCATCTCCCGCGCCAGGGCCAGGGCCTCGGCGGCGGCGCTGCGTTGCAGCCGGCTCTGCGGGGCCGCCCGCAGCCGGTCGGCGAAGTGTTCCACTGCTTTGGTCAGGGGCGTCGTATCCAGCACCGCCCGAGCGTAACGCGGGCACTGTTGCCAAGCGGCGCGCGCTCGGGCACGGTGACGGGGAGGACCGGCCTGTATCCCCTTTGCGTTCGGAGGCGCCGATGTCCCAAGTCTTCTCCGAAGAGACCCATCGCAACATGCTTGCCCGCATTCCCCACTGCACCGGCCGCGCCGTCTCCGAATGGCTGCGCGCGGTGGAGGAGGGGCCCGCCCTCGTCCGCTTCGAGGAGAAGGTCAGCTGGCTGCGGCACGAGCACAATCTGGCCTACGGCCATGCCAAGGCGATCATCCATGAGTACGACTTGAGGAGGGCGGCGCGCAAGCTGCGCTAGCGGCCCCCGGATATGCGCGAAGGGCCCCCGGTACGGAACCGGGGGCCCTTCGCGTGCGCTGCGGGGTGTCCGCTAGTCGTTGTTGCTGAAGATCGCGACCAGGCGGAGCATCTCGATGTAGATCCACACCAGGGTCATGGTGAGGCCGAACGCGGCCAGCCAGGACTCGTCACGCGGGGCGCCGTAGGAGATGCCGTCCTGGATCTGCTTGAAGTCCAGGGTCAGGAAGAACGCGCCGAGCAGGATCGCGATGATGCCGACGATCGCGCCCAGCGGGCCCATGCTGCGCAGCCCGCCGTCCTCGGCGACGCCGAAGGCGACCAGCAGCAGGTTGACCGCCATGACGACCAGGAAGGCGATCGCGATGGCCATGCCGATGCGGGCGTAGCGCGCGGTGACGCGGATCCAGCCGGCCTTGTAGACCAGGAGGGTGGCGCCGCTGACCGCCATGGTGCCCAGCACCGCCTGGAAGGGGGCGCCGCTCCACCGGCTGTTGAACATCTCGCTGATCACGCCGAGGAAGACGCCCTCGAAGGCCGCGTATCCCAGGATCAGCGCGGGGGACGGGGTGCGCTTGAAGCTCTGCACCATCGCCAGGACGAAGGCGATGATCGCGGAACCGATCGCCAGGCCGTAGCTGGTCGTGGAGACCGGCAGCAGCGTCCAGGCGAGGACGGCGCCGACGACGACCGTGCCGAGGGTGAAGGCCGAACGGGTGACGACGTCGTCCATCGTCATCCGGCCGGCGGCGGGCGGGGCCTGCGGCGGGGCACCGTGCGCCAGGTCGGGCTGCGCGTACGGGTTCTGGGCGTACGGATTCTGCGCGTAGGGGCTGCCCTGTGCGTACCCGGCCTGCGGTGCGGTGTTGAAACCGGCGTAGCCGTTGTCGCGGCTGAACCCCCGTCGCGAGAAGACCGGGTTGCTGCTCCTCATTTCACTCCTCCACGGCCGCCGTGCGCGGCCTCGGCCTCAAGAGTAATGGATTGGCAAAGGAAGGATCGTAATCCTTGAGGAGGATCTTTCCCCCGCCGTGTTGCCGAACACGTTATGCCGAACCGGTGTTCCCGGCCATGGAGCAAGTAATGCCCGAAGGACGTACGGGCCCCGTAAACGAGGGGTGTCCGGGGCCCGTACGAAAGGGGCCGGCCGCCGGTCCCGCGGGAGGCGCTCGCGGGACCGGCGGCCGGCCGGGGCGGGACGGTCAGGACGGGGTCAGTGGCCCGGCCAGCCGTCCAGTCGGCGGTGCAGGGTGACGTCGGGCCGGTCGTGGCCCTTGGGCGCCTTGGCCACGGCGTTCTTGAGGACGCCGTTGACCTCGCCGGCCAGCGCGTCCACCCGGGTCTGCAGCTCGGTCGCGGGCAGCGTGGAGCGGGTCAGCACGTCCAGTCGGCGCTCGATGTCGGCGAGCTGGCGTCGGGCACTCGCGTCCAGCTTGAGCGGGTTGGGCGTGGAGACGACGAACTGGTAGGCGCCCGCGAGGGTCTGGCAGCCGTCGCAGTACTTGTTGGTCGCGTCGCTGACGTTGACCGCCTTGAGCCGGTGCACGTCCCCGGCGATCGTGACGATCTGGAAGGACAGCGCGACCGACCGGCACTTGTCGTCGACCGAGCAGGCCACGGAGGCGGCGTTGGCCTGGTTGCGCACGGAGGCGGACCGGACGTTGCCGAACTCGCGGACGGTGAAGGAATCCTTCGTCTGGGTGTGGTGCAGCCGGTTGGCGTTGCTGAACACGCTGTCCGACACGATCGCGGCGCGGGCGGGCCCGGTCGCGGCGTGGGCCGGGACGGCGGTCGCCACTCCGGCGGCGCCCGCGGCGAGAAGGACGGTGCGGACCGCGCGTCCGTTGAACGGACCGCTGCTCGGGCGCGGCTTTCGATGACTTCCCATGGAGTCTCCTGGAAGAAATGGATGCGATGTGGTTCAGGGGGGTGCGACCCGCGTGGTCACACAGGGCCGGAGGGGGGTCAGGACGACGCCGCCTGGGCCGGGGGGTCGGTGGACGGAGGCGTGCTCCCCGGCGGCTCGCTC
>NZ_WWIR01000431.1 GCF_009863025.1 Streptomyces sp. SID4985 | reverse complement strand
GGGGCCCTGGCCGTGGGCCTGGGGGCCCTCGGCGGATGCCGGTCCCGGAGCCTGCCCGGCGGCGCCGGGCAGGCCCTGGGGCAGCGGCGGCAGCGGAGTCGTCGGTGCTCCGCCGTCGGATACGGCGCCCTGCGCGGAAGCAGGGGGAGCGTCCACCGGCACGGGAGGTGCGGACGGGGCCGGGGGTACCGCGTTGCCCTCGTTCTCGGTGCTCACAGCTCTTCTCCTCGATCCACGGCTGTCGTCGTCGGTCGCACTCGCTCGTGCCGTTCCTGTTGTATGTACGCAGCTTTTCCCACGAGCCGTCAGAGCACCATAAGCGGGGGCTGTGGGTCCGGTGACAACCTTTACACAGGACATCTCCGGCAATACTTATATATGCATTAATTACAACGCATCGGCGCGCGCGTCACGGGGAGCGTTCCCGCCTCCCGCCACACGTCGTGTCGGTGGCACGATGACGCCGTGACCCACGTATCACAGCACTCCATCCAGGTCGTCGCGCACCGGGGAGCCTCCGAGGACGCGCCCGAACACACCCTGGCCGCCTATCGCAAGGCGATCGAGGACGGCGCGGACGCGCTCGAATGCGATGTACGCCTCACCGCCGACGGCCATCTGGTCTGTGTGCACGACCGGCGGGTCAACCGCACCTCCAACGGCCGCGGCGCGGTCTCCGCCCTGGAGCTGGCCGACCTCGCGGCCCTGGACTTCGGCTCCTGGAAGGGGCGCGGCCGGGACGAGGAGCCCGACTGGGAGCACCGGCCCGAGGACCGCGAGGCGACCTCCGTCCTCACCCTGGAACGGCTCCTGGAACTGGTCGCGGACGCCGGACGCCCGGTGCAGCTGGCCATCGAGACCAAGCACCCCACGCGCTGGGCGGGCCAGGTCGAGGAACGGCTGCTGATGCTGCTGAAGCGGTTCGGCCTGGACGCGCCGGAGCACCCCGCCGACTCCCCGGTGCGCGTCATGAGCTTCTCGGCGCGCTCCCTGCACCGGGTGCGGGCGGCCGCGCCGAACCTGCCGACCGTGTACCTCGCCCAGTTCGTCTCGCCCCGGCTGCGCGACGGCCGGCTGCCCGAGGGAGTGGGCATCGCCGGGCCCTCGATCCGCATCCTGCGCAGCCACCCGGCATATGTCGAACGGCTGAAACAGGCCGGTCACCAGGTCCATGTGTGGACCGTGAACGAGCCCGAGGACGTGGACCTGTGCGTCCGGCTCGGTGTGGACGCCATCATCACCAACCGCCCGCGCGCGGTCCTCGGCAGGCTGGGTCGCCTCGGCTGACCACACGGCGCGGCGCTGAGCACACGGCTTCCGGCGACGGGCACACGGCTTCCGGCCCGGTACGGGCCAAGAGTCCCGTAAGGACCGGCGCGCGGCTCTTGACCCGGGAGCGGCGGTGGAGCATCCTCCGTTTCCCGGCCACACCACCGATATCCGGCCACCCGGCCATAGGGAGTACAAGGGAGTGCTCCGGCGCGTTCGGTGCGTGTGCGGACGTTGCGAATGCGTCGCCGGAACAAGACTGACCGGTTTCCGGTACAGGCCAAAGGGGCATCCACACCGTGGCGTGGGGCGAAGGAGGTCTCGGGGGTGGCGTTGGTGGTGGCACAGGAGGTGCCCACGTCGTCGAGCATGGCCGTACCCCATGGCCCTGCGGGCGTGGGCAAGGCGAGGCACCGGATGCGTGCGCAACTGCGCGGCGGCGGTGTGTCGGAATCGGTCATCGACGACGCCGTGCTGATTCTGTCCGAACTGCTGAGCAACGCGTACCGGCACGGACGCCCCCTGGGCGGCGCCCCGGCCGGGACCGGCTCGGTGCGGGCGGCCTGGCGGGTGGACGCGCGGGGACGGCTCATCGTGGAGGTAACGGACGGCGGCGGCCCGACCCGCCCGGCTCCGGCGAGCCCCTCGGTCACCGCGCACGGCGGCCGGGGACTGAGCATCATCGACGCGCTCGCCGACGACTGGGGCGTCCGGGACGGGATCCCCGGTGAGATGACGGTCTGGGTGATCGTCCACGCCGACGTGCACGATCCCGACGCACGCTGCGGACACAACGCTTTCGCTACGCGCGTCACGGCCGTTCCGGCGCTCCCCGCCCTGGACGGGCTGGACGGGCTGGACTTCGCGGACATGTTCGACGCCCTGGACTGACGGCCCCGGGACGGCCCCGGGACCGCCCGGAACCCCGGGCCGCCGAGGGTTGTCCACAGGTCCGGGCCCGTCGTGGCGCGAACGGCTAGGCTCCCCGCGTACGAGACAGAGCCGTAACCGGGAGAAGCCCACGATGGCCAAGAAGCGACCCCAGACCAAGGCCAAGCGCCCGCAGCCGAGCGGGGCCCGCTCCGCCGATGGACAGATTCCGGTCGTCGGCGCCCGGGAAGCCTGCCCCTGCGGCAGCGGCCGGCGCTACAAGGCGTGCCACGGCCGGGCCGCCGCGCACGCGGTGACCGAGCTGGTGCAGCGGCCCTTCGAGGGACTGGGCGGCGAGTGCGACTGGGTGGCGCTGCGCGAGCTGGTCCCGGCCGCCACCGCCGCGCTGACCCTGCGGGACGGTCTGCCCGAGGGCGTCCCCTCCGTCACGCTGGCCACCGTGCTCCCGATGGCGTGGCCCGCGCTGCGCCGCGACGACGGCTCGGTGCTGATCGGCCTGCAGAACGACACGGCCTCCGGCGACATCAGCCGCGACCTCGCCGACACGCTGCTGCGCGCGCTGGAGGCCGAGCCCGGCACCCCGGTCGAGGCCCGCCGCGCCCCCGCCGACGGGCCCCGGCTGCAGGACCTGCTGGACGAGACCGCGCCGTTCGAGCCGGTCGTGCACACCGGCTTCGAGTTCTGGGTGCCGGACGCGGAGAACGCGAGCACGGAGGTCACCGCCTCCCTGGAGCGCGCCAACGCGGCCGCGATCCCCACGGTGAAGCTGACCGGTGTCGACGCCGCCTACTGGTGCGAGACCCCGGAGAAGAACCACCTGCGCTGGGTCATGCCGTACCCGGAGGAGCACCTGCTCGACGCGCTGGCCCGGCTGCACGCGGCCGGACAGTCCACCCTCGGCGAGGGCACCCGCCTGGTCGGCTCCTTCCGCGCCCACGGTCTGACCGTGCCGGTGTGGGACCTGCCCAGCGGGGTCGGCGCCGAGGACATGGAGAAGCCCGCCGCCGAGTTCGCCGAGCGTCTCACCGCCGCCCTCGCGGTCACCGAGCCGCTCACGCCGGAGGAGCGCCGGGCCCGCGGCGGCCTGACGAACCGGCAGGTCACGCTCAGCTGAGAACGGCGGGACGACGGTGACCGCGGAGGGTGACGCCTGTCACAACTCCCGGTTCTGACAAGGCAATCGGTGGCCGAATGGCCGAGCCGGAATTTGCGAACCGCCGATCTCTTGTTACCGTTCCAGTAGCCCGGTTGCTGGTGCATCCCCCGTCGCCAGCAACCGGGCCTTTCCATGCCCGCACACCGGCGCGCACCGTCGACGCACACTGTCGGCGCGACTCCAACTCGCTTGCTAGCCAGGGAAGTTGCTGCCCGCCCGCAGCATCAGCGGCGCGGCATCGCCCCGCCCGGCGAACTCCGCGACGGCCGTGAAGGCACCCGGTGCGCCCCGGGTGCGCAGCCGCGGGGTCTCGCAGGTGGCTGGCTCGTCACCACCACCGGCGGCGCAGCGCGTCAGCACGGTCCGGCCGCCGGGCCCCATCAGGCTCAGCAGGGCGTCCACCGCGTCGCCGCTGGTGTTGCGGTAGTAAGTGCGGGCCCAGCTCTCGCCGCCCCGGGTCAGCACACAGGTCTGCGCCTCGACGCCGTCCGGCGCGGAGAGTTCGGGACCGCAGCGGACGGCGGTGGCCTCCCCGATCCCCAGGGAACGGAGTCGTTCCCGCCCGGCTACGGCGGCCTCCGGAGCGGACAGGACGGCAGCGGGCGTAGGAACGGCGGGCGCGGAGACAACCGGCGCACCGGCAACGCGCGTACCGGCGGCGGGCACACCGGCAACAGTCGTACCGGCGGCAGGCGCACCGGCGGCGGACGTACCGCCCCCGGACACACCGCCCGAAGATTCCGGCCCGCCCGTCTGCCCCGCCGACGCCGCGCCCAGCGGCAGCAG
>NZ_WWIR01000430.1 GCF_009863025.1 Streptomyces sp. SID4985 | reverse complement strand
GCGGTCACACCGATCCCGAGCCGCGCCTCGCGCCCACCGCCGGTGAGCTGCCCGGGCACCCGCGCGACACCCGGCTGCTGCCGGTGCGCAGGGCGGGCGCCGAGGTGGCTCCCCTGCCGTACGACGGTCCGGCCATGCTGCGCGGCCTCGCGCTGGCCGACGGCCTGGCCGTGGTGCCGCCCGGCGGCGCACCCGCCGGTGCGACGGTGGAGGTCCTGGACCTGCCCGCACGGTGACGGCCCCGCCGCTCGCCCTTCCTTCCCCGCCCCCACGAGCCAGACGACAACCACCGGAAAAGGCACAGGACATGGAGACACAGACGGCACCCGCCGGGATCATCCGCTACTGGGCCGCGGCCAAGGGCGCGGCCGGTACGGCCGAGGAGCCCTACCGCGCCACGACCCTCGCGCAGGCGCTGGAGCAGGCGCGGGCCCGCCACGCCGACCGGCCGCGCTTCGGCCAGGTGCTGGGCATCTGCTCGTTCCTGGTCGACGGCACCCCGGTGGGCGACCGCGACCACACGGCGATCGCGCTGCCCGAGGGCGGCACGGTCGAGGTGCTGCCCCCGTTCGCGGGCGGCTGATCCCCGCGCACTCCCCCGTACGACCGCTTCCCCGTACGACCGTCCCCCATCGGAACCCGGACCCTGGACCGCGCCATGCTGCACCTGCCCGAGACCCTCTCCTCTTCCCTGTCCTCGTCGCTCGCCTCCCCCATCCGTCTGCTCGCTCTGCGCGACACCGCGCTCTCGCTCGACGAGGTGTACGCGGCGGTCGGTGACGACGCGGCCGGCGGGACCGCCCTCTTCGTCGGCACCGTGCGCGACCACGACGGCGGCAAGTCCGTGACGTCGCTCGAGTACAGCGCCCACCCGAGCGCGGAGGCGGAGCTGCGGCGGGTGGCCGAGAAGGTCGCCGCCGACTTCCCCGTGCTCTCCATGGCGGCCGTGCACCGCACGGGTCTGCTGTCCATCGGTGACGTCGCGGTGATCACCGCCGTCTCCTGCCCGCACCGCGCGGAGGCGTTCGCGGCCTGCAGGCTGCTCACCGACACCCTCAAGCACGAGGTGCCGATCTGGAAGCGGCAGCTCTTCGTGGACGGCACGGAGGAGTGGGTCGGCGCCTGCTGACGCGCGCATGCCGAGGCACCGCACGGCCGGGTCGGCCGCTTCCGCACCTGGTCAGCCCGTGACGATCCCGGTGACCAGGTTGATGGTGGTGGCGAGCACGCTGATGCCGAACAGGTACGACAGAAGGCAGTGCCGCAGCACGACCGAGCGGATCAGGGGGCTGGAGACGCTGGTGTCGGAGACCTGGTAGGTCATGCCGAGGTTGTAGCTGAAGTAGAAGAAGTCCCGGTAGGCCGGCGGCCGCGAGGAGTTGAAGTCGATGCCGCCGTCGGCCGGTCCGTAGTAGAGGTACGCGTAGCGGGCGGTGTACATCAGGTGCAGCGCCGCCCAGGCCATGAACACGCCGCACACGGCGACGGCGGCCGCCGCGGGTCCGGTGCCGGAGCGGTTCGCGACCAGCAGCAGGACGATGCCGACCAGGCCGAGCAGCGAGGCCACCACGACCACGAGTTCCTCGATGTGCGGGCGGAAGTCCTCGCGCCGGGCGTTGGTGTGCGTGGTCTTCGCGTCCATGGGCCACAGCACGAGCCAGCCCGCGACCACGAAGAGGATGCCCGCCGCCGCGATGCCGCAGAGGATGCCCAGCGCGGCCTGGGTGGTCAGTCCGACCGCGACGCCGACCGCCGCGCCGACGACGACCGCACCGGCCAGCCTGGGAACCGCGGACACCGGCAGCCAGATGCTCATGCGCAACAACAGTAGTCGTACCGGCCGTCCTCGGCCCGGTGTCCGCCGCCTTCGGGTTCGGCGGACACCGGGCCGGGGACGGTCGCGCAACCCCGGCGAGCTCGCCGGACGTACCAGGCGAGCCCCTGGTCAGAGGGGGTTTCGTAAGTGATCAGGAATCCGACTGGAGCAAGTGATATACACCGAACATGTCCCTTTCCCGCCCGCCCCAGCGCGCCGTGACCGGTGACGGCCGGCGGCGAGCGGCCGCTGCTCTCGCGCGCGTGCTGTCCCCGAAGGGGTCGCTGTCCCTGCAGAAGGTGGACGGCGCGTTCACCTTCGCCCTGCGCGCCGCGCTCGCCATGGCGCTCGCCGCGCTGCCGGTCGTCGCGGCCGGGCGTGCCGACCTGAGCGTGTACGGGATGATGGGCGCCTTCACGACGACCTTCGGGCGCAATCTGCCCTACCGGCGCCGGGCCAGGGCGCTCGCCGGGGTCGCGGTGGCCATGACGGCCTGCGTGGGCCTCGGTTCGCTGCTCGCGGCGGTGGCCCGCCCCTGGGAGGGGGACGTGGGCGCCATCGTCGTCGTGACGGCGACGGCGGTGGTCGCGGGCCTTGCGAAGTACTCCTGCGACGCCACCAGACTCGGCGGACTCGGCGCGATCCTGCTGCTGTTCTCCTTCGCGGTGTCCGCGAACGCCCACACCACCCTCGGCGAGGTGCTGCCGCGCACCGGGCTCGCCGCGGCGGGCGCCGCGCTCGCCTGGGTGCTCGCGGTGCTCGGCCGGTTCGTGCATCCCGACCGGCCCGAGCGGCTGG
>NZ_WWIR01000429.1 GCF_009863025.1 Streptomyces sp. SID4985 | reverse complement strand
GGCGGCGACGAATGCCACATGGCGTTCCACTTCCCGGTCATGCCGCGCATCTTCATGGCCGTACGCCGTGAATCGCGCTACCCGGTCTCGGAGATTCTCGCCAAGACGCCCTCGATCCCGTCGAGTTGCCAGTGGGGCATCTTCCTGCGCAACCACGACGAGCTGACCCTGGAGATGGTCACCGACGAGGAACGCGACTACATGTGGGCCGAGTACGCGAAGGACCCGCGTATGCGCGCCAACATCGGCATCCGCCGCCGCCTCGCGCCTCTCCTCGACAACGACCGGAACCAAATCGAGCTGTTCACCGCGCTGTTGCTGTCCCTGCCCGGCTCGCCGATCCTCTACTACGGCGACGAGATCGGCATGGGCGACAACATCTGGCTCGGCGACCGCGACGCGGTGCGCACGCCGATGCAGTGGACCCCGGACCGCAACGCGGGCTTCTCCTCGTCGGATCCGGGCCGGCTCTATCTGCCCACGATCATGGACCCGGTGTACGGCTACCAGGTCGCCAACGTCGAGGCGTCCATGTCCTCGCCGTCGAGCCTGCTGCACTGGACCCGCCGGATGATCGAGATCCGCAAGCAGAACCCCGCGTTCGGGCTCGGCACCTACACCGAACTGCCGTCCTCCAACCCGGCGGTGCTCGCGTTCCTGCGGGAGTACGAGGACGACATCGTGGTCTGCGTGCACAACTTCTCGCGGTTCGCGCAGCCCACGGAGCTGGATCTGCGCCGGTTCATCGGGCGGCATCCGGTCGAGCTGTTCGGCGGGGTGCGCTTCCCGGCCGTGGGTGAACTGCCGTATCTGCTCACGCTGGCGGGTCACGGCTTCTACTGGTTCCGGCTCCGCGAGGACGCCGCGTAGTCCGGCCACAGGGGGCGGCGGGCGGTTTCCGTCGCCCCACCCGGGGCACGGTTGAGTAACACCCCGACGATCCGGGGAAAGGACGTGACGCCCATGGCGGAAACGGTCACCCCCTCCGGCACCACCCCGCCCAGCACCACCCCGTCCAGCACCTCCACCGGCACCACCCCCCTTCTCGCCTCGCTCGACCCCCTGCTGCGCGAATGGCTGCCGCGGCAGCGCTGGTTCGCCGGGAAGGGGCGCCCGGTCACCGGGTTCACCCTCGTCGCCGCGACCGAACTGCTGCCTGTTGAGGGCCGGTTGGGGCTGTACCACCTGCTGCTGCGCGTCCATCAGTCCGCCGCGCCCGGCGCCCCGCCGCAGCCCGACGACTGCTACCAGCTCCTGATAGGCGTGCGCGAGGCGCTGCCGCCCCGGCTCGCGCCCGCGCTGATCGGCCATGTGTCCTCGGGCCCGCTCGCCGGACGCACGGTGTACGAGGCGCTGCACGACCCCCGGCCCGCCGAAGTGCTCCTGGAGGCCCTGCGCACCCGGGCCCGCGTCGGCGCCCTCGCCTTCGAGCGGACGGAGGGACAGGAGATCCGGGACGGCCTGGTGGCCCGGCTGCTGACCTCCGAGCAGTCCAACTCCTCGGTGGTGTACGGAGATACGTTCATCCTGAAGCTGCTGCGCCGGGTCACCCCGGGCGTCAACCCGGACCTGGAGTTACCCCTCGCCCTGGCCCGCGAGGGCTGCGCCCGGGTGCCCGCGCCCGTGGCCTGGCTGCACACCGAACTGGACGCCGAGCCGTACGTCCTGGCCGTCCTCCAGCCCTACGTCAGCGGCGCGGCCGACGGCTGGGAGCTGGCGCTGCGCGAGCTGGCCAAGGGCGAGGACTTCGCCGCCGAGGCACGGGCGCTGGGCCGGGCCACCGCCGAGGTGCACACCGCGCTCGCCCGTGCGCTGCCCACGGTGACTCTCGGCCAGGCCCAGTTGCGGCAGCTGGTGGACGGCATGGCCGAGCGGCTGACGGCGGCCGTACGGGCGGTGCCCGCGCTGCGGCCGTACGAGCCGGGGCTGCGCTCGGCCTACGCGGCGCTGGCCGATCTGGCCGCCGAGGGCCGTACCTGGACCGCGCAGCGGGTGCACGGCGATCTGCATCTCGGCCAGTGCCTGCGCTCGCCGTCCGGGTCCTGGTCGCTGATCGACTTCGAGGGCGAGCCGTCCCGGCCGCTGGCCGAGCGGCGGCTGCCGCAGCCGGTGGTGCGCGATGTCGCCGGGATGCTGCGTTCCTTCGACTACGCCGCCCACTCGGCCCGCCCGCCCGCGCCCCTCTGGGCGCACACCTGCCGGTCCGCCTACTGCTCCGGCTACGCCGAGGTCGCGGGCCGCGACCCGCGCACCGATCCGGTGCTGCTGCGCGCCTACGAGACCGACAAGGCGGTCTACGAGGTCGTCTACGAGGCCCGGCACCGCCCCGAGTGGCTGCCGGTCCCGCTCTCGGCCGTCCGCCGCCTGGCCGCCGCACCGGACCCGGCTTGACCCCGCCCTGCCTCCCCCTCACCCGACCCGCCCGGGAGAACCGTCCGTGACGCCCAAGAAGCGAGCCACGTCGAAGAGCAAGTCCGCCAAGAACCAGACCGGCGGGGCGGCGAAGGCCGCCAAGTCGGCCAAGCCGAAGTCCCCGAAGACCCCG
Organism: Streptomyces sp. SID4985; assembly: GCF_009863025.1. Lineage (GTDB taxonomy): Bacteria > Actinomycetota > Actinomycetes > Streptomycetales > Streptomycetaceae > Streptomyces. Next base: position 1,328 of record NZ_WWIR01000429.1, on the reverse strand, counting down.
GAGGCCGCCAAGAGCGCGACGGCGATCCCCAAGGCTCGTGTGCCTCAGGACACCGCGCGGCTGCCCGCCCCGCGCACCGAGCCCGCTCTCCCGCCCGCCGTCTCCCCCGCCCTCGGCGCGGACGACCGCGCTCGGCTGCTGCTCGGCACCCACCACGATCCGCACGCCGTCCTCGGCGCCCACGCCGTCCCCGGCGGGGTCGCCTTCCGGGTCTTCCGTCCGTACGCCCAGGCGGTCACCGTGGCCATCGGCGAGGTGCGGGCCGCGCTGCACGACGACGGCGACGGCTTCTTCTCCGGCCTGCTGCCCCTCACCGACGTGCCGGTCTACCGGCTGCTGGTGACCTACGACGGCACCGTGCACGAGACCGAGGACCCCTACCGTTTCCTGCCCACTCTCGGCGATCTGGACCTCCATCTGATCGGGGAGGGCCGGCACGAGGAGCTGTGGAAGGCGCTCGGCACGCGGGTCATGACCCACCAGGGCGTGACCGGCACCCGTTTCTCGGTGTGGGCGCCGAACGCGCGGGGCGTACGGGTCGCGGGCGGCTTCGACTTCTGGGACGCGACCGGGTATCCGATGCGCTCGCTGGGCTCCAGTGGGGTGTGGGAGCTGTTCGTGCCCGGCGTCGGGGAGGGCGAGCTGTACAAGTTCGAGATCACCCGCCCTGACGGCTCGCACACCCTGCGCGCCGACCCGATGGCCCGGCGCACCGAGGTCCCGCCCGCGACCTCCTCCGTCGTGGAGGTCTCGCACCACGAGTGGGGCGACGCGGAGTGGCTGGCGCGACGCGGCGAACAGGCTGTGCACGAGGCGCCGTTCTCGGTGTACGAGGTCCATCTTCCCTCCTGGCGACCAGGGTTGACGTACCGCCAACTGGCCGACCAACTCACCGCGTACGTCAGGGACCTCGGCTTCACCCACGTGGAGTTGATGCCGGTCGCGGAGCATCCCTTCGGCGGTTCCTGGGGCTATCAGGTCACCGGTTTCTACGCCCCGACGGCACGCCTTGGCACCCCGGACGACTTCAAGTACCTGGTGGACCGGCTGCATCAGGCGGGCATCGGCGTGCTGATGGACTGGGTGCCCGCGCATTTCCCGCGCGACGACTGGGCGCTGGCGGAGTTCGACGGGCGTCCGCTGTACGAGCACCACGATCCGCTGCGCGCGGCCCATCCCGACTGGGGCACGCTGGAGTTCGACTTCGGGCGCCGCGAGGTGCGCAACTTCCTTGTGGCGAACGCGGTGTACTGGTGCGAGGAGTTCCACATCGACGGGCTGCGCGTGGACGCGGTCGCCTCGATGCTCTACCTCGACTACTCGCGCGA
>NZ_WWIR01000428.1 GCF_009863025.1 Streptomyces sp. SID4985 | reverse complement strand
GGGAGCGCCGAAGGCGCCCGGGTTGCCCTGCCGGGCGGCGAACTGGCCGCCGGAGGCGACGGGCACGCCCTCACCCCGCGCACCCGGAACGCCCCCACCGACCGGCCCCTGCGCCGCACCACCCTGAGGGGATGCCCCTACGGGCCCCGGCGCGGCAGCACCCGCACCCGAGCCCTGTTGAACCGGCGGAGCCCCCGGCCCGGGAGTCGGCCGGCGGCTCAGGAACGTGTCCGCCGGAGACGCGGACGTGTCCCATGCCGGGCTCCCCGTAGGGGGTTCCTCGTCGAAGAAGTGGGGGCCCGTCTCCTCGACCACGGCCGGGGTGGCGGGGCGGGTGCCCGGGGGCGGGGTGAGCGGTTCGCCGTCGGCGGGGGCGGGGCGGCTGGTGCCGGGCATCCAGGCCGCGCCGTTCCAGTAGCGGACGTAACCGGGGATGGACGGGTCCGGGTAGTAGCCCTCGCGGGGCCTGTCGTCACCGTGGGCCGGCGTTGGGGCGCTCATATCCGTCCCGTATCTGCTCGGAGGTGGGATAGGAACCCCCACATCTATCAGACCCTGGCATCCGGCACCGCCAGTCCGGCCGGACCCACCCTTTCCGGGCGATGCCGGACCCCTGCACGACGTACCGGCGACGTACCGGCGACGGACGGACGACGCACCGGCGGGGCCCCGCGAGAATCCCGGAAAAAAACTTTCCCGAACCCGCGTAATGCCCGGGCCCCTTCGCCCTCTCCCTTCCCGTGGGCCCGCCCAGGAGGCCCCGGTCAGAGAGGAAACGCAGGTCATGGAGCACACGGTGGTGGAGCGGGAACTGGAGCTCAAGCTCATCCTTTCGCCCGAGCGGAGCATCCCCGTCCCGGCCCGGCTGAGCTACCGCTCGGACGACCCCTACGCGATCCACGTCACGTTCCACATCAACTCCGAGTTCCCCGTCAACTGGACGTTCGCCCGCGAGCTGTTGGTCGAGGGCGTCTTCCGCCCCTGCGGGAACGGCGACGTCCGCGTGTGGCCGACGAAGGTGAACGGCCGCAGCGTCGTGCTGATGGCGCTCAGCTCCCCGGACGGCGACGCCCTCCTTGAGGCGCCCACCCCGCCTGTCTCGGCGTGGCTGGAGCGGACCCTGCGTGTGGTGCCGCCGGGTGCCGAGGCCGAACAGCTCGGCATCGACGCCGCGCTCGACCAGTTGCTCGCCAGGTGAACGGCCCGGCACCCGGGGCGGGTTCAGAACAGTTTGCCGGGGTTGAGGATGCCGAGCGGGTCGAAGACCTGCTTCACCGCGCGCTGCATCTCGATCCCGACGGGCCCGATCTCCCGTGCCAGCCACTCCTTCTTCAGCACCCCCACCCCGTGTTCCCCGGTGATGGTGCCGCCGAGTTCGAGCCCGAGCGCCATGATCTCGTCGAAGGACTCGCGGGCGCGGCGGGACTCGTCGGGGTCGCGGGCGTCGAAGCAGACGGTGGGGTGGGTGTTGCCGTCGCCCGCGTGCGCGCAGAGCCCGATGGTGAGGTCGTACTTGGCGGCGATCCGCTCGACCCCGGCCAGCATCTCGCCGAGCCGGGAGCGGGGCACGCACACGTCGTCGATCATCGTCGTGCCCTTGACCGCCTCCAGCGCGGTCAGCGAGAGCCGCCGGGCCTGGAGGAGGAGTTCGGACTCGGCGGCGTCCTCGGCGGGCACCACCTGGGTGGCGCCCGCCTCCTCGCACAGTGCGCCGAGGGCGGCGAGGTCGGCGGCCGGGTCCGGGGTGTCGAAGGCGGCGAGCAGCAGCGCCTCGGTGGTCTCGGGCAGGCCCATGCGGGCGAAGTCGTTGACCGCCTTGACGGTCGTACGGTCCATCAGCTCCAGGAGGGACGGCACATGACCTCCCGCCATGATCCGGCACACCGCGTCGCAGGCGTCGGCCGCCGAGGCGAACTCGGCGGCCAGCACGAGCTGTTGGGGCGGCTTGGGGCGCAGCGCGAGCACGGCCCGTACGACGATGCCGAGGGAGCCCTCGGAGCCGACGAACAGCCGGGTGAGGTCGTACCCGGCGACGCCCTTGGCGGTGCGGCGCCCGGTGGACATCAGCCGGCCGTCGGCGAGGACGACGTCGAGCCCGAGGACGTACTCGGCGGTGACCCCGTACTTGACGCAGCACAGGCCGCCCGAGGCGGTGCCGATGTTGCCGCCGATGGTGCAGGTCTCCCAGCTGGAGGGGTCCGGCGGGTAGTACAGGCCGTGTTCGCCGACGGCGCGGGAGAGCGTGGCGTTGACGACGCCGGGCTCCACGACGGCGACCCGGTCCACGGGGTTGATCTCCAGGATGCGGTCCATCCTCGTGAGGGACAGGACGATGCAGCCTTCGGAGGCGTTGGCCGCGCCGGACAGGCCGGTGCGGGCCCCCTGCGGGACGACCGGCACGCGCAGTTCGGTGGCGGTGCGCATGACGTGCTGGACCTGTTCGACGGTCCGGGGCAGCACGACCACGGCGGGCGTCCCGGCCGGGCAGAAGCTCGCCATGTCGTTGGCGTAGGAGACGGTGACCTCGGGGTCGGTCAGCACGGCCTCGGCGGGCAGCCCCGCGAGCAGCCGGCCGGTGAGACTGTCGGCGGTCACGGCGTCGTCGTCGCGGGACGCTTCGATACGGCTCATGATCCGAGCGTCGCACTCGGGGCCATCGGTGTGAACCCCGCACGCGCCGCCCTTGGGCCACCCGGATGTGCTCGTCATATTGGCGCACAGTTGCCGCATGGAGAAGCGACAGTACGGGCACTCCGGGCCCGGTACGTCCCTGGTGGCCGAGTCCGCGCCGCGCCGTACCCGGCGGTGGCCCCGGCGGCTGCTGGCCGTCGCGCTGGTGAGCGGCGCGGCGGCGGGCACGGTGCTGGCCCTGCCGTCCACCGGTCCCCGGCACCCCGAGCGCCGACCACCGGCCCCAGCACCCGGCCCGCGGGCGATGGCGCTGACGGCGGTGACCACCGGACTCCCGGCCGCGCTGCCCCAGCTGACGGAGCTGATCGCGCGGCAGGAGAGCGCGGTGCGGCAGCGGCCCGCCGACGCACGGGCCTGGGCGGCGCTGGGCGCGGCGTACGTGGCGCGGGGGCACCAGACGGCCGACGCGGCGGACTTCCCGAAGGCCGAGCGGGCGCTGAACAGCTCGCTCCAGGTGAAGAGCGCGGGGAACGCGGAGGCGCTCGGCGCCCTCACCTCGCTGGCCAACGCGCGCCGGGACTTCCCGGCGGCGAAGCGGTACGGCGAGGAGGCGCTGAAGCTGACGCCGAAGCGCTGGTCGGCGTATCCCCCGCTGATCGACGCGTACAACGGGCTCGGTGACTACACCAAGGCCCGTGCCACCCTCGACAAGCTGATGGCGCTGCGCACCGGCCCGGCCGAGCGGCCCGCCGTGATGGCGCGGGCGGCCGCCGTCTACCGGGACCGGGGCTGGCGCGAGGACGCGGTGGCCCAGCTGACGGACGCGGCGGCGGCCGCCGGTACGCCC
>NZ_WWIR01000427.1 GCF_009863025.1 Streptomyces sp. SID4985 | reverse complement strand
CGGCCCGGTCCCGGTGGCGGGCAGCAGCCCGGCGCACAGGGCACGGGCGAGCGCGAACGCCGCGCGCAGGGACCGTACGAGCGCGGTCTCGGCGACGCCGTGGGCCGACAGTTCGATCAGCCGCAGCACGGCCAGGTCGCCCCGGCGCAGCAGCCAGCCGACGGCCACGGCCGCGAGGACGTGCCCGAGCAGCATCGGCAGCGAGGGCAGCGACGCGGCGGAGAAGCCGGTCAGGTCGTGGGCGTGCGGGGCGGTGGTGGCCGCCGGGGTGCCCAGGAGATGCCCCGACGGGTCGATCAGACGCGCGTCGAGCAGCAGTTGATAGGCCCGACCGGGGCTGAGCGTCGAGGGGGCGGAGCCGCACAGCAGACGGGTGGCCCGCTCGACGAGCACGTCCTGGCTCGGGGCCGCCGCGCCCATGGACCCCATGGCACCCATGCCGCTCATGTGCATGGACCCCATCGAGCCCATCGAACCCGTGGCGCCCGTGGAGACGTGCTGCCCCAGTCCGAACAGCGTGTGCAGCGCGGTCTGGCCGAGTGCGAGGAGTCCGGCGATGGCGGGCAGCGAGCGCGCCCGTCCGGCGAGCGGTGCCATGAGCAGCAGCGAGCCCGCGAAGCCCGCGCCGAGCGTCCACAGCGGGACGGTCGCGCAGGAGGCGAGCGTGTGCCCGGCCGCGGCCAGCACGACACAGACCGCGGCGAACACCGCGGCCCGCAGAAGCCGGACCCGGGGTCCGGGGCGCGTCGTGCGCGGCTGGGGGGCAGTCATGGCGGGGCTCATCATCGCACTGCGCCCCCGGGCCCCGTACGCCAGGTGGCCGGATTCGGCGAAGGGGAAGCGAAGGGCCAGGCGATGGGGAAGCGGAGGGGACACGCGTGGGGCGGCCGGGGCCATACACCGATTCGTCCCCGCGCGCATCGACCCTATGGGCGACCTCACGCTCCGGAAGGGCTTACGCACGCGGAGCGGCGGCAATAGGTAACGGTATGTCGAGCCGCGGCCGGGAGGCTGGAGCATGAGCATCTGGTGGTCCGTCCACTTGCGACGCGAGGCCGCGAGCGTGCCGCTCGCCCGCAGGCTCCTGATCGGCACGATGGAGACGGCGGGCGTCGACCCGGACGTCTCCTACGACCTGTCGGTGGCCCTGAGCGAGGCCTGCGCGAACGCGGTCGAGCACGGCGGTGACGGTGCGCGCGGCGGGGGTTCGGAGGCGTACCGGGTGACCGCCTACCTCGACGGCGAGAAGTGCCGTATCGAGGTGGCCGATTCGGGGCCGGGGTTCGGGGCGGTGCCCGATGTCCGTCCGTCGCGGGCGGACGCCGAGGGCGGCCGGGGGCTGTGTCTGATCAGCGCGCTGGCCGATCATGTCCACATCGGGACGGGCGCGGGCCGGGGCGGCACGGTCGTGAGCTTCGACAAGGTTCTCAAGTGGAAGAAAGATCCTTCCCTGCTTACGGCATGAGGGGTTCCGTGCGGCGTTCGCGCGGCTAGGGTGCGCGCATGTCTGCGGAACTCATTCAAAACCAGGAAATAACGGGTGGATTCACCCTGCGCACCCTCGCTCACGGGGACGCCCCGGGGCTGGCCGCCGCCTATACCGACAACCGTGCCCACCTCGCGCCCTGGGAGCCGGTCAGGCCCGACTCCTTCTTCACCGCGGACGGCCAGGCCGAGCGGATCGAGGGGCTGTTGCGGAGTTACGCGGACGGAACCGTGGCACCGTGGATCATCGAGACGCCGGACGGCCGGATCGCGGGGGCCATCACCCTGTCCGGCATCTCCCGGGGCCCCTTCTGCAGCGCGAGCGTCGGCTACTGGGTGGCCGCCGACCAACAGAACCGGGGGCTGGCCAGCGCCGCCCTGGAACGGGTCTGCGACCTCGCCCGCGACCGGCTCGGTCTGCACCGCGTCGAGGCGTCCACGCTGACCGACAACACCGGCTCGCAACGGGTCCTGGAGAAGTGCGGGTTCGCGCCGATCGGACTCGCCCCGGAATACCTGCACATCAACGGCGCCTGGCGGGACTGCCGCCTCTTCCAGCGCGTACTGCACGACAACGTCCCCGCGACGTTGTAGCCCGGTCGGCCGACAAGCGCCCTTTAAGGGGCGCGGGGAAGTGCGCGACCAGCCACGACGCGCCCGCACACGAAACGGCCGGGCACCCGCTCGGGTACCCGGCCATCCGTCAAAGATCAGCCCTTGAGCGAAGCCATCCACGCCTCGACCTCGTCGGACCGCCGAGGCAGCGCAGCGCTGAGATTCCGGTTGCCGTCCGCGGTCACGAGGATGTCGTCCTCGATGCGCACGCCGACGCCCCGGTACTCCTCCGGGACCGTCAGGTCGTCGGCCTGGAAGTACAGACCGGGCTCGACGGTGAGGACCATGCCGGGCTCCAGGGTGCCGTCGACGTAGGTCTCGGTGCGGGCGACCGCGCAGTCGTGCACGTCCATGCCGAGCATGTGACCGGTGCCATGCAGGGTCCAGCGGCGCTGGAGGCCCAGCTCCAGGACGCGCTCGACCGGGCCCTCGACCAGACCCCACTCGACCAGCTTCGCGGTGAGCACGCGCTGGGCGGCGTCGTGGAAGTCGCGGAACTTGGCGCCGGGCTGCACGGCGGCGATGCCCGCCTCCTGGGCCTCGTACACCGCGTCGTAGATCTTGCGCTGGATGTCGCTGTACGTGCCGTTCACCGGCAGGGTGCGCGTGACGTCGGCGGTGTAGAGGGTGTGGGTCTCCACGCCCGCGTCCAGCAGGAGCAGGTCGCCGGAGCGGACCGGGCCGTCGTTGCGCACCCAGTGCAGGGTGCAGGCGTGCGGGCCGGAGGCGCAGATCGAGCCGTAGCCGATGTCGTTGCCCTCGACGCGCGCGCGGAGGAAGAAGGTGCCCTCGATGTAGCGCTCGGAGGTGGCCTCGGCCTTGTCGAGGACCTTCACCACGTCCTCGAAGCCGCGCACGGTGGAGTCGACGGCCTTCTGCAGCTCGCCGATCTCGAACTCGTCCTTGACCAGGCGCTGCTCGGAGAGGAAGACCCGCAGCTCCTCGTCGCGCTCGGCGGTGACCTTGTCGGTCAGGGCCGCCTCGATCCCGGCGTCGTGGCCGCGTACGACGCGCACCGGGCCGGTGGCCTCGCGCAGCGTGTCGGCCAGCTCGCGCACGTCGGAGGCGGGGATGCCGTACAGCGCCTCGGACTCGGTGAGGGAGTGGCGGCGGCCGACCCACAGTTCGCCCTGGCCGGAGAGCCAGAACTCGCCGTTCTCGCGGTCGGAGCGGGGCAGCAGATAGACGGTCTCGCGGTGGCCGTCGGCGGTGGGCTCCAGGACGAGGACGCCGTCCTCGGTCTGGTTGCCGGTCAGGTACGCGTACTCGGTCGCGGCGCGGAAGGCGTACTCCGTGTCGTTCGAGCGCGTCTTGAGGTTGCCCGCCGGGATCACCAGGCGCTCACCCGGGAAGCGGGCGGACAGCGCGGCGCGACGGCGCGCGGTCTCGGCGGCCTGGGCGACCGGCTTCAGGTCCCGCAGTTCGGTGTCGGCCCAGCCGCCGCGCATGTTCTCGGCCAGCTCGTCGGAGACGCCCGGGTACAGGCCGTTCTTCCGCTGCTTGATGGGCTCCTCGGCCTCGGACTCCGGGGTTTCCGGGTTGAGCTCGTCGGACACGTGATCCTCCTCCGTACGGCAAGTGGTCTCCCCGGGCTCGCGAGGTCCGCGATCATGCCCGAGCTGGGAACCACCCTCATCGTACGGTCGTACCGGGACGGACCGGGGCGTCGGTACCGGGCGCGCGGGCGGGCGCACTCCGTCGCGGTGGGTGCCGGCTCAGTCGAAGCGGGCCGCCAGCAGGACGACGTCTTCGGGGCCCTCCCCGGCGTCCCCCGGGTCGAGGCCGTCGGGCAGGACCGTGCGCAGTACGTGGTCGGCGAGGGCGCCGGGGTCGCCGCGCAGCGCGCGCGGGACGCTCGCGGCGGCCGC
>NZ_WWIR01000426.1 GCF_009863025.1 Streptomyces sp. SID4985 | reverse complement strand
CGCAACGCCAACCGCGCCTGCGGTACGCCCTGGCTGCGATTGTGGCGCTGGTACCACGACCGGGGCGGTCCGCCCACCGGCAAGCTGGCGGTGCGTACGCCCGCCGACACGGAGGCCACGGCCCGCCAGCGCGTCGAACAGGCGGTCCGTACGGTGTCCGACCGCGCCTCGGCCGGGCTGCCCGCGCCCTGGGCGCAGGCGGTGCGCGAGGCGGCCGTACGGGGGTCGCAGGGGCTGTCGGAGTCGCTGGACGAGCTCGCGGCCGGGGCCGGACTCCCGTCGGGGCGCCCGCCCCGGCCCGGCTGGTGGCCGGTGGCCGTCCTCGTGCAGGCGGCGATGACGTTGCTCCAGGTGGTGGGCGGGCTGTGGCTCGCGGGGCAGATCGCCGGGGTTCTGGCGCCCAACCTGTGGTTTCCGGTGCTGCTGATGCTGTGCGGGATCGTCGGCGGGCCGTTGGTCGAGTGGGGCTGCCGGCTGGCGGCGCGAGGGCCGGCGCGGCGCTACGGCCAGGGCGCGGAGCGGCGGCTGCGGGAGGCGGCGGCGAGCTGCGGACGGGCTCGGGTGCTGGACCCGGTGGCGGCGGAGCTGTTGCGGTACCGGGAGGTGCGGGAGCAGTACGGAAAGGTGGTGCGGGCGGGGGCGGGGTGAGTGTTCCGGCCCGCCGCCCGCTCGTCGTCGGGAAGCCCCGTCACCCACTCGGGTGGCGGGGTTTTCCACAGGCCGGGAGGCGGTCCACAGTCCTCGGCGGGGTCGGCGGAGCGGGTGCAGTCTGGTCGCACGCAGGCCGTACGGGAAGGGCCCGTACGGGGGACGGCTCGGCGTTCGCGGGCGCCGGGTGAGGAGGGGTTCGGGATGAACGAGACCTTGGTGTGCGTGGTGGGCAATGTGGCGACGCAGCCGCTGTACCGGGACATGGCGGCGGGGCCGTCGGCCCGGTTCCGGCTCGCGGTGACCTCGCGCTACTGGGACCGGGAGAAGAGCGCCTGGACGGACGGACACACCAACTTCTTCACGGTGTGGGCCAACCGGCAGCTCGCGGTCAACGTGGCCGCGTCGGTGGAGGTGGGGCAACCGGTCGTGGTCCAGGGGAGGTTGAAGGTGCGTTCGGAGACACGGGAGGGGCAGCAGGGCTGGGCGTCGGCGGACATCGACGCGGTGGCGATCGGCCATGATCTGGCGCGCGGTACGGCGGCGTTCCGGCGCGCCGCCCGGCCGGACGCGCCACCTCGCGCGACACGTCCGGAACCGGAGTGGGAGACGCCGCCGGGCGAGGCGGTGGGGGAGGAGGCGGAGCAAAGTCCGGTCGAGGCGGCGGGAGTGACGTGATGTCAGTCCGGTTGGGCTGATGATGCGTCAGCTGCTGCGGGAGTGCGCGAGGTCGCCCGGAACGGAATCGCGGCTTATCGACGGATAGGTGCCGAACGCGCTGAACACGTGGAACGCGCCTGTTCTTTCACCTATCGACCGGTGTATTTGTCGACAAGCCCGGTTCGTTCTCAGTGTGCGCGATAACGATTGCGGCTCGAACGGCCTCCGGCGACCGGACCCGGCGAGTGCGGCCCGCCTTGATCCATAGGATGCCGGGCATGCCCTCCTGGGCAGCCGATTTCTGCTGGTGGGACCTTCCCCCACGTCCAACGGGTCCTGCTCGAAGGGGAATTCTGTGCTTGGTACGTTCTCTGGGATAACCCGGTCCGTCGTGCCCGCCCGTATCGGCGCGGTGGCCCTGGCCTCCGGCCTGGCGGCGATGGGTGTGCTGTCCGGCGCCGGTACGGCCCTGGCCGACGAGGCACCGCAGCCTCAGAGCGGGGCGACGGCCACGATCAACGGCCTCAAGACATACGGCGAAGCCGTGATCCACGAGGACGGCACCGATCTGACGGTACCCGCGGGCCTGTTCGAGATGTCCGTGGACGGCGGCGGCACCCTCCAGACGTACTGCGTCGACCTGCACAACCCCACCCAGCGGGACGCGCGTTACCAGGAGACGCCCTGGAGCGGCACGTCGCTGGGGACCAACAAGGAAGCCGGGCGCATCCGCTGGATCCTCCAGAACTCCTACCCCCAGGTCAACGACCTCGCCGCCCTCGCCCGCAAGGCCGGGGCGAGCGGGCTGACCGAGCAGGACGCGGCGGCCGGTACCCAGGTGGCCATCTGGCGCTACTCGGACGGCGCGAAGGCCGACGCGGTCAACGCGAACGCCGAGAAGCTCGCGGACTACCTGGAGAAGAGCGCGCGGAACGCGGCCGAGCCGCAGTCCTCCCTGACCCTGGACCCGCCCACCGTCTCCGGGCGCCCCGGGGGTCTGCTCGGGCCGGTGACCGTGCACACCAACGGCGGCACCGTGACGGTGACCCCGCCCTCGGACGCGGCCGCCGCCGGAGTGCGGATCATCGACAAGACCGGCAAGGCGGTCACCTCGGCGCAGGACGGCAGCCGGCTGTACTTCGAGGTCCCCAAGGACGCACCGGACGGCTCCGCCCAGCTGACCGTCCAGTCGTCCACCACCGTGCCGGTGGGCCGTGCCTTCGCCTCCGACTCCCGCAGCCAGACCCAGATCCTGGCGGGCTCCAGCGAGTCCACGGTCTCCGCGACCGCGAGCGCCACCTGGGCCGCCGTGGGTGCGATACCGGCGGTCTCGGCCCGCACGAACTGCGCCGAGGGCGGCGTGGACGTCACCGTCGCCGACAAGGGCGACCAGCCGTTCACCTTCGAGCTGATGGGCGAGGAGCACACGGTCCCGGCCGGAACCGCGACCACGGTCTCCGTCCCCCTCCAGGAGGACCGGAGCTACGACTTCACCGTCACCGGCCCGAACGGCTTCAGCCGCCGCTTCACCGGTGTCCTCGACTGCAAGACCCAGGGCATCATCACTACCAAGTCCGCCCAGACCCTGAGCGACCCCAGCCCGGTCGCACTCCCCGTCGACACCCCGCCCGGCACCGACCTCGCGGCCACGGGCGGCTCGGCGATCACCCCCCTGATCGCCGGAGCGGCGATCGGTTTCGTGGTGATCGGCGGAGCGGTGCTGGTGTTTCTGCGCGGGCGGGAGGCGCAGGCGGGGGAGTGACGGGAGCGGGATGAGCCCGGCCCCGGGCTCTCCCACGGCTCAATCGTCCCAGTCTTCGTCTTCCGCCCGGCCGACATCGCGGAAGACGGACTCGTACTCACCGCTTCGAACGAGGTGGTCGACGACCTCGACCATCGCGGGGATGCCACGGTCACGGACGATCAGCCCGTCCCGGACGTGGAAGAACTTGCCGTCCAGGGCTTCCCCGGTCTGCTGCCACCACCGGAGGCACTGGCCAGGGGTCGGGTCCGGGATCCTGGAGGCATGCGTGCCTCTCGTCTGATCCGTATGGCGCTGCTCGTGCAGTCGCGTCCCGGTGTGACCGCTGCCGATATCGCCCGGGAGCTGGAGGTTTCCGAGCGGACGGTGATCCGGGACGCCCAGGCGTTGCAGGACGCGGGGGTTCCGATTCGGTCCGAGCGGGGCCGGGCGGGCGGGTATCGGCTGGCGCCGGGGCATCGGACGCGGCTGACCACGCTGCATCCCAGCGAGGCGGAGACGCTGTTCCTGTCCGGTCTGCCCACGGCGCTGCGTGATCTCGGGCTGGCGGGGGCGGCGGACGCGGCTCGGCTGAAGCTGTCGGCGACGCTGTTGCCGTCGTTGCGGGAGGCGGCGGAGTCGTCGGTGCGCCGGTTCCACCTGGACGCCCCGGCGTGGTTCCGCGAACCGTCCGTACCGGAGCTGCTGCCGGAGCTGGCCCGGGCCGTGTGGTCGGACCGTACGGTCGAGCTGGCGTACGCGCGGCCGGGTCGGGACGGTGCGCCGTCGCGCACGGTGACCCGTCTGCTGGAGCCGTACGGGCTCGTTCTGAAGGCGGGGGTCTGGTACGTCGTGGGCCGTGTCCCGGGGGAGGGCGGGGACGGCGCCTGGCGTACGTACCGCGTCGATCGCGTGACCGCGCTGTCCCCCGCTCCCGGCCTCGACGAACCCTTCGTCCGCGACCCGTCCTTCGAGCTGGCCGTGCACTGGCAGGCGCATGCCGCCGGGTTCGCCCGGACCCTGCTGCGTACGACCGTCACCGTGCGTCTGACGGAGCGGGGGCTGCGTCGGCTGCCCGCCGTGGTGGACGCGGCCGGGGTCGGCGAGGCGCTGGGTTCGGCGACCGCGCCCGACGAGGCCGGGCGCGTCACGCTCGACCTGCCGGTGGAGTCGGAGGAGGTGGCTTTCGATCAACTGGCCGGGCTGGGCGCGGAGGTGGAGGTGCTGGCCCCGGCGGGCCTGCGCGCCCGCTTCCGTGAGCGGGCGCGGGCGCTTGCCGAGCTGTACGGCCTGTAGGACCTGCCCGGCCTGCCCAGCCCGCACGGCTTGTCCGGCGCGGAGGCGGGGGATCAGCGGTAGTCGTCCGGCGTGCCGGGCTTCCCGTCGAACCGGACCTCCTGGAAGTACGCCAAGGCGTCCGGTTGGCTGCCGTCCACGTCATGTACGCCGTAGACCTTGGCGAGTTCCGCGCTGGAGGTGGACTTCCGGTTCCAGCGGGCCGCCCGGTCCGGGTCGGCGGCGAGCGCGGCGACCGCGCGGGCGAGGTAGTACGGGGACTCGGCGATGGCGAAGTCCGGTTCCTGGGCGGTGGCGTCGCGCCAGTTCGCCTCCGTGACGCCGAAGTGGCCGAGCATCTGCTCCGAGCGCAGGAAACCCGGCGTCACGGCGACCGCCGCGCCCCCGTACTCCGCCAGCTCCTCGCCCAGGCCGAAGGCGATCCGGATCGGGGCGGTCTTCGCGAGGTCGTAGTAGAGGTTCTCGCGGTAGCGGCGGTTGAACTCCGCCGTCCCGTCGGTGACTTCCACCAGCAGTGGCGCGTCCGAGCGGATCAGCAGCGGGAGCGCGAGCGCTGCGGTGATCACGTGCGACCGCACCCCGAGCTCCAGGATGCGCAGGCCGTCCGCGAGCGGTGTCTCCCAGCTCTTCTTCCCGAACACCGAGCCGACGAGCAGGTGCTCGCCGCCCCAGAGGTCGTTGACGAGGATGTCCAGCCGCCCCTGCTCGCGGTCGATGCGCTCGACGAGGGCGCGTACCTGGTCCTCCTCCAGATGATCGGTGGGCACGGCGATTCCGGTGCCGCCTGCCGCGTCGACCAGCTCCGCGGTCTCCTCGATGGTCTCCGTGGCCCTGCCGACCTCGCTGACGCGGTCGCGGGTGGTGCGGCCGGTGACGTACACGGTGGCTCCGGCGCGGCCCAGCTCTACGGCGAGTGCGCGGCCGGCGCCTCGGGTGGCTCCGGCGACGAGGGCGATGCGGTGGGTGAGGGGGCGGGGGTGGTCGGTGTCCTGGGCGGTGATGTCGTTCTCCATGCCACCACCGTGCACGTCAAAGGTGACAATTCACGTCACCTTTTCCGGTCGGTTGGTCGGCTGGTTGAACACCTCCGGAACTCTGGGTGCCCCTGGCGCATCTTCGTCCCATCGGGTTCCGGTGGGCGCTACGGTGCGCGCTGTGGAGATACCCGACTGGTTCGCCTGGATGGCTCTCGGGCTGGCCGCCTTGCAGGTCCTGGGGCTTGTCCCCATCGCCCACCGATTGCGCGGGCCCGGTCCCGTGGTGCGTACCAAAGCGCGCCTGGACCTGTTGGACACCCTCGGCAACCTGCTGGCCCTCGGCGGCCTGTTCCTGGGGATTGCGGTGGCGGCATCGTGGTTCTGGCTCGGCCTCGTCGGTTTCGCGCTCATGACCACCGCCTACGCCGTGAAAGGCGTCCACCGCCTCCGCGCCCGCCGCGCCGGTCAGACGGCGGGCCGATGAGCGACGACTACCTCACGGTGATCCGACCGACCCGTACTGGCAGCCCAGCCGGGACGCGGGGGAGCGCGCCGCGGCCGTGATGTCCGGGATGATCCCCAGCGAGGCACGCCGTGGCCTGGAGGGCGAGTGGCACGACACCGTCGAAGTGGTCTTCTGCGGTTTCCGTTTCGGCGGGATCCTCTGCCCGCACTGCGGTGCGGAGCTGACAGCCAACTGGTGGGCCGACGCCGTCACGGCCCGCTACGAGGAGGGCTTCCGGACGCTCGTCGCTACGGTCCCCTGCTGCGGCGTCGAGACTTCGCTGAACGACCTGGTGTACGACTGGCCGACGGGCTTCGCGCGGTTCAGGATCGAGGCCGTGGATCCCGAACGGTCGTGGTTGACCGATGAGGAGCTGGCCGCCGTCGCGGGGGCGCTTGGGCATCCGTTGCGGCAGATTCTCATTCACGTGTAGTGCGGGGGCGGTCCGAGGTGGCGGCCGCCCGCGTCCTGGGGCGGATGGAACGGCGAGCCCGTTGCGGTGGGAGTCCAGCCCCGCCCCGACCGGCACAGGGCGTGGCTGTAGGCGCGGCGAAGCTCCAGGTCAGAAGCGGGCAGCCGCAGGCGGCGCGGGCTGCCGGGCCAGCCATACGTACCCCGCCAGTCCGAGTGAGCCGCGGACCATGAAGTCGGCCCACAGCCTCATGAGTCCAGCGGTGTCCTGCTCACCGCGCAGGGCCACCAGAAGGACCGATGCGGTGAGGACTGCCGCCACCGCGAGGGCCGAAAGGTAGGGGACGTGGCGACCGCGGTCGCGGCCCAGCCTTGTGCCCAGGAGCCCGGACGGGATCTGTACGAGCACGTGGAAGGCCACGCAGTGCGACAGCAGCACGGCGAAGATCACGACGAGGGTTACGTCCGCCGAAGGGGCGTCGGCCGGTGCCGCGCCGTAGACGTCGAGGGCCCACGCCGGCGGATCACGTAACTGAACAGCAGGATCGCACCACTCACATGCATGGCGCCGAGGTGGCGTCCGATCCGACGGAGAACGCTGCGCGGCGCGCCGCCGTCCACTCCGAGCGGACGAACAGTGCCTGTGTTCACTTGATCCCCCTGGTGTCGCCCGACGCCCCTCTTGTGTGAGCCGCACCGTACAGCTCCGGGTGCGAAGGGGCTCGACTGAGCCCCACTTCGCCGACGGCGACGGGTGTGCCGTCGCGATCAGCCGCGAACCCCCAGGTCACAGCCCCCCGACCTGACGAGTTTCCGCCCACCCCTGGCCGTACGGCAAGATGGGGTGTATCTGCCCACTGCCAGATTTCAAGCTGCCGGACGGTTTCTCTTGGCTGAGTACATCTACACCATGCGCAAGGCGCGTAAAGCGCACGGCGACAAGGTGATCCTCGACGACGTCACCCTGAACTTCCTGCCGGGAGCGAAGATCGGTGTCGTCGGACCGAACGGCGCGGGTAAGTCGACCGTCCTCCAGATCATGGCGGGGCTGCAGCAGCCGTCGAACGGTGACGCCTTCATCTCTCCCGGTTACAGCGTGGGCATCCTGATGCAGGAGCCCAAGCTGAACGACGAGAAGACGGTCCTGGAGAACGTCCAGGAGGGCGTCGCCGAGATCAAGGGCAAGCTCGACCGGTTCAACGAGATCGCCGAGCTGATGGCGACCGACTACTCCGACGCGCTGCTCGACGAGATGGGCAAGCTCCAGGAGGAGCTGGACCACTCCAACGCCTGGGACCTCGACGCCCAGCTGGAGCAGGCCATGGACGCGCTGGGCTGCCCGCCCGGCGACTGGCCGGTCACCACCCTCTCCGGTGGCGAGAAGCGCCGCGTCGCGCTCTGCAAGCTGCTCCTCGAGCAGCCCGACCTGCTGCTCCTCGACGAGCCCACCAACCACCTCGACGCCGAGTCGGTGAACTGGCTGGAGCAGCACCTGGCCAAGTACCCGGGCACCGTCGTGGCGATCACCCACGACCGGTACTTCCTGGACAACGTCGCCGAGTGGATCCTCGAGCTCGACCGCGGCCGCGCGTACCCCTACGAGGGCAACTACTCCACATACCTGGAGACCAAGCAGACCCGTCTGAAGGTCGAGGGCCAGAAGGACGCCAAGCGCGCCAAGCGGCTCAAGGAAGAGCTGGAGTGGGTGCGGTCCAACGCCAAGGGGCGTCAGGCCAAGTCCAAGGCCCGTCTCGCGCGTTACGAGGAGATGGCGGCCGAGGCCGACAAGATGCGGAAGCTGGACTTCGAGGAGATCCAGATCCCGCCGGGCCCGCGTCTGGGCAGCATCGTGGTCGAGGTCAACAACCTCTCCAAGGCCTTCGGCGACAAGGTCCTCATCGACGACCTGTCCTTCACGCTGCCGCGCAACGGCATCGTGGGTGTCATCGGCCCCAACGGCGCCGGCAAGACCACCCTGTTCAAGATGATCCAGGGCCTGGAGACGCCGGACTCCGGCTCCATCAAGGTCGGCGAGACCGTCAAGATCTCGTACGTCGACCAGAGCCGCGCGAACATCGACCCCAAGAAGACGCTGTGGGCCGTCGTCTCCGACGAGCTGGACTACATCAACGTCGGCCAGGTCGAGATGCCGTCCCGCGCCTACGTCTCCGCGTTCGGCTTCAAGGGCCCGGACCAGCAGAAGCCGGCCGGCGTCCTCTCCGGTGGTGAGCGCAACCGCCTCAACCTGGCGCTGACCCTCAAGCAGGGCGGCAACCTGCTGCTCCTCGACGAGCCCACCAACGACCTCGACGTCGAGACGCTGTCCTCCCTGGAGAACGCGCTGCTCGAGTTCCCGGGTGCGGCCGTGGTCGTCTCCCACGACCGCTGGTTCCTGGACCGGGTGGCCACGCACATCCTCGCGTACGAGGGTGAGTCCAAGTGGTTCTGGTTCGAGGGCAACTTCGAGTCGTACGAGAAGAACAAGATCGAGCGGCTCGGTGCCGACGCCGCCCGTCCGCACCGTGCCACCTACAAGAAGCTGACCCGGGGCTGATCTCACCTTGCGCCACATCTACCGCTGCCCGCTGCGCTGGGCGGACATGGACGCGTACGGCCACGTCAACAACGTGGTGTTCCTCCGCTATCTGGAGGAGGCCCGTATCGACTTCCTGTTCCGTCCGGACAAGGACTTCAAGCAGGGGTCGGTCGTGGCGCGACACGAGATCGACTACAAGCGGCAGCTCGTCCACCGGCACGCGCCGGTCGACATCGAGCTGTGGGTCACCGAGATCAGGGCCGCGTCCTTCACCATCTCCTACGAGGTGAAGGACGACGATCTCGTCTACGTACGGGCGTCCACCGTGATAGTCCCGTTCGACTTCGAGGCCCAGCGGCCCCGCCGGATCACCCAGGAGGAGCGGGAGTTCCTCCGGGAGTACACGGACGACGCCGACGCCGCCTCCACCGAGGAGGAGGCCGTCGCCGCATGACGGTGCTGCACCTCGCCGACGAGCGGGAGGCGGCGGACCTCGCCGCCTTCCTCTCCCGGCTGCTCCACTACGACCGTGGGGCCGCGGTGCGTCTCCAGGCCGCCGGGACCGCGCTCGCCGTGTTCGGCCGGCCGCCGTCCTTCGAGGTGCTCGCGGTGCGTGCGGTGCGGCTGTCGAAGCCGTACGAGAACGGGCTCGACGTCACCCTCGACCTGACCGTCTCCGCCGGGGAGTTCCTGGAGTCCGTGGACGAGCGTGCGGCCACGGCCGCCGTCCCGGCCGCGGTCACCGGGCCCCCGTGGGCCGGTGTGCTGCCGCCGCGCGGCGGCTGG
>NZ_WWIR01000425.1 GCF_009863025.1 Streptomyces sp. SID4985 | reverse complement strand
CACCGCGTACCCCCGGTCGGGCGGGCGGCGGGCTCCGTCGCCAGGCGGTATCCGCGTTTGGGGACCGTGCGGACCAACCCGGCGTAGGGCCCCAGAGCGGCCCGCAGCCGTGTCACCGCCGCCTCCACCGCGTGCTCGTCCGCCCCCTGGCCCGGCCAGACCCGGCGCAGGAGTTCGCGGCGGCCGACCACCCAGCCGGGTCGCTCGGCCAGCGCCCGCAGGACCCGTGCCGATCCGGGCGTGAGCCACACCGCCTCCGTCGTGCCGTCGCCGTCGTCGTCGTCCAGGAGCAGCGCGTTGCCCTGGAGGACGAGTGTCCGGTCGCCGGCCGGGATCAGGTGCCGGTCGCGGGTGGGCAGCGCGGCGGTGAGCAGGTGGACCATGGCGCCCAGTCGGCCACGCTCGGGCCACACCGGTTCCGCGCCCACTTCCAGGAGCGGCCGGGCGCACACCGGGCCGACGCACAGGGCGAGTACGTCTCCTCGCAGGCGTTCCACCACCGCGTCGTACCGGCCCGCCTCCTCCGCGTACTCCAGGAAGGAGGTGATGGCCGGTGCGGAGGTGAAGAGGAGCGCGTGCACGTCGCCGCGCGCGGTGGCCTCCGCGAGCCGTCGTACGGGCTCGGGGTCGTGGGGTGGCGCCCACCGGTACACCGGTACTTCCACCACCTCCGCGCCCCGTTCCCGCAGTGCCGCCGCGAGGCCCGGGAGGGGGGCGCCGTGTTCCTGCACCGCGATCCGGCGGCCGGTCAGGTCCCGGGCGAGCAGCCAGGTACGCAGTTCGTCGACCGCTTCCGAGGCGGGGGAATAGGTCTCCGTCGTCCCGCAGGCCCGGACCGCGCCGGTCGCCTTCGGGCCGCGCGAGAGCACGGCGGCCTCCCGGCAGGCGGCGGTGAGCGCGGCGCCGTACCCCCAGCCCTCGGCGGCGCTCATCCAGCCGCGCCAGCCGACGCCGGTGGTCGCGACCACGTAGTCCAGCGGGGCCGCCAGACACCGCTCGGTGGCCGCGCGGAGCGCCGCGTCGTCCTCCAGCGGCACGATGCGCAGCGCGGGCGCCTCCGTCACCCGCGCCCCGCGCCGCCGCAGCAGTGCCGTCAGCTCTTCACGCCTGCGTGCCGCCGTGACGCCCACCGTGAATCCGGTGAGCGCGGCGGCCGTCTCCCTGGTACCGGCCTTCATGCACCGAGGCTCCGGGGGCGCGATGTCGGAGCCGTTGCCCGCCGGTCACGTCGCGGTTACCGCAACGGGATCGCGCGTTACGGAAGATGTCCTCCCCCGCACATCGCTCCGTCAGGGGTGTGCGCGTCCCGTACCGCGCGGGCAACGCGGCCGAGCGCCGCGTGAAACGGCGGCGGGTCAGCCTCGTTGCCATGACCGACACTCACTGCCCGTACTGCTCCCTCCAGTGCGGCATGCGCCTGCGCACCACCGAAGGGGTGCCCGAGGTCACCGGGCGCGACGAATTCCCGTTGAACCGGGGCGCGTTGTGCGGGAAGGGTCAGACCTCGGCCGCGCTGCTGGCGCCCGGCGTACGACTGACCGCTCCTCTGGTGCGCGACGCGGACGGGCTGCGCGAGGCGTCCTGGGAGGAGGCGCTGGACCGGGTCGCGTCGGCGATGGCCGTCACCGCCGACGTCCATGGTCCGGATGCGGCAGGGGTGTTCGGCGGTGGCGGTCTCACCAATGAAAAGGCTTATCTGCTGGGCAAGTTCGCCCGGGTCGCGCTGCGCACTCGCTCGATCGACTACAACGGCCGCTTCTGCATGTCCTCCGCTGCCGCCGCCTCGCGCGCCGCCTTCGGTCTGGACCGGGGGCTGCCCTTCCCGCTCGCGGACGTGGCCCGCACCGGCTGCGTGATCCTGGTCGGCGCCAACCCGGCCGAGACGATGCCGCCCGCCGTGCGCTACCTGCGCGAACTGCGGGAGAACGGCGGCACTTTGGTGGTCGTCGACCCGCGCCGTACCCGTACCGCCGAACTGGCCGACCTCCACCTCCAGCCCCTCCCCGGAACCGATCTGGCCCTGGCCCTCGGCCTGCTTCATCTCGCCATCGCCGAGGGGTACTTGGACGAGGAGTTCATCGCCGCCCGCACCGACGGGTGGGCCGACGCCCGCGCCGCCGCGATGGCCCACTGGCCCGAGCGCGTGGAGGCGCTGACCGGCGTCCCGGTCCCCCAACTGCGCGAAGCCATCGCCTTGTTCACGCGCACCCCGCACTCCATGGTGCTCACCGCGCGCGGGCCCGAGCAGCAGAGCAAGGGCACCGCGACCGTCGGTGCCTGGATCGACCTGTGCCTGGCCACCGGCCGGGCCGGAAGGCCGCTGAGCGGCTACGGATGCCTCACCGGGCAGGGCAACGGCCAGGGCGGCCGTGAACACGGCCAGAAATCGGACCAGTTGCCCGGCTACCGCTCCCTGGAGGACCCCGAGGCGCGGGCGCACGTCGCCGCCGTCTGGGGCGTGGACCCCGACGCCCTGCCGCACTCGGGGCCGTCGGCGTACGAGTTGCTGGACTCCCTCGGCCGGCCCGGCGGGGCCCGCGCGCTGCTCGTGATGGGGTCCAACCCGGTCGTCTCCGCTCCGGACGCCGCCCGCATCACGCGGAGGCTGGCCGCGCTGGACCATCTCGCGGTGTGCGACGTCGTGTTGTCGGAGACGGCGTTGCTGGCCGACGTGGTCCTGCCGGTGACCCAGTGGGCCGAGGAGACCGGCACCCTCACCAACCTGGAGGGCCGCGTCCTGCTGCGCCGGGCCGCCGTCGCCCCGCCGCCCGGCGTCCGCAGCGACCTGGCCGTACTGCGCGGGCTGGCCCAACGCCTCGGCCACGCAACGGGGTTCCCCGACGCTCCCGAGGAGGTCTTCACCGAACTGCGCCGGGCCACCGCCGGGGCGCCCGCCGACTACTCCGGCATCTCCTACGACCGTATCGCGGCCGAGGACGGTGTCTTCTGGCCCTGCCCCGCGCCCGGCCACCCCGGCACCCCGCGCCTGTTCCTCGACCGCTTCGCCCACCCCGACGGCCGGGCCCGCTTCACCGCGCCCTCCCACCGGCCCGCCGCCGAGGAACCCGACGACGCGTATCCGCTGTACCTGACCACCGGGCGCGTCGTCAGCCACTACCAGAGCGGGGCGCAGACGCGCCGGGTGCCGGAACTCACCGTCGCCGCGCCCGGACCGTACGTCGAGCTGCACCCCGATCTCGTGGCCGGGCTCGGTGTCCGCGACGGGGACCTGCTCACCGTGACCAGCCGCCGGGGCACCGTCACCGCCCCGGCCCGTGTCACCTCCGCGATCCGGCCGGACACGGTGTTCATGCCGTTCCACTGGCCCGGCGAGGGACGCGCCAACCTGCTCACCAACCCGGCGCTGGACCCGGTTTCCCGGATGCCGGAGTTCAAGGTGTGCGCGGTGCGGGTCGAGAAGGCGGTACTCCCCCGGGTGTCCGCATCCATCGCACCCGCCGCACCGGTCGCGGTCACCGCGTGAACGCCCGCCGCACCGGTCCCGGTCGCCGCGTGAACGCCCGCCGTATCGCCGTCGTCGGCGCCGGAATGGCCGCCGCACGCCTCGCCCAGCAACTCCACGCCCATGCCGGACCCACGGAGACCGTCCTCTACGGCGCCGAACCCGAAGTTCCCTACAACCGCGCCCTGTTGGCCGATGCCCTCGCCGGGCGCCATCGTATCGACTCCCTCGCGCTGCCCATCGGGGGCGCACGGGTGCGTACCGCGACCGAGGTGGTCGCCGTCGACGTCCGGGGCCGTACCCTCACTCTCGCCGACGGCAGCCGCGAGACCTACGACGACCTGGTCCTCGCCACCGGCGCCGAGCCCGTACGGCCGCCGTTGGACGGCCTCGCCGACGCGGCGGGCAGCGTGCACGTCCTGCGCTCCCTCGCCGACTGCGCCCGCCTCGCCCGTGACGCCGCCACCGCCAAGCGGGCCGTGGTGATCGGCGGCGGGGTACTCGGCGTCGGTGTCGCCCACGCCCTCGCGGCTCGCGGCCTGCTGGTGGAGCTCGTCCACCAGGGCCCTCACCTGGTCGAACGCCGCCTGGACAGCCGGGCGGGCGCCGCCCTGCGCATCGCACTGGCCCGTCTCGGCGTCACCGTCCACTCCGGCGAACGCGCCCTGTCCCTGGACGGCGGCCCCGGGGTCACCCTGGAGAGCGGCCGCCGTCTCGACGCCGACCTCGTGGTCCTGGCCTGCGGGGTGCGTCCCCGTACCGGGCTCGCGCGCGCCGCCGGACTGCCCGTACGGCGCGGCGTCCTCATCGGCGACACCCTCGCCTGCGCCCCGCACACCTACGCCGTCGGGGACTGCGCCGAACACCACACCACGCCGTACGCCCTGGCCACGACCGCCTGGGAGCAGGCCGACGTGCTCGCCGCCCGCCTCTCCGGCGCCGATCCCGGGGCCCGCTACACCGGCTCCCGGCCGATGAGCCGTCTCACCGCGGGCCCCGTGGAGTACGCCGCGTTCGGCGCGTGCGGCGACGCCGACGAGGCGGGTGCCGACGTGCTGCGCATCGGGGATGCCACCCGGGGCGCCTACAAGAAGCTCGTGCTGCGCGGCGACCGGATCGTCGGCGCGGTCCTCGTCGGCGACCTCGCCACCGCGGGCACCCTCACCCGCGCCTATCTCTCCGGCCGGCCCGTCGGGCCGGACCCGCTGTCCCTGCTCACCGCCCCGCCACGCGTCCCGTCCGCCCGAGCCATCGAGGAGTCCCGCACATGACCGACCCCACCGCCCGGCCCCCGAAGGAGCTGGTGCTCGTCGGCCACGGCATGGTCGGCCAGCGCTTCCTGGAGGCGCTGTACGAGCAGCCCGGCGGCGACGCCTGGCATGTCACCGTCCTCGCCGAGGAGCCCCGGCCCGCCTACGACCGCGTCCACCTGACGAGCTGGTTCTCCGGTACCAGCGCCGAGGAACTGGGCCTGGTACCCGACGGGTTCATGGTGCGGCACGGCATCACCCTGCACCTCGGCGACCCAGCGACCGCCGTCGACCGCGCCGCCCGCACCGTCACCACTGCCTCCGGCCGCGTCCTGCGCTACGACGCGCTGATGCTGGCCACCGGCTCGTACCCCTTCGTGCCACCGGTGCCGGGCCACGATCTCCCCGGCTGCCATGTGTACCGCACGCTCGAAGACGTCCGCGCCATCCGCGAGGACGCGGCGCGCGCCCGTACCGGGATCGTCGTCGGCGGCGGACTGCTCGGTCTGGAGGCGGCCGGTGCCCTGCGCGCCCTCGGACTGGACACGCACGTGGTGGAGTTCGCCCCTCGGCTGATGGCCCTCCAGGTCGACGAGGGCGGCGGCGCGGTGCTGCGGCGCAAGATCGAGGAGTTGGGTGTGCGCGTGCACACCGGCGCGGGCACGTCCGCCGTCGACGCGGGCACCGATGGACGTGTCCGGGCGGCGCGGCTGTCGGACGGCACGGAACTCCCCGCCGATCTCGTGGTGTTCTCGGCCGGAGTCCGCGCACGCGATCAACTGGCCCGTGACTGCGGCCTGCCGGTGGGCGAGCGCGGCGGCATCACGGTCGACGCCTCCTGCCGTACCGCCGACCCGCACGTGTGGGCCATCGGCGAGTGCGCCCAGGCGGTCGACGGCCGGGTGTACGGCCTGGTGGCTCCCGGCTATGCGATGGCGGAGACCGCCGCACGTCAATTGTGCTCGGGGGACGGGGCGTTCACCGGCACCGACCTCTCCACCAAGCTCAAGCTCCTCGGCGTGGACGTGGCCAGTTTCGGCGACCCGCACGGCACCGCCGACGGCGCGCTGGACGTCACCTTCACCGACAGCCGCTCCGGGGTCTACAAGAAGCTCGTCATCGGCACCGACGGCGCTCTCCTCGGTGGGGTGCTGGTGGGCGACACCGAGGCGTACGGCCTGCTGCGGCCCCTCGCGCTCGCGGGGAAGCCGCTGACCGTACCGCCGGAGCAGTTGGTGCTGCCGCCCATGGAGGGTGGCGGGGCCACACCGGAGTTGCCCGACGACGCGGTGCTCTGCTCCTGCCACCACGTCACCGGGGGCGCCGTCCGTGCCGCCGTACGCGAGCAGGGGCTCACCGATGTCGCCGGGGTCAAGAAGTGCACCAAGGCCGGTACGGGATGCGGCAGTTGCCTGAAGGCCCTCACCACCGTGGTCCGGGACGAGCTGGCCGCGTCCGGCGCCGAGGTGTCCCGCGATCTGTGCGAGCACTTCGCCCACACCCGCGCCGAGCTGTACGAGATCGTCCGCGTCCGGGGCATCACCGACTTCACCACGCTCCTCGACGGTCACGGCAGCGGCGAGGGCTGCGAGGTCTGCAAGCCAGTCGTCGCCTCGATCCTGGCGAGCCTGGGCAACGGCCATGTCCTGGACGGCGAACAGGCCGCGCTCCAGGACACCAACGACCACCATCTCGCCAACATCCAGCGCAACGGCTCCTATTCGGTCGTTCCGCGCGTGCCGGGCGGCGAGATCACCCCGGAGCAGCTCATCGTCATCGGGGAGGTGGCCCGCGACTTCGGCCTCTACACCAAGATCACCGGCGGTCAGCGCATCGACCTCTTCGGGGCCCGCGTCGATCAACTCCCCGCCGTATGGCGCCGCTTGGTCGACGCCGGTTTCGAGTCCGGGCACGCCTACGGCAAGGCGCTGCGCACCGTGAAGTCCTGTGTGGGGCAGACCTGGTGCCGGTACGGCGTACAGGACTCCACCGCGCTCGCCATCGAACTGGAGCTGCGATACCGGGGGTTGCGCGCCCCGCACAAGCTGAAGTCCGCCGTCTCCGGCTGCGCCCGCGAGTGCGCGGAGGCGCAGTCCAAGGACTTCGGGATCATCGCCACGTCCACCGGCTGGAACCTCTACGTCGGCGGCAACGGCGGCACCACCCCGCGCCACGCGGACCTGCTCGCATCCGACCTGGACAAGGCGACGCTGATCCGCACCATCGACCGGTTCCTGATGTTCTACATCCGCACCGCCGACCGGCTGGAGCGCACGGCGCCCTGGCTGGAACGGCTGGAGGGCGGCCTGGATCATCTGCGCGCCGTCGTCATGGACGACTCGCTGGGCATCGCGGCCGACCTGGATGACCTGATGACCCGTCATGTAGCGGGCTACACCGACGAGTGGGCCGCCGTCCTGGTGGACCCCGACCGACTGCGCCGCTTCACCTCCTTCGCCAACGCGCCGGACCTGCCCGACCCCACCGTCACCTTCGTGACCGAGCGCGGGCAGATCCGTCCCGCACGGTCGGGCGAGCACGGGCGTCTGCTGCAAAGCCCGGCGGCCGCGCGGGACCTCGTCCTCACCGCCGCGCCGACCACCCGACCCGTTCAGGAGGCAGGCCGATGACCGTCGCCGCCGCTCCCCCGGCCGTCACGGCCACCCAACTCGCCCCGGCCCTCGGGCACAACAGCACCGTCGTCGAGGTCCACGACGGCACCCGATGGGTCCCCGTGCTGCCGTACGCCGACCTCGTCCCGGGCCGCGGCGTGGCCGTACTCCTCGGCGGCGAGCAAATCGCCCTCTTCCGCGACCGGACCGGCCACGTCCACGCGGTCGGCAACCGCGACCCGTTCAGCGGCGCGCAGGTCATGTCCCGTGGCCTGATGGGCAGTCGGGGCGCCACGCCGGTCGTCGCGTCGCCCATGTACAAGCAGGTCTTCGACCTGAACACCGGCAGCTGTCTCGACGAGCCCACCGCGCCCGACGGGACACCTGCCCGGCTGCCCGTCTGGCGGGTGCGCACCACTGCGGCCGGAACCTGAGCCGCCATCTCCCCTTCTACAGAAGGCAGTTCCCCATGCCCACGACCAGCACCCACCCCACCGGCTCACCGCAGCCGCTCACGGTCGACGCACCGGCCGCCCTCCCCCGCCTGCTCCCCGGCCCCCGCCGCGAACTCACCGACTGGCGCCCCGAGGACCCCGTCTTCTGGGAAGCAGGGGGCGCCCGCACGGCCCGCCGCAACCTGCTGTGGTCCGTCCTCGCCGAGCATGTCGGCTTCTCCGTCTGGAGCCTGTGGTCGGTCCTCGTCCTCTTCCTCGGCCCCGAGTACGGCATCGACCCGGCAGGCAAGTTCCTGCTGACCGCCCTGCCCACCGCACTCGGTGCCTTCCTGCGCGTCCCGTACGCCCGCGCCGTAGCCGTCTTCGGCGGCCGCACCTGGACGGTGGTCAGCGCACTGCTCCTGCTGATCCCCGCCGTGACGACGGCCTTCGTGCTGGAGCCCGGTACCCCGTACGGCACTCTGCTGCTCACGGCCTGCCTCGCGGGGGTCGGCGGCGGCAACTTCGCCTCCTCCATGGCGAATGTCAACGCGCTGTACCCGCAGCGCCTCAAGGGCTGGGCCCTCGGCGTCAACGCGGGCGGCGGCAACCTCGGCGTCCCGGCCGTGCAGCTCGCCGGGCTCGCGGTCCTCGCCACCGTCGGAGCCGGTCACCCCCGGGTACTGGTGCTGCTCTACGTGCCGCTCATCGTCGCCGCCGCGGTGTGCGCCGCCCTCCGGATGGACGACCTGCGCCTGCCCCGGCCCCCCGGCCAGCTGCGCACGCTGCTCGCGTGGCGGCACACCTGGCTCGTATCCCTGCTCTACATCGGCACGTTCGGCTCGTTCATCGGTTTCTCGTTCGCCTTCGGGCAGGTGCTCCAGGTGCAGTTCGCCGACACGTTCACCACCCCGCTGAGCGCCGCGTACCTGACCTTCCTCGGCCCGCTGCTCGGCTCCCTCGTGCGGCCGGTCGGCGGACGGCTCGCCGACCGCTTCGGCGGGGCCCGGGTGACTCTGGCGACCTTCGCCGCGATGGCGGGCGGCGCCCTGCTGGCACTGGGCGCCTCCCGGGCCCACTCCCTGCCGCTGTTCGTGACGGCGTTCACCGCCCTGTTCGTCCTCAGCGGCCTGGGCAACGGCTCGACGTACAAGATGATCCCGACCCTGTGCCACGCCGCCGCACCGCCCGGCCAGGACTCGGAGGCCCGCACGTCGGCCCTCATCGGCTTCGCGGGCGCGGTCGGGGCCTTCGGTGGCGTCCTGGTCAACATCGCCTTCCGCCAGTCGTTCCTGTCCGTGGGCAACGGCGACGCCGCGTACGTCGCCTTCCTCGCGGCGTACGCCGTCTGCGCGGGCGTCACATGGACGGCGTACGTGCGCCCGCGCCGGTCCGCCTGATGCCCGCACCCACCCGCTTACACGTCGGAAGCGGCAGCGTTGCGCCTGGTCTCCGCTAGGTGAGTACCGATGTACCGGGCGAAGATCAGCGCGTCCTCGGGTGCGTCGGCCCGGAAGGTGACGCGGCGCAACAGCCCGACCCCGTCGAGCGCGACGCCTTCGCGGGCGAGGACGAACACGAGGGTGAGGAAGGCGGACCGGGCGTTGCCGTCGCCGAAGGGATGGAAGAAGCAGACGTCGAGGTAGGCGCGTGCGGCCCGGGCGGTGAGGGGAAGGGGCCGCGTCGCGTCCGGGGCGCTCTCGGCCAGGCAGGCATCGAGGCGGGCGCGGGTGTCCGGGCCGATCCCGTACCGTTCCCGGCCTTGTTTGGCGAAGGCCGGAAGTTCGCGGAACTGCGGCAACCGCGGTGTTCCCAGGACGTGTTGCTGCCAGTTCCGGAGCAGTTCGAAGTCGAGTGAGGCACCGCGCGACGCGTCGGCCCGCAGCAGGTCCAGGGCGGCGAGCAGGCCCTGTGCGCGGGCGGGGTCCAGGGCCGCGTCGAAGCGGCGGATGTCTTCCGCCGCGCCGTCGCGCGAGGGGGTCACCGGTCCGTTCCCGCCACCGTCGGGAGCCTCGTGCCACGGCACGGTCCGGCGTACGGTGAGCCACTGCTCGAGGTGGTCCGGTGCGGGCCCGGTGGCAGGCCGCACGGCGTGGTCCGGCCGCAGCGACAGCGCGAGTCGCTCCGCGACGTCCTCCACCAGCACCGGGTCGGGGCCGGTCCAGCTCTCGAACCGGCCGCCGATCGCCTCGTCGACCAGCTCCCCCGCACGCTCGGGCGCGACTCCCCAGCGGCTGAGGAACCAGTGGAGCACCTGGTGGCAGTGTCCGTACCAGCCGCTCCCACAACCGGTGCGGTCGGTCACCTGCAGGATCAGGTTGCGCGCGCCCCGCTCCCACAGAATCCGCTGCTCGTCGACGTCGGCCAGGTCCAACGGGTGCGCGTCGAACCACCTCGCGAGACTCTCCAGCCACTCCCGCCACTCGCACAGTGCCGCGACGACACGGTGGAGCGTCTCCTCCGGCGTGGTGATCGAGTGCTGGGGACAGCACCAGTTCCCGACCGGGCCTCCGTCGAAATCCCCTTCGTCGTGCCCCCAACGCCAGCCCATGGTCCAGCGGCCGTACTGTTCGACGAGCGCGTGCGACACGGCGTCGGCCCACGGCCGACCCTCGTCCCAGGCCCAGGCCCCCATCTCGGCTGCCCCGGAGGAGACGTCGGGGCGGCTGGGCACCCGCCCCGCGGGTCCGAGCGAGCGCACCACCCGCGCCGCCGACGCGCTGTCGAACGGATGCCGGGTGGGATCCGCATCGGCCCAGGCCAGAGAACGGGGTGACAGATCGATATTCACCGCGCAAGCCTGTCACGGCCACACAATGGCCGTTCAACCGAGTTTCTTCAGCACTACAACAGCCCGGCGACCACGGCTCGGTCGCGCACGGTTCGCAGGCTGATGCGCGCGCCTGTCTCGTCCTCGACGTGCCATTCGTTCATGCCCTGGCAGGTCTTGGTGCCCCGGGCGACGGCTCCGGCTTCGTCGACGCGGCCGTAGGGGGTGCCTCCAGTCGCCGTGAGGATGATGCCTCCGTCCTCGTCGATGGTGGCCCAGTGCTCGGCGGAGCGGTACGCGAGAACGATCCGGGTGCCGGCTTTCAGGACCTGGGCCTGGATCATCTGGGCGACCTGTGTGCGGCGCCCACGCGTGGCCGTTCCGCGCCGCGGCCTACGCACCGGAGCGGTTGGTGCGGTGCCGTTCGAGGCAGGCGATGTGGTGACAGGCAGGCCAAGTCGCCTGGGCTCCCAGATGTGTTCGAACAGCCGCAGATAGAGGTCCTGGCGCGTCTGGATGACCGAGGTCATGGCGTCCTGGGCCCCGAACGGTCTGAGGAGCCTGTCGAGTTGATGGGTCTTGATGAACTCGCGCAGCACCGGGTTCCGGAGGTTGTACTTGGGGGCCATGATGCCCAGCAGGATGTTGTCGCGGGCGTAGAAAGCGGTCTTCTCGGTGAGGGGCAGGTCGTTGAGGCTGGCGTTCTCCCGGTCCAACAACAGTCCCAGCCCGCCAAGTTGGTTGCGCAGGCTGCGGAAGACGACCTTGTCGGGTATCTCCTGGCGCACCCGGTGGTGATGGTTGGCCCACAGATGCTCGATGTGGAACTTCTCCCGGTCGAGGTAGTCGAGCACGTCGTACGACCGTTGGCAGGACTCTTCGACGTAGGCGGTGGCCCGGGCCAACAGGTAGCGGATCTGGGGGCCGTTGTTGCCCCGCAGCCCCAGCGTGACCGCGTCGCGTATCGCTCCGCCCTCGTCCCCGACGAGACCGGCGAGTGCGGAGGCGACCTCGTCCACGGTGCGGCACTTCCGCAGGAGGGGGACGAGTTCGGTGTGGACCAGGGAGTCGGCGTCGGCGGACTGGACGGGAAGGTCCTGCAGGATGCGCAGGGCGTACCAGCGGTCGATGTACCCGGCGACGAGACGGCCCTTGTCCTTGGCGTCGGTGGGCTGGTCGCCGGGGTCGATGGCGGCGAGAACGGCGACGGACTGGGCGCCGAGCCCGTTGCGTTCGTTGAAGAGCACCGTCTCCAGGCGGTCGCCGTCCTTCTTCAGCGTGCGGGTGGCGGCGAGGAAGGGCCGGTACAGACGGGCCGAGTCCAGGAGGTCCTGGACGAACTCGAGGAAGCGGTCGGGGCGCTCGGTGATCAGACCGAGGTGCGTGGCGTTGTGGCGCACCCACACGTTGAGGTTGGTGGTGATCTGGCGGCGGTCGTCGGCGTCGCCCTCGCGGGCGCAGCGGGCGAGGAGGTAGGCCTTGATGAAGCGGGAGGCCGCCTGGGGGTCGTCGCGGTCGGTGGACAGTTCCCGCAGCATCTCCTGCCATCGCGTATTGAGTTGCTCCTCGCCCGCGCCGACGTTGGACAGCAGGTGGCTCTTGAGCAGGTCGACGGCGGTGAGGCGGGCGCCTCGGTCGTTCATCGTCTCGAACATGCGGTAGCCGTGGCTGAGGTCTGCCGCACGGATGCCGACCAGGACCACCCGCTTCAGGAGCCACTCGGTGAAGTGGTGGAGTTCCTCGGCGTCCAGCTCCTCCACGAGCTGGGATTCCATCTGCCGGCTGCGCGCCCACAGATTGCGGCGGGAGAGCGAATCCCCCGCCCCCGTCTCGTACTTACGGCCCTCACTGATCGCCCTCAGGACGGGGTCGTGATCGGTGATGCCGACGCTGAAGTGCTTGCCGTCGGGCGTGATCACGCGATTCAGCTGGTCGAGTGTGTGAGAGTCCTCGACCTCCTTGGCCCGCAGCCTCAGTTGCAGGAAGAGCAGGTGCAGGGTGACGAACCGCTGCTGGCCGTCGACGAGGAAGCGGCGCCTCTTCTCCGGCTCGTGATAGACGAAGGGGCCGAGGAAGTACTCCGGCGCGGTGTCCGGGCGGCGCCGGAACGCCACGTTGCCCGACCAGCTCCGGAACGAATCGCACAAGTCCCGTAGCAGGGTTCGGACTTCTTCCTCGCCCCAGGTGTAGTCACGCTGGTAGTAGTCGATCTCGTACGTCACATCACGGAACAGCTCGTTCAGGTTGAAGCCCTGAGACCTGATCTCGTCCGCCCCCATGCACCCACCCCTGCCCGGAAGACCAGCTCGAACCGAGAGGTGCTTCTCTGCGCTGGAAACCTCGTTGCTCCCCTATCACCCCACCTCGATCATGTGGCCATGACGAGACGAGCAAGCACGGAGACCACCGGAGCTCCTGTAGCCGCAGGCAAGCGCGTGGACTGGTGGGCTGTTCCCTCCAGTGTGAGGGGCCGGGTCGAGTCGGCGCTGGGCTCCCCTGTGGAGGACGCCGTGACCCAGGCCGGCGGCTTCTCGCCCGGTGTCGCCGCTCGCGTGCGCCTGGCCGATGGTCGGCGGGTCTTCGTGAAAGGGGTGGGCCCTGAGCCGAACCCCGAGACGCCCGACCTCCACCGGGCGGAGGCCAGGATCACAGCGGCATTGCCGGACACGGCTCCTGTACCGTCGCTGCTCATGGCCTTCGACATCGAAGGCTGGGTCGTCCTCGTCCTCGAAGACGTGGACGGTGAAGCACCGGCTCAGCCGTGGCAGGTGGACGAGCTCCACCGTGTCCTCGCGGCGGCTGCCGAACTGTCCATACTGCTCGATCCGTCGCCGGTCGAGGCGCCGACGGTTGCCGCCCGTTTCGGTGAGAAGTTCCAGGGCTGGCGTCGGCTTTCCGCGGCTGCCGCGGAGGGGTCGGACGACCTGGCGTGGCTCGACCCCTGGGCGCGACGCAATCTCGGACGCCTGGTCGCCCGGGAAGCCGTCTGGAGCGCCGCTGCGGCCGGGAGTGCCTTGATCCATGGTGATCTGCGTGCGGACAACATCCTGCTGACCGATGACCGCGTCATGGTGGTCGACTGGCCGTGGGCCGCGGTCGGCGCTTCGTGGTTCGACGTCGTGGCGATGGGCCCGAGTGTGATCATGCATGGCGCCCCGGAGGCGATGAGTCTTCTCGATCAGCATCTCCGCGCTCGCGGCGCCGACCGCGAGGACGTGACCACCGTACTCATCGCCATGGCGGGCTATTTTCTTCGCCAGTCCGTCCAGCCCCCGCCGCCGGGGCTGCCGACGGTGCGGGGCTTCCAGCGTGCTCAGGGTGAAGCTGCCCTGGATTGGGCACGTGAGCGGACACGTTGGGGTTAAAGGTCAGGACTACCGCTCCGCCTCAGCCGTCTGTCTGCCTCCGGGCCGCATCGACCTTGATTCTCTCGTCGGCAGGCGGGCGACACCGAGCGCTCCGGTGGCCGTCCCGCCTGCCGACGGGGTGGTCCTTCGGTGAGGTGCGTCGGTCAGCACTTCTCGCGCAGCGAGTGCAGGTATTCACTGGAGCGGCGCGCGAAGCGGAAGGAGTCGGTCGGGTTGTCGTGTTCGGCCTGCCAGTGGTGGGACTGGCGTCCGCCGCGCAGACGGGTGACGGCGGAGATGAAGCGCTGGTAGTCGATGTCGCCGTCGCCGACGTCCGTCATGCGGTAGCCGAACTCGTTCGAGGGGTCGCTCACGCCGTCCTTGACGTGGAAGAGGGGGTAGCGGTGCGGGTGGGCGAGGACGTAGTCGAGGGGTTCGAAGGGGGCCGGGGTGCCGTCGGGGCGCTTCGAGAAGCGGAACTGCCCGGCGTAGGCCCAGTAGATGTCCATCTCCAGGTACACGAGGTCGGGGTCGGTCTCGGCGAGCAGGACGTCGTAGAGGCGGACCTTGGGGTTGTCGGCGGCGAAGGCGAACTCGTCGGAGTGGTTGTGCTGGTAGAACTTCATGCCGCGCGCCTTGGCCGCCGCGCCGTAGGCGTTGAACTCCTGGGCGGCGCGCTTCCAGGCGTCGACGGTCGAGCCGTAGCGGAAGGGGCCGGACGCGGTGCCGATGTGCTTG
Organism: Streptomyces sp. SID4985; assembly: GCF_009863025.1. Classification (GTDB taxonomy): domain Bacteria; phylum Actinomycetota; class Actinomycetes; order Streptomycetales; family Streptomycetaceae; genus Streptomyces. The sequence goes on along the minus strand of NZ_WWIR01000425.1, from coordinate 6,227 downwards.
AGGCCGAGGGCCTGGGCGTCGTCGAGGACCTGGTTGAGGTTCTGGGCGAAGGTGTAGGCGTTCGGGTCGTCGGAGTAGTAGCCGACGTGGCTGCCGATCGGGGTCAGGCCGTGGTCCTTGGCGAGGCGCTTGAGGCGGGCGAGGGTGATGGGGCCGGCCGAGCCCTGGGTGTAGCCCGCGAACTCGATCTCGTCGTAGCCGTATTGCTCCAGCTCGGCGAAGACGGGCGCGAAGCCGAGAGTGCCGACCTTGTCGCGCAGGCTGTAGAGCTGGATGCCGAGGCGGCCGGGGGGCAGGACGGGGCGGCCCCGGCGTGCGGCGGACGCCGCCGGTGCGGTGGTGGACGCCGAGGCGGGTCCGGCGGCGGCACCCAGCAGCGCGGCGGCCGTGGCGCCCGCGGCGACGCCCAGCATGCCCCTTCTGGAGAGACGGTGGGCGAGTTCGGGGTCCTTGTGCGAAATGCGGCTCATGCGGGAACTCCTGGGTGTGGGCGGGCGTTGTCAGTGGTGAGTGCTTCACTGGGGACCAGGTGCACAGGACAGACCTGGTGACAGATCGTCAGGTGAGGCCTGCGAGTCGGAGCAGGAGTGGTTTCACATCGGTGGCCGCGAGGCGGTCGCCCACGGCACGGGGGGTGGAGCAGATGAGGAGCGGACCGTCGTCGTCGCTCGCGGGAAGGCGTCCGTGGCTGCCCCGAATAGGTGACGGGTCGAGGGGTACGACCGCCATCCGATAGCGCATGCCGAGCTTTTTGCGGGCCAGTGCGGCCGCGGCCTTGACCTTGACGTAGGGGTCGAGGGGGTCCATGAAGAGTTCGACCGGGTCGTAGCCGGGTTTGCGGTGGATCTCCACCAGCCGCGCGAAGTCGGGCGCCCGGGCGTCGTCGAGCCAGTAGTAGTACGTGAACCAGGCGTCCGGCTCCGCCACGGCGACGAGTTCGCCGGAGCGCGGGTGGTCGAGGTGGTGGGCCTTCTTGCCCTCGTCGTCCAGGAGTTGAGCGATGCCTGGCAGATCGGCAAGGGCTGCCCGGGTGGCGTCGAGGTCCTCGGGGCTGCGCACGTAGACGTGGGCGATCTGGTGGTCGGCGACCGCGAAGGCACGGGACGCCATCGGGTCCAGGTATTCCATCCCGTCCTGCGTGTGCACCTCCAGCAGCCCGGCGCGGCGCAGGGCGCGGTTGATGTCGACGGGGCGGTCGGCCCGGGTGATGCCGTACTCCGAGAGGACGACGACGGTACGGCCTTCGGCGCGGGCGTCGTCCAGGAGCGGTGCGACCGCGGCGTCCAGGTCGGCGGCCGCTGTGAGGGAGCGCGGGTCGTCGGGGCCGTAGCGCTGGAGGTCGTAGTCGAGGTGCGGGAGGTAGCAGAGGGTCAGGTCGGGGTGACGGGTGCGCTGGATGTGGCGGGTCGCGTCGATGATCCAGCGACTGGAGGCGAGGCCGGCGCCGGGCCCCCAGAACTGGAAGAGAGGGAACGTGCCGAACTTCGCGGTGAGTTCGTCGTGCAGATCGGGGGGTCGGGTGTAGCAGTCGGGTTCCTTGCGGCCGTCGGCGTAGTAGACGGGACGGGGGGTGACGGTGATGTCGGTGTCGGCGCCCATGGCGTACCACCAGCAGATGTTGGCCACGGTGTAGCCGGGATGGGCACGACGGGCGGCGTCCCAGAGCTTGTCCCCGGAGACGAGGCCGTTGTGCTGGCGCCACAGCAGGACGTCGCCCAGCTCGCGGAAGTACCAGCCGTTGCCGACGATGCCGTGTTCGGAGGGCATGACGCCGGTCAGGAAGGTGGACTGGGCGGCACAGGTGACGGCGGGCAGGACGGTGCCGAGGTGGGCGCGGGATCCCTGGGCGGCGAGTTCGCGGAGGCGGGGCATGTGCTGAAGGAGACGGGGGGTGAGGCCGACGACGTCCAGGACGAGCAGGGGGGTGGGTCGGCCGGACGCGGTCTGTGGCGGCGCCGTCGGTCGGTGGGGGGCGGGTTCTGGTGGGGTCGCGGGGCGGTGGGTCTCGGGCAGCGGCGGGGGGGCCGGTCGGTGGGCGTCAGGCCCCGGCGGGGGTGCCGGTTGGTGGGTCACGGCAGCTCCTTCAGGCCGAGGTCGGTGAGCAGATCGCGGGCGAGGGCGAGTTCGGCGGCGATGCCGTCGGCGAGCTGGGCGCGGGTGCGGGGCCTGAGCGTGGCGGGGAGGGCCTGCCAGGTGTAGGTCTCGACCTCCAGGTGGCGGGTAAGCGGGTGCGAGCCGCCGACGAGGCGGGTCAGGGCGGCACTGAGGACGGGAAGGGTGGAGGTGAGGGGCGCGGCGGGGGCCGCGTGCAGGGGGACGTGGACGTGGGTGCGCCACGGCGCGGTGTCGGGCAGGGAGCCGTCCTGGAGTGCCTCGCCGAGGTCGTCGGTGCCGTGTCGTCCGGTGGCGGTGAGCGTGCGGGTCTGGTGCAGGAAACGGGGCTCGGCGAAGGCGGAGAGGGCCTCGCGGACCTCCGGGCGGTGCGGGTGCTCCGCGTGGAGTGCGGCGGAGAGCTGGGATTTGACGACGGGGACACCGGCGTGGGCGAGCGCGTCCAGGGCGGTGTGCGGATCTTCGAAGGAGGTGGCGAGGTGGCAGGTGTCGACGCAGATGCCGATGCGGGGGTGCGCGATGCCGGTGAGGGGGGTGAGGGCGTCGGCGGTGGTCTCGATGACACAGCCGGGCTCCGGTTCGAGGCCGACCCGGATGGAGCGGCCGGTCATGTCCGCCAGGGCGTCGAGGCGTTCGCCGAGGATGCGCAGCGCAGCGCGGGCGGTTTCCATGCGGGCCGGATCGGCGACGGTGCGCCAGGCGAGCGGCAGGGTGGAGATGCTGCCCTCGGGGATGTCGTCGGGGAGGAGTCCGGCGAGGATGCGGGCCAGGGCGGTGGTGTGGCGGAGCCGTTCGGGGTCGGCCCAGTCGGGCTTGTAGACGCGGTACTTGACCTGCTGGGAGCCGAAACCCTCGTAGGGGAAGCCGTTGAGGGTGACGACTTCCAGGCCGCGCCGGTCGAGTTCGGCGCGGAGGGCGCCGACGGCGCAGGGGTCGTTCTCCAACGCGTGGGCGGCGTCCTTGGCGAGCCAGAGGCCGATGCCGAGACGGTCGCGGCCGAGACGGCGCCGGACGGGTTCGCAGTGGTCGCGCAGTTGGGCGACGACGGAGTCGAGGGTCTCGGCGGGGTGGACGTTGGTGCAGTAGGCGAGGTGGATGAGGGAGCCGTCGGGGTGGCGGAAGCGCACGGGTCACTCCTCCCCGGCGGGGGCAGCGTCGGTGGCGGGGGCGGCGGGCGCCGTGTCTCGGGGGACGCCGCGCAGGATGGAGTTGCCCTCGTGGGTGGGCTCGGTCGCGGCGACGTCCAGGTCCAGCCGCCCGCTGAGGCCGTAGAAGGCGACGGGGTTGCGCCACAGGACGAGGTCGACGTCGTCCTCGGTGAAGCCCTCCTTCAGCATCAGGTCGGCCACCTTGCGGATCTTCAGGGGGGCGCTTCTGCCCCAGTCGGCGGCGGAGTTGACCAGGACCTGTTCGGGGCCGTAGGCGCGGAGGATCGCGACCATCCGTTCCTCGTCCATCTTCGTGTCGGGATAGACGGAGAAGCCGAGCCAGCATCCGCTGTCCTTGGCCTCCTTGACGGTGGTCTCGTTGAGGTGGTCGACCAGGACGCGTTCGGGGGCGAGTGCGGACTCCCGGACGGCGTCGAGGGTGCGGCGCAGGCCGGTGAGCTTGTCCCGGTGGGGGGTGTGGACGAGGGCCGGCAGGCCGTACTCGGCGGCGAGTTGGAGCTGGGTGGCGAGCGCGGCGTCCTCGGCGGGGGTCATCGAGTCGTAGCCGATCTCGCCGACGGCGACGACCCGGTCCCTGACGAGATAGCGGGGCAGTTCGTCGAGGACGGGGGTGCAGCGGGGGTCGTTGGCCTCCTTGGGGTTGAGAGCGAGGGTGCAGTGGTGGGCGATGCCGTACTGGGCGGCGCGGAAGGGCTCCCAGCCGAGGAGGGAGTCGAAGTAGTCGAGGAAGGAGGCGGCCGAGGTGCGGGGCTGGCCGAGCCAGAAGGAGGGCTCGACCACGGCGCGGACACCTGCGGCATGCATGACCTCGTAGTCGTCGGTGGTGCGCGAGGTCATGTGGATGTGGGGGTCGAAGAGGCGCATCAGGACTCCTTGCGGTGGGGGTCGCGGTCGTCCGTGGAGTGCGGCGGCGGGCCGGGCTCGGTCAGGGCCAGGACGTGGGGCAGGTCCTCGGGTACGGGGCGCCCCGCAGCGGTGCGCTCGGCGGCGAAGTCGGCGAGCATACGGGCGAGTTCACCGTCACCTCGGGCGCGCGCGGCAAGCTGGGCGACGTGGGCCACGGGTACGCCGGTGAACAGGCACTTCAGAACGGCGTGCCGCCACAGGTGCGGCTCCAGATGGCGGGCGGCGTAGGGACCGACGGCGGCGGCCAGGAGCCGGGTGTCGTTGGTGCGCAGCGCGTCCTCGACGAGCGGGAGGGCGTCGGGGCCCGGTACGAGGTCGGGCAACGCGAGCAGGACGGCGCGGCGCTCGTCGGCGGTGCCCTGGCGGTAGAGGCGGGTGAGATCGGCGGGGGCGGGACAGGCCGCGTGCAGGAGGAGTACCCGGGCGGTGTCGGCGTACGCGGGACCGCATCGCCGACCGGCCTCGGCGATGCGCAACTCCCAGACGGGGAGGGAGCCGTGAGCGGCGGTCGGGTCGGCGGCATCGTCCAGGGCGCGGTCCAGCCAGTCGCGGGCCGACGGTGCGAGGTGGGTGCGCAAGTCGTGGAGCGGGGACGGGGAACTTGCCTCAACGGGTGCGTTGTCGGGACCCGGGGTGGTGTGGGAGGAGGTGGTCATGCGCTGCTCCCTTCGGTGGCGGGTACGGCCGCTCGGAGGAAGGGGAGGGAGATCTCGACGAAGTGGGGGCCGGCGTGGGAGTGGCGGGGCAGTTCCACCACGGTGAGACCCCGGTAGGAGGTGGCGGCGAGGGCCGCGAGGACGGCGGGGAAGTCGATCTCGCCGTCCCCGAAAGGCAGGTGTTCGTGCCGACCGCGCCGCATGTCCTCGATCTGGACGTGGCGCAGCCAGGGCGCGGCGGCGCGGACGCAGTCGGCGGGAGAGAGGGGTTCGAGGCACTGGCAGTGGCCGATGTCGAGCGTGAGGCCGAGGTGAGCGGGGTGCCCAAGGAGGTCGCGGAGGTGGTGGAAGTCGGCGAGGGTGGCGAGCAGGTGACCGGGCTCGGGTTCGACGGCGAGGGGGATCCCGGCGGAGGTGGCGGCTTCCAGGACCGGGGTGAGCGCCTCGGTCAGCCGGTCCCAGGCCGTGTCCTCGTCCGTACCGGGTGGGAGCGTGCCGCTGAAGCAGTGCACGGCGTGGGCGCCGAGGTCGGCGGCGACCTGAACGGCGCGGATCAACAGGTCGGCGCGGCGGGCCCGGCCGTCGGGGTCGGGGTCGAGAAGGGAGGGGCCGTGTTTGCGGCGCGGGTCGAGGACATAGCGGGCCCCGGTCTCCACGGTGACCTCCAGGTCGAGCGCGGCCAGACGGTGGGCGAGTCGCCGGGTGCGGGCGGCGAGGTCCGGGGCGAGCGGGTCCAGATGCATGTGGTCGAGAGTCAGGCCGACGCCGTCGTAGCCGAGGTCGGCGAGGAGGGCGAGGGCGTCGTCGAGGCGGAGGTCGGCCAGGCCGTTGGTGCCGTAGCCGAAGCGGAGGGCGGCGGGAGCGGCGGCCCGCTCGCCCCCGGTGTGCGGCCGGATCACGGGCCTCATGTCACGCTCACCTTCTTCGCGAACCGTGCGGCAAGGGGGGCCAGTGCCGCAGTGATCACTGCGCTGAACGGCGCGGAGGAGCGGGCGCAGAGTGCGGCTTGGAGGGGGATGGTGGCGCGGATGCCGCCGCCGACGGCGCGTTGGGTGAGCGGGGGTGAGGGGTTGAGGGTGGCGTGGAGGTAGGGGCGGGCGGCGGTCCCGGCGTAGGCGAGGGCGCAGGCGGCGGGCAGCGCCGCGAGGGAGGCCGACTTGAATGAGCGCAACGTGCCTATTCTCAAAGGCAGTTGATCCCGAGTGAGTCTTCGGCTCAGCAGACACGTCAGGGCGCCGGTGGTGGCGAGCGCGGTCAAGGGCGCCAGTGGGGCTCCGCCCTCCGTCTCGTGGCGGGAGACCGCGGTGAGCGCGAGCGTGTGCGTGCCGAGCAGGGCGGCGGAGGGAAGTGCGGGCCGGACGCGGCCGGAGGTGGCGGCGGCGCC
>NZ_WWIR01000424.1 GCF_009863025.1 Streptomyces sp. SID4985 | reverse complement strand
CAGGGCATGTTCGAGGACCTGGGCCTGAAGTACGTCGGCCCCATCGACGGCCACGACATCGAGGCCCTGGAGTCCGCGCTGGCCCGCGCCAAGCGCTTCGGCGGCCCGGTCATCGTGCACTGCCTCACCGAGAAGGGCCGCGGCTACCAGCCCGCCCTCCAGGACGAGGCCGACCGCTTCCACGCCGTCGGCAAGATCCACCCCGACACCGGCCTGCCCATCGCCACCTCCGGCGCCGACTGGACCTCCGTCTTCGGCGAGGAGATGGTCAAGCTCGGCGAGGAGCGCGAGGACGTCGTCGCCATCACGGCGGCCATGCTCCAGCCGGTCGGCCTGGACAAGTTCGCCAAGCGCTTCCCCGACCGCGTCTACGACGTCGGCATCGCGGAGCAGCACGGCGCCGTCTCGGCGGCCGGTCTCGCCCACGGCGGGGTGCACCCCGTCTTCGCCGTCTACGCCACCTTCCTCAACCGCGCCTTCGACCAGGTCCTGATGGACGTGGCCCTGCACAAGTGCGGTGTCACCTTCGTCCTGGACCGCGCGGGCGTCACCGGCACCGACGGCGCCTCCCACAACGGCATGTGGGACATGTCGATCCTCCAGGTCGTCCCCGGGCTGCGCCTGGCCGCGCCGCGCGACGCCGACCAGGTCCGCGCCCAGCTGCGCGAGGCCGTCGCCGTCGAGGACGCGCCGACCGTGGTCCGCTTCTCCAAGGGCGCCGTCGGCCCCGCCGTACCCGCCCTGCGCAAGGTCGGCGGCATGGACGTGCTGCGCGAGCCCGGAGCCGACCGGCCCGACGTGCTCCTGGTCTCGGTCGGCGCGCTCGCCCCGATGTGCCTGGAGATCGCGGACCTGCTCGACAAGCAGGGCATCTCCACCACCGTCGTCGACCCCCGCTGGGTCAAGCCGGTCGACGAGGCCATGGCCCCGCTCGCCAACGAGCACCGGGTCGTCGTCACCGTGGAGGACAACAGCCGCGTCGGCGGTGTCGGCTCCGCGATCGCGCAGGCGCTGCGCGACGCGGGCGTGGACGTGCCGCTGCGCGACTTCGGCATCCCGCCGCGCTTCCTCGACCACGCCTCGCGCGCCGAGGTCATGGCCGAGATCGGGCTGACCGCGCCGGACATCGCGCGTCAGGTCACCGGCCTGGTCGCCAAGCTGGACGGCCGCTTCGAGGACAGCGCGGCCGCCGTGGAGGCCGCGCGCGACTAGCCGGGAGAAGAGCGCGCGCGGGAAGGCGCGCTCCCGGACCGACCCTTCGGGCCGGTTCCGCCGCCCTCTCCGGGTGGCGGAACCGGCCCGCTTGCGTGAACCTGCCAGTGCCGGGCACACGCATCCCCGGCCCTCTCGATCATGTCGAGGTCGACGCGCGTGGGAGGTAGGTACGTGTGAGCACGCTCTTCCGGACGAAGAACGTCGAGCAGTCCATCCGGGACACGGAGGAACCGGAGCATTCCCTCAAGAAGTCCCTCTCCGCCCTCGACCTGACCGTCTTCGGCGTCGGTGTCATCATCGGCACCGGCATCTTCGTACTCACCGGCCAGGTGGCGAAGAACAACGCGGGCCCCGCGGTCGCGCTGTCCTTCGTCGTGGCCGGCATCGTCTGCGGCCTGGCCGCGCTCTGCTACGCCGAGTTCGCCTCCACGGTCCCGGTGGCCGGGTCCGCGTACACCTTCGCGTACGCCTCCCTGGGCGAACTGCCCGCCTGGATCATCGGCTGGGACCTGGTGCTGGAGTTCGCGCTGGGCACGGCGGTGGTGGCGGTCGGCTGGTCGGGCTACATCCGCTCGCTGCTGGACAGCTGGGGCGCGACCCTGCCGCCGTACCTCTCGGGGCGGGACGGTGCCACCGGGTTCGGCTTCGACGTCCTCGCGGCCGCGCTGGTGCTGCTGCTGACCGCCGTCCTCGTGGTCGGCATGAAGCTCTCGGCGCGGATCACCTCCGTGGTCGTCGCGATCAAGGTGATCGTGGTGCTCATCGTGATCATCGGCGGCGCCTTCTTCATCACGGGCTCCAACTACGACCCGTTCATCCCTCCGGCCCAGCCGGCCGAGGCGGGCGGCGACCTCAGCGCGCCGCTCATCCAGCTCATGTTCGGCTGGGCCCCGGCCAACTTCGGGGTGATGGGCATCTTCACCGCCGCGTCGGTGGTGTTCTTCGCGTTCATCGGCTTCGACATCGTCGCCACCGCCGCCGAGGAGACCCGCAATCCGCAGCGGGACATGCCGCGCGGCATCCTCGGCTCGCTGGTCATCTGCACCTTGCTCTACGTCGCCGTGTCCATCGTGGTCACCGGCATGCAGAAGTACAGCCAACTCTCGATCGAGGCACCGCTCTCGGACGCCTTCAAGGCGCTCGGACACCCCTGGTTCGCGGGTGTCATCAGCTTCGGCGCGGTGATCGGTCTGACGACCGTGTGCATGATCCTGCTGCTCGGCCAGACCCGGGTGTTCTTCGCGATGAGCCGGGACGGACTGCTGCCCCGCTTCTTCTCCCGCGTCCACCCGCGCTTCCGCACCCCGCACCGGCCGACCATCCTGCTCGGCGTGATCATCGCGGTCATCGCGGGCTTCACCAGCCTGAGCGAGCTGGCCGAGCTGGTGAACATCGGCACGCTGTTCGCCTTCGTCGTCGTCGCGCTCAGCGTGATCATCCTGCGCAAGACCCGGCCCGACCTGCCCCGCGCGTTCCGCACCCCGTGGGTGCCGGTCCTGCCGATCGTGTCGGTGTGCGCCTCGCTGTGGCTGATGGTCAACCTGCCCACCGAGACCTGGCTCCGCTTCGCCATCTGGATGGCGATCGGCTTCGTCGTCTACTTCGTCTACGGCCGCACCCACAGCCGCCTCGCGGTGCGGGAGCGGGAGGCGGCGGGGGAGAAGCCCCCGGGCGGCGACAAGCCCTCGGGCGGCGCCCACTGAGCGCGGGCGCGGGCGCGTGAGTGCCGACGCGGGCGGGGGCTCAGCCCAGTGCCGTACGGGGGCCGGACACGTCCGCGCCCAAGTCGCCCACCCGGCGCCGCAGTTCGCGGTCGGCCGTGACCACCAGACGGTCGCGGTCGCCCGCATCGGCGACCAGCTCCACGATCCAGTCGTCGCCGCTGCCGGGGGCCGACTCCACCCGTACCCCGGGCACGGACTCGACCCCGCGCGCCGCGCCCTCCACGACCAGCACGATCTCCACGTCGTCCGTGCGGCCGGGCAGTCCGTCGGTGGCGAGCCGGTCCCGCAGCCGCTCGGCGGCGCCCTTGCGGTCGCGCCACCAGCCGTCGGGCCGTGAACCGACGACGTTCGCGCAGTCCACGATCGCGAGGAGAGGGCCTGCCTGGTCAGCGTTGCCTTGCACGTCGTCCATGCCTCCAGCGTCCCACGCCCGTGCCGAGGGGGCGCGGGACAGCGCCCGGACCGGGCCGTTTATGGTGATTCTGTGAACGGCGACTGGCTCATATGCGGCCGCGACGGGCGGCTCGGTGTCTACCACCCCACAAGCGACGCGGTCGTGTGCCGGGCGGAACGCCTGCCGGGCGGCGGCTGGACCGACCCGCGCAGGGTGGGCGGCGAACAGACACTCCACCCCGTCCTCGGCGTCGGCCAGGGCGCTGACGGCTACGCCCACCTGGTCGCGTGGCGGCCCGCCGCCCATGGCGCGGCGGAACTGATGCACTCCACCCACTTCCGCGCGCATCTCGCCGCGCTGGACTGGGTCCCCATCGGCCACCCCAACAAGCAGGGCCCCCGCACCGGTACGCCCGCCGTCGCGGTGGACGCCCAGGGCCGCGCCCATGTCTTCGTCCGCAACGGCGGCGGCGGGGTGAGCATGGCCGTCCAGAAGGAGCAGGGCGGCTGGGGGCCCTGGAAGGACCTCAAGGGCAGCGGTGTCCAGGACGGCCTCGCGGCGATCACGGGGGAGTCCGGTCTCGTCGAGCTGTACGCGGCGGTGCCCGGCGGCATCCTGCACTGGCGCCAGGAGAAGCCGGGCGGCGACCCGGTCCGCACGGAGGCCCTGGAGACCCCGGTCCGCCCCGGCACGCTGTACGCCCTGGCCACCTCCCCGGAGCGGACGACCCTCTTCTACACCGACGACTCCGGCACCCTCTCCGCCTGGCGCCCCGGTGACCCGCCCGCCGCGCTGCTGCCCGCCGCCAGTTCCGGCCCGGTGACCGCCGTCCGCTGCACGCTGGACGGACACGGCTGCACCCTGTTGGCCCAGCGCACGGCGAACGACCGGGTGGCGTTCGCCGCGTACCCCACGGAGCTGGAGTCGGCCGGTGCCTGGTGGGCCGAGTCGGGCCCGCGCCTGGCCGAGGACGCGGTGGTGTCGCTGGCGACGGACGAGTACGGCCGTACGGTCGCGGCCGCGCTCTCCCCCTCCACCGGACGCCTGCTGCTGACCCGCCGCAAGGACGAGCCGGGGCTCGCGCTGGAGGCGTGGCGCGAGGTCTGAGGCGGACCGGGGCTCCGCGCCGGGACACGCCCGCGTGGAGCCCCGCCGGACTCAGGGGGTGTCGCCGCCCCGGGCCGGGGACTTCCTGGCCGACTCGGGAATCGCCTTGTCGGCGCGCACGGCCTGCCACAACTCCTTGGCCTGCGGCTCGGCGGCCACGACCCGGTTGGGGTCCTGGGTGTCGTAGCGCACCGGCAGCATGATCGTGTCCATGGTGGCGGGGTCGACGCCGTTCATGCTGCGGCTGAACTCCGCGAGCTTGGTGAGGGAGTCGAGCCCGGAGTCGGTCGTGAGCGACTCGGTCAGCTTGTCGGCGACGGTGTACGCCTTGGTGGGGCTGCCGAGCAGGTCCTGCTTCTTGATCTCGGAGAGCAGGGAGATCAGGAACTTCTGCTGGAGGCCGATGCGTCCGAGGTCGCTGCCGTCGCCGATGCCGTGCCGGGTGCGCACGAACTCCAGGGCCTGAGTGCCCGTCAGCCGGGTCGTACCCGCCTTCAGGTCGAGGCCGCTGGAGGAGTCGTGGATGTCGCGGTCCACGGTGACGGGCACGCCGCCTATCGCGTCCACGAGCCCCTGGAAGCCGGCGAAGTCGATCTCCACGAAGTGGTCGAGCCGTACGCCCGACATCTGCTCGACGGTCTTGACCACACAGGCCGGACCGGCCACCGAGTAGACCGAGTTGAACATGACGCGGCGGGCGGAGGGCAGCTGCTTGCCGCTCCGGGTCGTGCACTCGGGCCGGGTCACGAGGGTGTCGCGCGGGATGCTGATCGCGACGGCCTTCTTCCGGCCCTCGGGTATGTGGATCACCAGCGCGGTGTCGGACCGGGCGCCGGAGACATTGCCGGTGTGCAGCGCCGCGTTGGCGCCGGAGCGCGAGTCGGAGCCGAGCACGAGCAGGTTCTGCCCCGAGGTCGGCAGCTTCTCCGGCCGGTTGTCACCGATGGCCCGGTCGAGGTCGACGCCCTTGATGTTGGAGTCGAGGCTGTCGTAGAGCCAGTAGCCGCTGCCGGCGCCTGCCAGGACGAGCACCGCCAGCGTGAGCAGGATCCACCGGCCGGTACGGCGCCGACGGCGGGGCGCGTCACTCTCGGGCGTCCGGGGCGGAGCGGCGGGTGCCTCGGCCTTGGGAGTTGTCATGAAGTCGCTGTCCTCGTCTGCTCATGCCAGGGCGATTTCGTGGTGAGTGCTCGGACAGACCGACCAGCCGCGACGGACGTTGTACGGCAATGATGTAGATCACATGGCATGTCTGTGTAGGTCGTACATGCGAAGCTGGTGCGGTCGTCGGTCACGCAGGGGGAGATGACCAATGCGTGGTCATAAGGTGCACGCGGCGTGCATATTATGTGACGACTCAATATCTTCGGATCGAAGGGGGTGTCTCGTCGTGATGCGCTCTCTGCTGTTCCGGCGTGCTGGGGAGGGCGGGGTCCCGGTCCATCGGACCTGATTCCGTTCGGCGGGACGGGTCGGTCCCGCGCTGACGCCGCGTGCGATGGGGCGCGCCGGATTCGGTTGACCGTGTGGTCCCGACTGTTCCGCCCGCCCTGTGAACGCGGGGTTCGGGCATGCCTCGGGTGAGGGCGTGGCCGACGGCTCGGGCGACCGCGGTGTGGGGGGCGACGGGCCCCGGTTCGGGATGGAGTTGCTGTCCGGGTGGTCGACTCCGGACTTCGAGTTGGATGGTGTGGACGTCGGGTGAGCCTGAACAATCCTGAGGCAAGCGCACTTGTGTCGACATATCGATCTGTCGTGCCGGCGGGGGCCCGGCGCTGGATCGTTCAGAAGGTCCCCACCCCCATGCGTACTTCGGTGAAGCGGTCCTTTGCCACGGCCGACGCCGTCCGGTCCGCGGCCGTGGTCCGCGCGATGAGCGGCCGTCGCCGGGGCGAGGAGGGCACCGCCGACGATGTCCGGCGCGTCGTACGGGTGGCCGGCAAGCACCTCCAGGCCGTGGAGGTGGACGGCGCCACGGAGTGGGCCGCGCGGGCGCGCAACCTCCATCTCCTCGTCTCCTTCCTGGAAGAGGCCGGGATGGACTACTTCTGTGTCCGCGGCACCGGTTCGCCGCGGGTGCCGTGCGTGGCGATTCCCGCCCGGTGGCGCGGACGGTTCGAGGAACTCCTGCAGGCCGCCTGCGCCCGCTATCCGGGGTACGTCGGGACGGCGTCCCCGCTGCGGCTGCGGCCGGGCGGTTCGGCGACGAGCTGGCGTGCGCTGCGCGGGCAGAGCGTGCTGCGGCTGGCCTGGGTGGTCTGCGATCCCACCGGAAAGCTGGTGTTCGGCGGCGAGTCCGGCTGCGACATCGAGTTCTGGGACGAGGTCGACGGCAAGCTCGTGGCGCCGCGCCCCAACAAGGTGGTGACCGAGATCCCGGTGGACGCGGGGAGGTGCTGGGCGGGGCAGAAACGTTTCAGCACGGTGCCCGGCCCCTACATGACCGGCCGTACCCGTACCCTCCCCGAGTTCCTCGCAGCGCTGCCCGACGACCACCTCTTCCCGATCGACGTCGTCTACACCTGGGTCGACGATTCGGACCCGCTGTGGCGTGCGCGCAGGGACGCGGCCCGCAGGCAGCTCGCGGCGGGCCGGGGCGACGTACTGCACGAGCAGGCGGCCAACGACGCCCGGTTCACCAGCCGGGACGAGCTGAAGTACTCGCTGCGGTCGCTCCACCAGTACGCCCCGTGGGTGCGCAACATCTTCCTGGTCACGGCCGGTCAGGTGCCGTCGTGGCTGCGTACGGACTTTCCCGGCATCCGCGTGGTGGACCACCGGGAGATCTTCTCCGACCCGGACGCGCTTCCGACGTTCAACTCCCATGCCATCGAAAGCCAGTTGCACCACATCGAGGACCTGGCGGAACACTTCCTCTACCTCAACGACGACGTGTTCTTCGGGCGTCCCGTGTCGCCGGGCACCTTCTTCCACCCCAACGGGCTGACCAAGTTCTTCCAGTCGAAGGCGCTGATCCCGTCCGGGGGCGCCAGCTCGGACGACCTCCCCGTCAACGCGGCGGGCAAGAACAGCCGGGGCCTGATCGCCCAGCAGTTCGGCACGGTCATCTCCCAGAAGATGAAGCACACTCCGCACGCGCTCCGGCGCAGCGTCCTCGCGGAGATGGAGCACGTGTACGGCAAGGCCCACCGCGTGACCCAGCATTCACGCTTCCGCTCGCCCACAGACGTGCCGATCGCCTCGTCGCTGCACCACTACTACGCCTACGGCTCGGCACGCGCCACCGTCGGCGACATCCGGTACCTCTACGTCGACCTGGCCGACGAACTGGCCCAGCGGCGCCTCAACAACCTCCTGGCACGCCGCAACTTCGACACCTTCTGCATGAACGACACCGTCACCGCCGCCGATCCCGAAGCGCAGGCTCGCATGGTCTCCACCTTCCTGGACTCCTACTTCCCGGTCCCCAGTCCTTTCGAGGCCGCCCCCGAGGCTGCCTCCGAGGCCGCGCCGCTCCGCGGTGCGGCCCGCAGGGGAGAACTGGGGAACACCGAGTCATGACGCTCCGCCACAAGACCTCGGCCGTCACCCGGCGCGCGAGCGCGGTCCCGCGCCGTCTGCGTCCCCGTGCCGTCCTCCTGCGCGCCCGGCTGATGGGCTTCCTGATCCCGCTTCGCAGGCGTGCCGCGCAGGTCCGCTACGCAGGCATCCTCGACGGCCAGACCGTGAACCTGCACGTCCAGCTGCCGGCCTCGGCCGGACTGCCCGAGCAGGCGGAGATCGTCCTGAGCCGCGGCCGGCACAGTCACCCCACCGAGGCCCGCGTCTACCGGGGCACCGAGGGGGAGACCTTCGTAGACGCCGCCGTCCTGCTGGGCGCCGGGGTCGGCGGGCTGCCCATCGGCACCGGACGCTGGCGCGTGAGGCTGCGGGTCCGCACCGGACGGCGCACGCGCACGCTGTCGCTGCTGCTGGTGGAACCGCCGGTGCCCTACGCCGGACCCACCAAGCCGATGGAGGCGTCCCCGGTGACGGGCGAACGCCACCGCATCGGCCGCTCGGTGCGCGGCAGCGTCCGCGTGGTCAGCGCCGACGCCCGTGCCGCCGTCGAGGTGGCCAAGGTGCACCTCGAACATTCGGGACTCACCGTCGACTTCCGGGTGCTGGGTACCCGGTTCGAGGCGCCGTGGGCCGAGTTCACGGCCTCCGGACGCACCGTCGAGCGGGCCGTCACCGCCCTCGGGCCCGACATCCTCCGCGTCGAGGTGCCCCTGGGCGAGATGGCGCCCCGTGGTGTCCGGCCGGAACACTGGGACGTCCAGCTGCGCGACGCCACCGGCAGGTCGCTGCGCCTGGGGCGCCGACTGCACGACGTGCGCAATCCGCTGCGCGTCTTCGCCGTCCGCAGGCTCGCCGTCACCCCGCCGGGGCTCACCACCATGATCGTCCAACCGCGCTACACCCCCGCAGGGAATCTCCGGGTGACCTGCACGCGCATGCCCGAGGCAGGCTGAACCGACAGATGAAGATCACGTTCCTGCTGACCACGGCCGACGCCGTCGGTGGTACCGAACGCGCGGTGTTCAACCAGGCGTCCGAGCTCGCGGCGCGCCACGACGTGCGTGTGCTCAGCGTCTTCAAGAGCAGACCCGAGCAGTTCTTCACCCCGGACACCAGGGTCCGCGTCGACTATCTGGTCGACCTGACCTCCACGCCTCCCCGGCCGCTGCGCGACACCCCGGTCGAGGACTCGGTGTGGGCCGGTCTCGCGGCCCAGCCGAGCCAGGTGGTCGAGCGCCCCTGGGAGCCGGTGTTCAGCCGGCTGTCGGACCTCGAACTGGGCCTCGCCCTCCAGGACACCGACACCGACATCCTCATCAGCACCACTCCGGCGCTGATGGCGCTGGCCGTCCGCTACGCCCCCGCGCACGTCGTCACCGTCCATCAGGAACACCGGGTGTCGGAGCTGCGCGGCCCCACCGGGGAGCCCCTGCGCCGTTACGCGGCCCAGCTCGACGCCCTGGCCGTGCTCAGCGAGCGCACCCTCGAATGGTTCGCCGAGACCCTGGGCGACGCCGCGCCGCGCCTGGAGGTCGTACCCAACGCCCTGCCCAGTGGCTTCCGGCCGCGCTCGACGCTGCGCACCCGCACGGTGGTGATCGCCGGCCGGCTGGTCGCCGAGAAACAGATCGACCATGCCATCACGGCCTGGGCGACGGTCGCCCGGCACCATCCCGACTGGCAGCTCAGGATCTTCGGCGACGGACCGCTCAGCGGTGCCCTGCGCCGCCAGATCGACATGCTCGGACTGCACGACTGCGTCCAGCTGAACAGCAACTCCCGCCATCTCGCGGAGGAGTGGGCCAAGGCCAGCATCGCCACCCTGACCTCGCGCAGCGAGGCGTTCGGCCTGGTGCTCGCCGAGGCGCACGCGGCCGGTGTGCCGGTCGTCTCCTACGACTCGCCCAACGGCCCGCGCGAGGTCGTGATCGAGGGGCAGACCGGCCTCCTCGTCCCGCCCGGCGACACCGACGCCCTCGCCTCCGCCCTGATGCTGCTCATCGAGGACACCGAACTGCGGCTGCGCATGGGCGCCGCGGCCCTGGACTCGGTGGACCGCTTCGCGCCCGCCACGGTCACCGCCCAGTGGGAGCGCATCTTCCACGAGCTCGTCGCCGAACGGGACAGCGGCCGACGTGCCGCCGTCAAGGCCGAGCGCCAGGCCGTGCACGCCCACCGCAGCGGTCCCGACGGAATCCTGCCGTCCGCGGCCCCCACGCCCGCCACCATGGTGCGCTCGGACGAGCAACAGACCGCGGAGGAGCGGCTGCTCAAGCGGGACGACCTGGTCAAGGACGGCGGCCAGGTGTGCAGGCTGCTGGACTGGGAGTCGCCCTGGGACGTCGTCCAGAACAATCTCGCCCTGGCGGTGAACGCCCTCGAAGCCGCCGACATCCCCCACCTCGTCGTACGCGACCAGATGATCCGGCACACCGTCGCCGTGCATGCCGGGTACCGGGAGGCCGTGTTCAAGGCGCTGGCGAGCACCCATGCCGGGGAGGCCGTGTACGCAAGCGTCCTCAACGAGGGGCAGAAGACGACCGCCACCGTCCTCGCCGGACTGGTCGCCCCGTACGTGTCTCCGGCCGTCTCCGGCGTCCGCGTCCACCAGAACCTGGTCTCTCCCTCGCGCACGCTGCGCCTCGGCGCCGTGTACGGCTGCACCATCTCGTTCTGGGAGACCGACCCCGAGGACCCGACCTGGCTGCGGAGCCCCACCCGGACGCTCATCGGCGACCGGGTGCCGGGAAAGGCCCTGCGCCGCAGAGCACTTTCCCTCGCGGGCCGCGCCTACCCGAGCATCGAGCCGTTCACCCGGACGCTGCACGGAGACATCACCTTCCCCATCGACGCCGTCTACACCTGGGTCAACGGGGGCGACGTGGACTGGCTGGAGCGCAAGAGCGCCGTCCTCGCGGCGCTCGGCCTGGACACGGAGGACTCGGCGACGAGCGCCGCCCGGTTCCGGGACCGTGACGAACTGCGCTACTCCCTGCGGTCCATCGACATGTACGCCCCCTGGATCCGCAACATCTACATCGTCACCGACCGGCAGGTCCCCCACTGGCTCGACGTCGACCACCCGCGGGTCCGCGTCGTGGACCACACGGAGATCTTCGGCGACCGGGGCACGCTGCCGACGTACAACTCCCATGCCATCGAGAGCCAGTTGCACCACATCGAGGGGCTGGCCGAGCACGTCCTGTACTTCAACGACGACATGTTCATCGGGCGCACCGTGCGACCCGACCTGTTCTTCCTCGGCAACGGCCAGGCCAAGCACTTCATGTCACCGACCTCCATACCGATGGCCCCGGTCTCGGAGGAGGACGAGTTCAACATCGCGGGTGCCAAGAACAACAGGGAGCTGATCGAGCGGGACTTCGGCCAGACCCTGGTCAACGGCTTCCTGCACGCGCCGTACCCGCTGCGGCGCAGTGTCCTCGAGGACATCGCGGAGCGCTACCACGAGGAGTCGGCGGCGACCGCCACCCACCAGCTGCGCAGTCACGACGACATCTCGATCCCCTCGTCCCTGCACCACTACTACGCGTACCACACGCTGCGCAGCGTGCCCGGCAGCATCTCCTGCGGCTTCGTCAACGTCGGCCTGACCGAGCACAAGCCCCGGCTCAGCCGCCTCCTCGCGGTGCGGCCGCACGACGTGTTCTGCCTGAACGACTACCACGACGGCGACATCACCGCGGACGAACAGGACGCGATCCTCGCCGCGTTCCTGCCCAGCTACTTCCCGGTGCCGAGTCAGTTCGAGACCGGATCGACGCGCAACGAGCGCGCCCGGCTCGGCTATCTGCCCGGCTGGCCGATGTGAACACCCCGAGTCCCGTCACCGGGAGGAGCGACAACGTGAACACCCCCGCGTCGACACTGCAGGTCATGGCGCATCCGGACGACGACCTGTTCTTCGTGAACCCCGCCATCCTGCAGGGGCTGAAGAACGGCACCCGCACCACGACCGTCTACCTCACGAGCGGGGACTCCGACGGGCGCAACCCCCGGCCCTGGCAGTCGGATCCGGTGATCGAGGACCGGGCGGCCTACGGCAAGGCCCGGCAGAACGGGATCAAGGCCGCCTACGCGGCGATGACGCTGGGCGACCGCACCGCGCCGTGGAAGGCGATGACCCTGACCACGGCGGAGGGCCCGGTGGCGGAGGTCTTCTCGCTGAACGGCGCGCCCTGGGTGACCCTGATCTTCCTCAACATCCGGCAGCACGGGACCCCGGAGGGCCTCCCGAGGAGCCTGCACGTGCTGTGGCGCGAGGAGACCGAGCGGGTTCCCACGCTGGTGCTGAGCGACGGGCTGGTCCAGGAGCAGCACTGGTACACCCGGACCGGACTGGTCCAGACCCTCGTCCAGATCATGGACATCGTCCGTCCCACCGTGATCCGCAGCCTGGACCCGGACCCCGACCGCCTCGTGCACAACGAGCGGTTCCCGCAGCGCCACGACTACCGCGATCTGTCCGACCACTGCGACCACACCGCGGCCGCCCTGTTCACCTGGCTCGCCCTGAACCGCTACCAGGGGCCCGCCGAGGGGCGGACGTTCACGGTGGAGGCCTTCCGCGGGTACTACAACGAGCGCTGGCCGCACAACCTCGGCATCCGGGCCGTCGCGCAGAAGGAGCTGTTCCTCAACCTCTACGCGGCGGCCGACGGCTACGACTGCGGTGACCCGGCGGGCAGCGGGGACTACTCCGTCGGGCTGGCCTCCCGGATGACCGGGTGGGTGCAGAGCACGAACCCGCGGTATCCCGGCGGCACCAACTGGCTCCAGGCCGACCGGTCCGGGCGGCTCACCGCCTTCGCCGTGGTCAACCAGCAGGCCGCGGTGTGGCTGGAGACGCAGCCCGGCACCGGCCAGTGGCGGGGTCCCTTCCTCCTCGGCGGCGGACCGCTCGCCCCCGGCCTCGCGGTCTGCCTCACGCCCGACGGGCGCTGGCAGATCTTCGCCGAGCGGCTGTCCCGCCTGGCGGCGGACGACGCGCACACGCGGGAGATCGTGCTGCTCGAACAGACCGAGCCCGGTGGCGGGTTCGGCACCTGGACCAGCCTCGGCAACCCCTCCGCCGGGGCACCGCACCGCGACCGGCACCTCGGTACGCCCGTCGCCGTCCGGGACGGCGCGGGCCGGGTGCACCTCTTCGTGCGCAACGCCGGTCAGGGACTGCACACCCGCGTCGGGATGCCCGACGGCACCTGGAGCGGCTGGACCGACCTGCGGGGGCACGAGCTGCAGGAAGGGCTCACGGCGGTCACCGCGGCCAGCGGCCAGGTCGACGTGTTCGGTGCCAGTCGCGAGGCCGTCTTCCGCTGGGGACACCGGTCCCTGAGCGAACCGCTCGTCCGTGCCCCGCGCTTCCGGCTCGCGCCGTCCGCCGGTCCGGTGACGGCCGTGCTGCAGCCCAGCGGCCGGGTCATGACCGCCTACCGGGAGCCGGACACGGGGAACGTGCTCGTCGCCCAGGAGGACGCCCCGGGGGGCAACTGGGCGGAGCCCGCGAAGTCGGTGGGAGGCCGGGGCGGCTACGGCGCCGTGGCGCTCGCCGCGGGACCGTCCGAGCAGACGGGCACGCTCGTGGCGTGCCGCAGTGACCTCGGCGGCGTCGCCCACCGCTTCCTGCCCGGTGACCAGCCCTGGCGGGAACTGTCCACGGAGGCGCTGGGCGGCGCCTTCGTCGGCGCCCCCGCGGCCGCGTTCGACGCGCAGGGCCGAGCAGTGATCGCGGTGATCGGCGCCGACGCCCGTCTGGCCACCGCCCGCCAGACGGAACCCGGAGCACCCGAGTTCGACGACTGGACGATCGTCGGCTGACCGGGACGTGCACGGGACTGCCGCGTGATGCCGGATCGGGGTGGACCCGGGGTGAGCGAGGTGCGTACGGCAGCGGCCGCCGACGGTCCAGAGCCGTCGGCGGCCTCCTGGGCCGCGTGAACCGGCCTGGCAGAGGCGGCTGCTGGAGACATCAGGAAGACATGAGGAACACATGAGGAAGATCTGCATCATCGGAAACTCGGTCGCCGCCCCGCGGTCCGAGGAGGAGGCACCGCTCGCCGGCTGGGGGCAGTACCTCGGCGAGTTCCTCGGCGAGGGCTACGAGGTGCGCAACTACGCCCGCGACGCCATGACCCTGCGCGGCTACTTCACCGAGCGGCTGACCGCACTCCTCAGCCTCGTCGGCCCCGGAGACCTGGTACTCATCGCCTTCGGAAGCGTCGAGCAGCGCATCAACCAGCTCAACCGGCACCACGGGCCGCGCGAGTACATGGAGTACATGCGCCTGTACGTGGAGGCCATCCGGGGCGAGGGAGCCGTCCCGGTGCTGGTCACCGCGACGGCTCGCTGTGCCTTCGACGAGGCCGGCAACGTGGTGGACACCAACGACGCCTACCCCGAGCTCACCCGCAAGGCGGCGGCGGAGACAGGTGCCGTGCTGGTCGACATGAACGCCTTCACCGCGAATCTGCTCACGCAACTGGGGCCCCGGCGCGCGCGTCGGATCTTCCGGTGGCTGGACCCGGGCGAGCACCCGAACCACCCCGACGGCATCATCGACTCCACCCACTACAACGACATGGGAGCCCGTGAAGTGGCCCGGCGGCTGGCCGAGTGCCTCGCCCACACTCCCGGACTGCCCCAGGGCATGATCGACCCGCAGCGGCTGGAGCCGGGCATGGTTCCCCCGGTGCTCACCGAGTTCACCGTGAACCGGCCGGAGCTGGCCCTCACCATCGCGCCGAGCCTCCCCGCCGCGCCCGTCTTCGACTCGCCCGCGTCCGGACAGATCGTCGGCGCCTCCCGCAAGCTGACCGGCAAGGCACCGGCCGGGACCGGTTACGTCCTCTTCTACGAAGCGGGCCGCTACCTCGGGGGGACCGCCGTCTCCGCCTCGGGCACCTGGCAGTGGCGCCGCGTCGTCAACTGGCCCGCCGGGCCGCACACGGTCGAGGTGCTCGGAGTCTCGGGCAACGAGGTCTCCACGACCTCCGCGGTGGACTTCGAGGTTCTCGACCGCCTCGACCCTCCGCAGGTCGTGGAGCCGCGGCCGGACGCCTGGTGCGGTCCCCGCCCCCGCTTCTCCGGTACCGCGTCGCGCGGCGTGCACAAGGTGATGGTCCTCGAACAGGGCCGGCTCATCGCCGAGGCCCCCGTCCAGGAGGACGGAACCTGGCGCGTCACCCACGCCCACGACTGGCGGCCGGGCACGTACGCGGTCGAGTTCGTGTCGGTGTTCAGCGCCATCCACTCCGCCCCCACCCCGCTGACCCTGCGCGTGCACGGCATCCCCGAGGACAGCTGGCTGCACTCGTCACTGTCCTCGCGTGAACCCTGTTCCGGTACCTGCGAGCACTATCCGGCCATGCCCGTCTGGTGAACCGCCGCACGGAAGAGGGCCCCCGCCGCAGCGGAGGCCCTCTTCACGTGTGCCGTACGGCCGTTACGCCGGAACCGACGCCGTGCCCGGCTCCAGGAACCGCTTGCCGTTCACCCGCTCGGAGACACCCTCACGGTCCAGGTACGGCGTGATGCCGCCCAGGTGGAAGGGCCAGCCGGCGCCGGTGATCAGGCAGAGGTCGATGTCCTGCGCCTCGGCGACCACGCCCTCGGCCAGCATGAGGCCGATCTCCTCGGCCACCGCGTCCAGGACGCGGGCGCGGACCTGCTCCTCGGTCAGGACGGTGTCGCCCTGCTTGAGCAGCGCGGCGACCTCGGGGTCCAGCTCCGGCTTGCCGGAGTCGTAGACGTAGAAGCCGCGCTTGCCCGCCTCGACGACCGCCTTGAGGTTCGGGGAGACCGTGAAGCGCTCGGGGTGGGCCCGGTTGAGGGTCTCCGAGACGTGCAGACCGATCGCGGGACCGACCAGCTCCAGGAGCACCAGCGGGGACATCGGCAGGCCGAGCGGCTCGACGGCCTTCTCGGCGACGGCGACCGGGGTGCCCTCGTCGATGACGTTCTGGATCTCGCCCATGAAGCGGGTCAGGATGCGGTTGACGACGAACGCCGGGGCGTCCTTCACCAGCACCGCGGTCTTCTTCAGCTTCTTGGCCACCGCGAACGCGGTCGCGAGCGAGGCGTCGTCCGTCTGCTCGCCGCGCACGATCTCCAGGAGCGGCAGGATCGCGACCGGGTTGAAGAAGTGGAAGCCGACGACCCGCTCGGGGTGCTTCAGCTTCGACGCCATCTCCGACACCGACAGCGAGGAGGTGTTGGTGGCGAGGATCGCGTGCGCCGGGGCGACCGCCTCGACCTCCGCGAACACCTTCTGCTTGACGCCCATCTCCTCGAACACGGCCTCGATGATGAAGTCCGCGTCCGCGAAGCCCTCGGCCTTGTCCAGGACACCGGTCACCAGCGCCTTGAGGCGGTTGGCCTTGTCCTGGTGGATACGGCCCTTGCCGAGCAGCTTGTCGATCTCGGCGTGGACGTAGCCCACACCCTTGTCGACGCGCTCCTGGTCGATGTCGGTCAGCACGACCGGCACCTCAAGGCGGCGCAGGAACAGCAGCGCGAGCTGGGAGGCCATCAGACCGGCGCCGACGACACCGACCTTGGTGACCGGACGGGCCAGCGCCTTGTCCGGCGCACCGGCCGGACGCTTGCCGCGCTTCTGCACCAGGTTGAACGAGTAGATGCCCGCGCGCAGTTCGCCGCCCATGATGAGGTCGGCGAGCGCCAGGTCCTCGGCGTCGAAGCCCTTCTGCAGGTCCCCGTCCTTGGCACCCTCGATGATGTCGAGAGCGCGGTAGGCGGCCGGGGCGGCGCCGTGCACCTTGGAGTCCGCGATGAAACGGCCCCTGGCGACGGCCTGGTCCCACGCCTCGCCCCGGTCGATCTCCGGGCGCTCGACGGTGAGGTCGCCCTTGAGGACCCGGGCGGTCCACAGCAGCGACTGCTCCAGGAAGTCCGCGCCTTCGAACAGCGCGTCCGCGATGCCGAGTTCGAAGACCTGCCTGCCCTTGAGCTGACGGTTCTGGTTGAGGCTGTTCTCGATGATGACCGAGACGGCCTTGTCGGCGCCGATCAGGTTCGGCAGCAGGGCGCAGCCGCCCCAGCCGGGGACCAGACCGAGGAAGACCTCGGGCAGCGAGAACGCCGGGACCGACTTGGAGACGGTCCGGTAGGTGCAGTGCAGACCGACCTCGACGCCGCCGCCCATGGCCGCGCCGTTGTAGTACGCGAAGGTCGGCACCGCCAGGCCGGACAGGCGCTTGAAGACCGCGTGGCCGCCCTTGCCGATGGCGAGCGCGTCCTCGTGCCGCTTCAGCAGCTCGACGCCCTTGAGGTCGGCGCCGACCGCGAAGATGAACGGCTTGCCGGTGATGCCGACGCCGACGATCTCACCGGCCGCGGCCTCCTTCTCGACCTGGTCGATGGCGGCGTTCAGGTTCGCCAGCGACGCCGGACCGAAGGTGGTCGGCTTGGTGTGGTCGAAGCCGTTGTCCAGCGTGATCAGCGCGAACTTGCCCGCGTTGAAGGGCAGTTCGAAGTGCCGTACGTGGGCCTGGGTGACGACCTCGCCGGGGAACAGCTCGGCCGCACCCTTCAGCAGCTCGGTGGTGGTGCTCACTTGTCCCCCTCGAAGTTCGGGTTCTCCCAGATGACCGTCGCGCCCATGCCGAAGCCGACGCACATGGTCGTCAGGCCGTAGCGGACCTCGGGGTGCTCCTCGAACTGGCGGGCCAGCTGCGTCATCAGACGGACGCCGGAGGAGGCCAGCGGGTGGCCGAAGGCGATGGCGCCGCCGTACTGGTTGACGCGGCTGTCGTCGTCCGCGATGCCGTAGTGCTCCAGGAAGGCCAGCACCTGGACGGCGAAGGCCTCGTTGATCTCGAACAGGCCGATGTCGGAGATCGAAAGCCCCGCCTTGGCCAGCGCCTTCTCGGTCGCCGGGATCGGGCCGTAGCCCATGACCGCGGGCTCGACGCCCGCGAAGGCGTACGACACCAGGCGCATCTTGACCGGCAGGCCGTGCTCGCGGGCGAACTCCTCGCTCGCGATGATCGAGGCGGTGGCGCCGTCGTTCAGACCGGCCGCGTTGCCCGCGGTGACCCGGCCGTGCACACGGAACGGCGTCTTCAGGCCCGCCAGGTTCTCCAGCGTGGTGCCCGGGCGCATCGGCTCGTCGGCCGTGACCAGACCCCAACCGGTC
The DNA here is from genome assembly GCF_009863025.1 of Streptomyces sp. SID4985. Classification (GTDB taxonomy): domain Bacteria; phylum Actinomycetota; class Actinomycetes; order Streptomycetales; family Streptomycetaceae; genus Streptomyces. Next base: position 13,234 of record NZ_WWIR01000424.1, on the reverse strand, counting down.
TCGCCCGCCTCTTCGTTGGTGCGGCGGACCGAGATCGGCACCAGGTCCTGCTGGATCTTGCCGTCGGCGTACGCCTTGGCGGCCTTCTCCTGCGAGCGCACCGCGTACTCGTCGGCGCGCTGCTTGGTGATCGTCGGGTAGCGGTCGTGCAGGTTCTCGGCGGTCATGCCCATGAACAGGGCGGACTCGTCGACCAGCTTCTCGCTCACGAAGCGGGGGTTGGGGTCCACGCCCTCGCCCATGGGGTGACGGCCCATGTGCTCGACGCCGCCCGCGATCGCCACGTCGTACGCGCCGAAGGCGACCGAGCCGGAGACGGCGGTCACGGCGGTCAGGGCGCCCGCGCACATGCGGTCGATGGAGTAGCCGGGGACCGACTGCGGCAGACCGGCGAGGATGCCCGCGGTCCGGCCCAGGGTCAGGCCCTGGTCGCCGATCTGGGTGGTCGCGGCGATGGCGACCTCGTCGATCTTCTGCGGGTCCAGACCGGGGTTGCGGCGCAGCAGCTCCCGGATCGCCTTCACGACCAGGTCGTCCGCGCGGGTCTCGTGGTAGATGCCCTTCGGGCCCGCCTTGCCGAACGGGGTACGGACGCCGTCGACGAAGACGACGTCCCTGACGGTACGAGGCACGATGGCTCTCCTCCAGATGCGGGACGCTGAGCGCTTGCTTAAGCCCATGCTACTTATGAGTAACGTAGCTGCACAGTCCAGCCCCGGCTAGCGGTGAACGTCACACAGCCACCGCGATGGAGGTTTTGTCTTTTTAGGGGCGCGGGGAACTGCGCGAGCAACCACAGCCGGGCCGCACCCGCCATACCCGCGCAACCCGTTATGGCGACTACGCGCCGTCGGTCGACAGCGCCGCCACCAACACCGGCGTCACCTGCGCGATCTGCCACTCCCGCGCGCCGAATCCCCGCAGCACCGCCGAAACGGACTCCCCGCTGACGACAACAGGCGGCTCCCAGCACAGACGCCGCACCGTGTCCGGAGAGATCAGATTCTCCTGGGGCATGTCGAGCTGCTCGGCCAACGCGGTGACCCCCGCGCGGGCGGCGGAAAGGCGGGCAGCCGCCGCGGGGTCCTTGTCGGCCCAGGCGCGCGGCGGCGGCGGGCCCGTCATCTGCTGCCCCGGCTGCGGGAGTTCGGACTCGGCCAGCGCCTTCACCCGGTCGACGGCCGCCTGCCACTGCTCCAGCTGACGCCGTCCCATCCGGTGCCCGAACCCGTTCAGCGCGGCGAGCGCGTGGACGTTGGACGGCACCGCCAGCGCCGCCTCCACGATCGCCGCGTCGCTCAGCACCTTGCCCGGCGAAACGTCCCGTCGCTGGGCGATCCGGTCCCGGGTCTCCCACAGCTCACGGACGACGCCGAGCTGGCGCCGCCTGCGTACCTTGTGCATCCCGGACGTACGCCGCCAGGGGTCCTTGCGCGGCTCGGCGGGCGGCGCGGCCGCGATCGCGGCGAACTCCTCCAGAGCCCACTCCAGCTTGCCCTGCCGGTCCAGTTCCTTCTCCAGGGCGTCCCGCAGGTCCACCAGGAGTTCCACGTCGAGGGCGGCGTAGCGCAGCCAGGGCTCGGGCAGCGGGCGGGTGGACCAGTCGACGGCGGAGTGGCCCTTCTCCAGGACGAAGCCGAGCACGTTCTCGACCATGGCGCCGAGGCCGACCCGGGGGAACCCGGCGAGCCGCCCGGCCAGCTCGGTGTCGAAGAGCCGGGTGGGCAGCATGCCTATCTCGCGCAGACAGGGCAGGTCCTGGGTGGCGGCGTGCAGCACCCACTCGGTGCCGGACAGCGCGTCGCCGAGGGAGGACAGGTCGGGGCAGCCGACCGGGTCGATCAGCGCGGTGCCCGCGCCCTGGCGGCGCAGCTGCACCAGGTAGGCGCGCTGGCCGTAGCGGTAGCCGGAGGCGCGCTCGGCGTCGACGGCGACCGGTCCGGAACCGGCGGCGAACGCGGCGACGACCTCGGCGAGCCCGGCCGCGTCGGCGATCACCGGCGGGATGCCCTCACGCGGCTCCAGGAGCGGGATCGGGGCCCCGGCCAGGGCGGACGCCCCCGTCGCAGAAGATCCGGCGTCGTCCGGAGGGGTGCCTCCGGTGATGCGCAGGGAACTGTCTGCTGCGGTGTCTTGGGCGTCGGTCACATGCCCAGAGTATCCGTATGGCCGCGCCGCTGGCCTGCGCGTTCGGCCGGGCGGCGTGCGGACCGGTCAAATCCGGCCGACCCGGCGCGCTTCCCGGACCCGCGCACGCGCCGGCGCCCGTCGGCGGAACGTTCCGCCGACGGGCGCCGGGAAGGGGAGGCCGGTGGGGCCGGTGACGTGCGAGGTCAGGGTGTGGGGGGAGGGCCGTACGGGGCAGGGGTGGGTGTCAGTGGATGATGCCGGTGCGCAGGGCCACCGCGACCATGCCGGCGCGGTCGCCCGTGCCGAGCTTGCGCGCGATGCGGGCCAGGTGGCTCTTCACGGTGAGGGCGGACAGGCCCATGGAGACGCCGATCGCCTTGTTCGACTGGCCCTCCGCGACGAGGCGCAGGACCTCGACCTCGCGGCCGGACAGTTCGCGGTAGCCACCCGGGTGGCTCGGGGCACCCGGGGGGCGGCGGTGCATACGGGCGGCGGCGGAACCGATGGGGGCGGCGCCCGGTCGGGTGGGGAGCCCGATGTTGGTGCGGGTGCCGGTGACGACGTAGCCCTTGACCCCACCGGCCAGGGCGTTGCGGACGGCGCCGATGTCGTCGGCGGCGGACAGGGCCAGCCCGTTGGGCCAGCCGGCGGCGCGGGTCTCGGACAGCAGGGTCAGTCCGGATCCGTCGGGCAGGTGGACGTCGGCGACGCAGATGTCGCGGGGGTTGCCGATGCGGGGACGAGCCTCCGCGACGGACGAGGCTTCGATGACATCGCGTACACCGAGGGCCCACAGATGGCGGGTGACGGTGGAACGCACGCGTGGATCGGCCACGACCACCATGGCGGTCGGCTTGTTCGGGCGGTAGGCGACCAGGCTTGCGGGCTGCTCGAGGAGAACGGACACCAGGCCTCCTGGGTGGGGGACGGGGCCGGCTGGTGGGGAGACAGCCGGGAGGAACCGTGCTTTCAAGGTCACAGTCGTCTTCGGCAGTAAACCCGTCCGCCTTTAGAGAATGATCACGATCTAGTGAGTAACAATCCGTCCAATTCGGACACGTGGTCGATCATCCGAAGAGCGAATCGGTTCGGGGTGGTGCCATTCGAGTGCGGAAAGTGGCCGTATCGACAAAGAGATGGTCGGGGAAGTGATCACAAAGCAGCGCCCCGCCGTGGTGGCGGGGCGCTGATCGGATCGTGTGTTCGGTGGGCGGTGCGGCGGTGTGCCGGGTGGTGCGTCAGGCCGTACCGGGTGGTGCGTCAGCGGGACTGCGGTCCCCGGCGCTGCGGCAGGGTCACCACCGAGGCGTCGCCGGGACCCGCCGGGGGCAGTCCGCCGACCTGGGCCAGCAGATCGCACCAGGCCGCCAGGTGCGCGGCGGTGTCCGGCACCCCGCCCAGGCCCTCGCGCGGGGTCCAGGAGGCGCGGATCTCGATCTGCGAGGCGGCCGGGCGCTCGGAGAGGCCGCCGAAGTAGTGCGAACTCGCGCGGGTCACGGTGCCGCTCGGCTCGCCGTAGGTGAGTCCGCGCGCCTGGAGCGCGCCGGTCAGCCACGACCAGCACACCTCCGGCAGCAGCGGATCGGCCGCCATCTCGGCCTCCAGCTCCGCGCGCACCAGCGTCACCAGGCGGAACGTCCCGTGCCAGGCGTCGTGGCCCGCCGGGTCGTGCAGCAGCACCAGCCGGCCGTCCGCCAGCTCCTGCTCGCCGTCGGCCACCACCGCCTCCAGCGCGTGCGCGAACGGCGCGAGCCGCTGCGGCGCGGGCGTCGGCTCCACCTCCACCTGCGGCCGCAGCCGCGCGGTGCGCAGCGCGTCGACCGCGCTCCGGAATGCCTGCGGTACCGCGATGCCCCCCGGGCCCTCCATCCGATCGGTGTCCTTCGCGTCGTCCTGTGCGCCGCCGCCGTCCGACGGTCGTCCCTGAGCCGCAGCCATGCGGGGAAGAGTAAGGGGAACCGGACCTTTCCGCAGGGCAAGACACCCACAGAGGGCTGGGGCACTTCCCTCGCTCGGGCCGTGCGAGACTTGCGGGGTGAGTGCCAACGCGATCCCCACCGGCGGGCAGCCCGCAGCGACGTACGACAGTGCCTTTCTCCGGGCGTGCCGGCGCGAGCCCGTGCCGCACACCCCCGTCTGGTTCATGCGGCAGGCGGGGCGCTCCCTGCCGGAGTACCGCAAGGTGCGCGAGGGCATTCCCATGCTCGAGTCCTGCATGCGGCCCGAGCTCGTCACCGAGATCACGCTCCAGCCGGTGCGCAGGCACGACGTGGACGCGGCGATCTTCTACAGCGACATCGTCGTCCCGCTCAAGGCCATCGGCATCGACCTCGACATCAAGCCCGGCGTCGGCCCGGTCGTCGCCGAGCCGGTGCGCACCCGCGCCGACCTCGCCCGGCTGCGCGACCTCACCCCCGACGACGTGCCGTACGTCACCGAGGCCATCGGCATGCTCACGGGTGAGCTGGGCCGCACCCCGCTGATCGGCTTCGCGGGCGCCCCCTTCACCCTCGCGAGCTACCTGGTCGAGGGCGGCCCCTCGCGCACGTACGAGAACGCCAAGGCGATGATGTACGGCGACCCCGAGCTGTGGGCCGACCTGCTCGACCGCCTCGCGGAGATCACCTCCGCGTTCCTCAAGGTCCAGATCGAGGCCGGTGTCTCGGCGGTCCAGCTCTTCGACTCCTGGGCGGGCGCGCTGGCCCCCGCCGACTACCGCGCCTCGGTGCTGCCCGCCTCCGCGAAGGTCTTCGAGTCCGTCGCGGGCTACGGCGTCCCGCGCATCCACTTCGGCGTCGGCACCGGTGAGCTGCTCAAGCTCATGGGCGAGGCGGGCGCCGACGTGGTCGGCGTGGACTGGCGCGTCCCGCTGGACGAGGCCGTGCGCCGTGTCGGCCCCGGCAAGGCGCTCCAGGGCAACCTCGACCCGACCGTCCTGTTCGCCGGGCGGAAGGTCACCGAGACCAAGGCGCAGGAGGTGCTCGACGCGGCCGCCGGTCTGGAGGGCCACGTCTTCAACCTCGGCCACGGCGTCATGCCCAGCACCGACCCGGACGCGCTGAGCCACCTCGTGGACTACGTCCACCGGGCGAGCGCCCGCTGACCGCTCACCACGCCTGACGGTGCCGCGCCCGCCTGCCGAACAGCAGGCGGCCCGGCTCCGGCGGGGGCGGGGTGCCCGCCTTGAGCGGCCAGGCCAGCAGCATTCCCGTCACGAAGCCGACGACGTGCGCCGCGTAGGCCACGGTCCCGGACCCGGCCTCCACGCCCTGTCCTGACGAGTACACGGCCTGGAGCCCGAACCAGAAGCCCAGCACCACCCAGGCGGGCAGCCGCAACGGCAGAAAGACCAGGAACGGCACCAGCACCCACACCCTGGCCTTCGGATACAGCACCAGATACGCGCCCAGCACCCCCGCGATGGCCCCCGAGGCACCGATCAGCGGGTCGGTGGAGGAGGCGTTGAGCAGCGCGAAGCCGTACCCCGCCGCGTAGCCGCACACCACGTAGAAGAGCAGATAGCGCACGTGGCCCATGCGGTCCTCGACGTTGTTGCCGAAGATCAGCAGGAACAGCATGTTCCCCAGCAGATGCAGCCAGCCGCCGTGCAGGAACATCGACGTGAGGACCGACAGGGCCGGCGACTTGTCGTAGGACGGCACCCCCACCACGCACCCCGGGCCGTTCGGCCCCATGCCCGTCGCGCCCGTCGGCACCAGCTGCGGCAGTTGATGGTGGATCAACTCCCGTGGTACGGCCGCGTAGTGGTCCATGAAGGCATGGAGATGGCAGAGCTGGGCCAGATGCGATTCCCCGGCCACGGCACCGGCTGCGCCGGGCGTCAGCAGGAAGACGAGGACGTTGGCGGCGATGAGGGCGTACGTCACCACGGGGGTGCGGCGCACCGGATTGACGTCATGGACGGGTATGACCACACAGGACTTCTGCCCGCGATCGCGCCCCCGAACCGGTGCCGCCCGGCGCGCCCCCGCGCGGGATCACCGCCGCCCTTCACGCACCCGCGCCACCGCCTTGCGCGCCGCCCCCAGTACCGGGTCCCAGACCGGGGAGAACGGTGGGGCGTAGCCGAGGTCGAGGGCTGTCATCTGTTCCACCGTCATCCGCGCGGTCAGCGCCACGGCCGCGATGTCGACGCGTTTGCCCGCGCCCTCGCCGCCGACGATCTGGACGCCGAGCAGGCGGCCGGTGTCGCGTTCGGCGAGCATCTTGACCGTCATGGGGGCGGCGCCGGGGTAGTAACCCGCCCGGCTGGTGGACTCGATGACGACCGACTCGTACTGGAGGCCGGCCCGGCGGGCGTCCCGTTCGCGCAGGCCGGTGCGGGCGATCTCCAGGTCGCAGACCTTGCTGACCGCCGTGCCGACGACGCCCGGGAAGGTGGCGTAACCGCCGCCCACGTTCGTGCCGATGACCTGGCCGTGCTTGTTGGCGTGGGTGCCGAGCGGGAGGTACTGCTCCTGGCCCGAGACCAGGTTCAGCACCTCGACGCAGTCGCCGCCCGCCCAGATGTCCTCGTGGCCGCGCACGCGCATCGCCAGGTCGGTGAGCAGACCGCCGCGTGCCCCGAGGGGGAGTCCGGCGGCGCGCGCGAGCGTGGTCTCGGGGCGGACGCCGATGCCGAGGACGACGACGTCGGCGGGGTACTCCGCGTCCGAAGTGGCCACCGCGCAAACCCTGTTGGCGTCATCGGTGCGTACCTCGGTGACCTCGGCGCCGCTGACCATGGTGATGCCGAGGCCCGTCATCGCCTTGCGCACCAGGCGCCCCATGTCGGGATCGAGCGTGGACATCGGCTCCTCGCCCCGGTCCACCACGGTCACCTCGAAGCCCCGCAGGATCAGCGCCTCCGCCATCTCCACGCCGATGTAGCCCGCCCCGACGACCACGGCACGCCGTCCCCGTGCGCGGCTCAACGAGTCGATCAGCGCCTGCCCGTCGTCCAGGGTCTGCACCCCGTGCACCCCGTCGGCGTCGATGCCGGGCAGGTCCGGGCGGACCGGGCGGGCGCCGGTGGCGATGACGAGCTTGGCGTACGAGGTCCAGTACGTCTCGCCCGAGTCCAGGTCGTGCGCGCGGACCCGGCGGCCGGGTACGTCGATCTCCGTGACCTCGGTGCGCAGCCTGAGGTCGATGTCGCGGGCGCGGTGCTCCTCGGCGGTGCGGGCGATCAGCCTGTTCCGCTCGGTGACCGTGCCGCCCACCCAGTACGGGATGCCGCACGCCGAGTAGGAGGTGAAGTGGCCGCGCTCGAAGGCCACGATCTCCAGTTCCTCCGGCATGCGCAGCCGCCGCGCCTGCGACGCGGCCGACATTCCTGCCGCGTCACCGCCGATCACGACCAGCCGCCGCGCCCCGCCCCGCTCGTCACGCTCGCTCATGCGGACACGCTACGGGGCGGGGTGGGCGCACGCCCGGTCAGCTCCCCGAGTGCGGCTCACCGGACTCGGAGACGGGGCGGGAGGCGGGCAGGGAGCCCACGGGGAGCGGCGCCACCTCGGCCTGCCGCTCGCGCAGCCGGGGCCGTACGAACCGCAGCCACAGGAACGCGACGACACCGGCGAACGCGGCGAACGGCAGCACGGCGCCCACCACGACGGTGACCCAGCGCAGGGTCGCGAGGAAGGCGCTCCAGCCGTCGGAGAGGGCGTCGAGGAAGCCGGGTTCGTCGTCCTTCTCCTTGACGGCCACGTGCACCGGCGTCGCGGTCAGCGACAGGGTGATGGTCGCGAGACTCGTACGGTCCTTCAGGGACGCCTGCTGTGCGAGCAGCGACTCCAGGGCGGCCTCGCGGCTGCTCAGCTCGCCCTCCAGGGAGACGATGTCGCTCAGCGTGCCCGCCCGGTCCATCAGCTCCCGCACCCGGGCCACGCTCGCCCGCTGCGACTTGATCCGGCTCTCCACGTCCACCACCTGGTCGGTGACGTCCTCGGCCTTCGCGGTGCGCTCCAGCAGCTTGCCGGTGCCCTGGAGACCGGTCATCACCTCGTCGTACTTCGCGGTCGGCACGCGCAGTACGACCCGGGTGCGCTCGTTCCCGCGCTCGTCCCGGGTGGTGTCCTCGTCCCCGACGTACCCGCCCGCGTCCTCGGCGGTCGTGCGCGCCTCGGCCAGCGCCTTGGGCACGTCCTTGACCTGGACGGTCAGGGAGGCGGTACGGACGATCGAGTTCGGCGTGATCCGGGGCACGCTCCGCTCCCCGGACTTGGCGTCGGACGAGCCCGCGCCCGCGCCCGCCGCGCCGGTCTGCCGGGCCGGGGCGTCCGCCATGGACTTCCCGGAATCGGCGGAGCCCCCTCCCGCCGCACTGCATCCGGAGAGCGCGAGCGAAGCGACGAGCAGGGCCCCCGCCAGGGCCCGGACGGACGAGGACGAACGTGGTGCACGCATGGGCTACCCCCGATGAGTACGGAACCGACATCCCTTGGACGCCGGGGCACTCCCGAACGTTGGACGATCCACATCCCGATGCGGTCACGGTCCGGACACGCGAGGGCACCGGCGTCGCCACGCCCCGATCCCGCCGCCGAACGGGAGCGTGAGCCCTATCGGGCGGTCAGGGACTTCCGGCTGGCGGCCCGCGGCACCATCGGCGGCACCGACTGATCCGGAGCCCGCAAGGGCCGGTGGGCGCCCGGGTGGGGAAGGGTGGCCCGGGACCGGGTGGGGGGCCGGTTTTGAGAGAGTGGGGGCATGAGCGGAACGGGTGAGGGCCGGGTTGTTGTCATCGGGGCCGGGGTCGCCGGGCTGGCGGCCGCGCACCGGCTGGTGCGGCGCGGGGCCCGGGTGACGGTGCTGGAGGCGGGCGAGCGGGTGGGCGGCAAGCTGCTGCCCGGGGAGATCGCCGGGGTCCGGATGGATCTCGGGGCCGAGTCGATGCTCGCCCGGCGCCCCGAGGCCGTGGAGCTGGCCCGGGAGGTGGGGCTCGGGGAACGGCTCGTCACGCCCGCCACCGCGAGCGCGTCCCTGTGGACCCGGAACAGCCTGCGCCCGATGCCCAAGGGCCACGTCATGGGCGTGCCCGGCACCGCCGACGTGCTCGCCGGAATCCTCTCCGAGGAGGGGCTGGCGCGGATCGGGCGGGACGCCGAACTGCCGCGCACCGAGGTCGGGGACGACGTGGCCGTGGGCGAGTACGTGGCCGCGCGGCTCGGCCGGGAGGTCGTCGACCGGATGATCGAGCCGCTGCTCGGCGGGGTGTACGCGGGCGACGCGTACCGACTGTCCCTGCGGTCGGCCGTCCCGCAGCTCTACCAGGCCGCCCGCACCCACGACTCCCTCACCGAGGCCGTCCGCGCCCTCCAGGCCAGGGCCGCCGAGGCCCCGCAGACCGGACCCGTGTTCGTCGGCATCGAGGGCGGCGTCGGCACGCTCCCGCTCGCCGTCGCGGACGCCGTACGGGCGGGCGGCGGCGAGATCCTGACCGGCACCCCGGCGCGCGAACTGCGCCGGGACGGCACCGGCTGGCGCGTGACCGCCGGGGACCGGGTGCTGCGCGCCGACGCGGTGGTCGTCGCCGTACCCGCACCGGCCGCCGCCGCGCTGCTGGGCGCCGAGGCCCCGGGGGCGGCCGCCGAGCTGGCCGCCGTCGAGTACGCCTCCATGGCGTTGATCAGCCTCGCCTACCGCCGCGCGGACGTCGCCCTCCCCGAGGGCAGCGGCTTCCTCGTGCCGCCCGTCGACGGGCACACCATCAAGGCCGCCACCTTCGCCTCCCAGAAGTGGGGCTGGATCGGGGAGCAGGACCCGGAACTGGTCGTGGTGCGCGCCTCGGTCGGCCGCCACCGCGAGACCGAGGTCCTCCAGCGGGACGACGCCGAGCTGACCGACACCGCCCGGCACGACCTGCGCGCGGCCACCGGAGTGGACGCCACGCCCGTCGACAGTCATGTCACCCGCTGGACCGACGGACTGCCCCAGTACCCCGTCGGCCACCACGCGCGCGTGGCCCGTATCCGCGAGCACGTCGCCAAGCTGCCCGGACTCGCCGTGTGCGGCGCGCAGTACGACGGTGTCGGCATCCCGGCGTGCATCGCGAGCGCGTACGCGGCCGTCGACCAGCTGGGCGGCGACCTCGCCGGTGTGCGCGAGCTGACCGCCAACCCGGTGCAGAGCCTGCACGGCGGAGCGGGAGAATAGGGACCATGAGTGACGACGCCCCCACCAACGAGCCGACCCGCATCCCGAACAAGGGCAAGCTGGCCAAGGACCTCAACGAGGTCATCCGTTACACCCTGTGGTCCGTCTTCAAGCTGAAGGACGTCCTGCCGGAGGACCGCGCGGGCTGGGCCGACGAGGTCCAGGAGCTGTTCGACCAGCTCGCCGCGAAGGACGTGACCGTCCGCGGCACCTACGACGTCTCCGGCCTGCGCGCGGACGCCGACCTGATGATCTGGTGGCACTCCGAGACCGCCGACCAGCTCCAGGAGGCGTACAACCTCTTCCGCCGCACCAGGCTGGGCCGTGCCCTGGAGCCGGTGTGGTCCAACATGGCGCTGCACCGCCCGGCGGAGTTCAACCGCTCGCACATCCCGGCGTTCCTCGCCGACGAGACGCCCCGCAACTACGTGAGCGTCTACCCCTTCGTGCGCTCCTACGACTGGTACCTGCTGCCCGACGAGGACCGCCGCCGCATGCTCGCCGACCACGGCAAGATGGCCCGCGGCTTCCCGGACGTACGCGCCAACACGGTCGCCTCCTTCTCGCTGGGCGACTACGAGTGGATGCTCGCCTTCGAGGCCGACGAGCTGTACCGCATCGTCGACCTCATGCGCCACCTGCGCGGCTCCGAGGCCCGCCGGCACGTCCGCGAGGAGGTGCCCTTCTACACCGGGCGCCGCAAGTCGGTCGCGGACCTCGTCGCCGGGCTCGCCTAGCCCTTGCCCCTGAGGGCGTCACGCCGGTCCCCGGTGGTGCCGCGTCCGGCCGGTTCGGCGGGGCGCGGCTCCGGGCGCGGGGCGCACGCGGCGCGCCCGCCCGGCAGACGGCCCTCCAGGAGGTACGCGTCCACGTGGGCGTTGACGCACCTGTTGGGGCCGAGCCCGACCCCGTGCGTGCCCGCGCCCCGCTCGGTCACCAGCGTGGACCCGGCCAGCCGCCGCGCCATCTCCAGCGCCCCAGCGTACGGCGCCGCCGCGTCCCGCTCGGCGGCGAGGATCAGCACCGGCGGGGTCGCGCCCCGGGAGGTCCGTACGTCCAGCGGCCGCTGACGGGGCACCGGCCAGTAGGCGCACGGCAGGTTCGCCCAGACGTTGTCCCAGGTCTCGAAGGGGGCCACGCGGGCGAGCCGGGTGTTGTCGCGGTCCCAGACCGCGAAGTCCGCCGGCCAGGGGGCGTCGTTGCACTCGACGGCCGAGTACACCGCGCTGCCGTTCTCCGCCTCCTTCGCCGTCTCCGGGCTCGGTGCGGCCAGCCGGACCAGCGGTTTCGCGTCGCCCTTGAGATAGGCGGAGAGCGCCTCGGCCCGGCTCGGCCAGTAGTCGTCGTAGTACCCGGCCATCAGGAACGTGTTCTGCAGCTGACCGGGACCGACCGTGCCGCCCGCCGGTGAGGCGGCCAGCTTCGCGCTCGCGGCGTCGTACGCGCGCTGGACGGCCGCCGCCGTGCCGCCGAGGCCGTACACGTCGTCGTGCCGGGCGACCCAGGCGCGGAAGTCGGTCCAGCGGCGCTCGAACGCGGCCGACTGGTCGAGGTTGGCGCGGTACCAGACCTTCGCCGGGGCGGGGTTCACCGCCGAGTCCAGCACCATGCGCCGTACGTGCGCGGGGAACAGGGTGGCGTAGAGGGCGCCGAGGTAGGTGCCGTACGACGCGCCCATGAAGGTCAGCCTCGGCTCGCCGAGGGCGGCGCGCAGGACGTCCAAGTCCCGTGCGTTGTTGAGGGAGTTGAAGAAGCGCAGCCCCTTGCCCGAGCGCTGCGCGCAGCCGCGTGCGTACGCCTTCGCCCGCGCGATCCGCTCCCGCTTGTACGCCGCGGAGGGGTGGACGGGGGCCGGGCTCGGCGCCTTGTAGAACTGCTCGGGCTTCACGCAGGACAGCGGGGCCGAGGGGGCCACCCCGCGTGGGGCGTAGCCGACCAGGTCGTAGGCGGCGGCGATCCGCTTCCACTCGGGGACGACGCCGATCACCGGGAAGGCGAGGCCGGAGGCGCCGGGGCCGCCCGGGTTGTAGACGAGGGCGCCCTGCCGGGGGACGCGGCGCTTGCTGTTCCTCGGGTCGCGGTGGGTGGCGGGCATACGGCTCACCGCGAGGGTGAGGTGCTTGCCGTCGGGGTGCGCGTAGTCCAGCGGGACGCTGACCGTGCCGCAGCGCATTCCGTCGGGCGCCTCCTGCTCGGCGGGGCAGGCGCCGAAGCGGATACCGGCGGCCTTGGCGCGGGCGGCGGCGACGGCGACTCCGCGCGACTCGGCGGAGGCGGGGGAGGTGGTCGAGGCGGCCGAGGTGGGGGAGGCGGCGGACCCGGCACGGGCGCCGGGGGTGCCGCCCGCCGGAGGCGTGGCCAGCCCGGCCAGCAGCAAGGACCCGGCGGCCGAGTACAGGGCGGCAGCTCTCATCGTGTATCCCTCCGGTGCGCGGCGGCCACGGCGCGGCTGCAGCGGCTCGGCGGCGACAGGAGGGATGTTTCGGACGGTGGTCGGTGAAGGCAAGCACCGTTCAGGTGGTGTCGGTGCCAGTGCTCCCTGTGCGCCCCCGGAGCCGCCGCCTTCGGGCTCGCGCGGTCACTCCCGCCAGGGCTGGTCGCGGTGGTTGAAGGCGGCGCGCAGCTCCGGCTCGGTCAGGGCGCGGATGCCGCGCGTGGCGAGGGAGGTGAGGAAGCCCGACTCGTTGCCGTCCCGGTCCGCGCCGTCGCCGAAGTCGTCGTCATCGTCCCGGTCCCGGCGTGCCGTCAGCGTGCCGAGCAGTAGCTGTCCGGCCGGGGAGGCCCAGCGCGTGTACGGGCGCAGTTCGAAGTGGGCGATGACCAGGAAGCCCAGTATCAGCAGCAGGGGCAGCAGGAACCACAGGCCGACCATCAGGGATGACAGTTCGGTGTCGGAGGGCAGCAGCAGGGCGGTCGCGGCCAGGACGAGCACGGCCGGGGCGGCGGC
>NZ_WWIR01000423.1 GCF_009863025.1 Streptomyces sp. SID4985 | reverse complement strand
CGGCGGCGACGGCCACGATCCGCGCTCCCCGACGGCGCTCACGGCATCCAAGGCGAGTGCGGGAACGGCGGATGGTGCGCGAACGGGTCCACCGGCGGAGGCGCCGGTGGCTGTCGCGCGGCCTCGGCGCGTGCCTCGGACAGCCGCATCGGCCACTCCAGCGCCCACATCAGCGCGGCCGTAGCGACCAACGGCCAGAAACCGGCGATGCGCAGACCCGGGTGCAGGAGTTCCGCCGCCTGCAGCACGGCCCACAGCACCAGGGCGCGTACGGCGATCAGAACCACGGACGCCGCCCCGGGAAGCGGCAGTCGCAGAGTGAACCGGGGTGCCAGCAGCACGAGTCCGGCAACCGCCGCGAGCAGCAGCGCCTGACGGGCGGCCGGTGCCGGTGCGACGGCCACGGCGTCCAGGGCGAACGCGGCGAGCGCGAGCCCGGCGGTGTTCGCCGCGTACCAGAACACTGTGAGCACGTTCGCCCGAGCGGCCCGCCGGGAGAACGAGAACGGTGTGCGCAGCACGGCCGCGGCGACGGGCCGCAGCCCCGCCGCGACGACTCCCGCGAGTGCGGTCGTCCAGAACCCGGTCACCGTGACCGGCAGTCCGACGGCGGCCGCGAGCCGCACCCCGGCCCACAGCCCGAGCGCGGTCCCCGCCGTGTCGCGGACCAGCCCCCACACGAGTCCCGCGAACCCCAGCGTCATCAGCCGCCCGAGCCCGGCGCCGAACGTGTCGGACGTGTCGTATGGAAACGGGTCGTCGTCGAAGTCCGCCTCCAGCAACCGCCGCCACCCGTCCCGCACCCGGCGCCTCGGCCCCCGGGTCAGCAGCGCGAACAGCCGGTCGGCGACCTCCCCGACGGCGAGGATCACCGCCCCGACCACCAGGACCGCGCCGATCCGCTGCCCGTACGCCCCCTCCAGCCGGAACCCCGCGACGAGCAGCGCGGCACCCCACACCCCCACCGCCGTACCGCCGAGCAACCCCCCGTACGCCAGGAGAACCACCCCGCCCCGCGCCCCCACCCCTCGCGACATCGCGGCCCCCTTCCCCGGCGCGTCGGCGCCCGCTGCGGCTGTCCGGTTTCTTCCCGGTGGGGTGGATCGACATGCGGCGGGTACGGGACGACGCGACAGAGGTGACCGAGGGGAGCGCGCCCCGAGTCGCGCGGGCGCGCTCCCCTCTCCCGTCGTCAGGCGGACGGGTTGACGATCACTGTCGCCGAGTTGTTCTCCGTGTCCGGGTCGAAGGCGAAGGACGTGCCGTAGGACGGCCGCGCCACGACGCGGCCCGTCGCGTCCGGGACGACGCGGTCGATCCGCAGCTGGAACGGGAAGGATGCCTCCGCGTCCGGCTTGGCCGTCATCGGCAGGTTGCAGGCGTAGTGGCCGACGGCCGGGTCGTCGCCGGACTTCCAGGCCGTGTGGCAGGTGCCGGGCACGGACGTGGCGGTGGTGCCCTCCGGGAGGTAGAAGTCGAGCACGGCCACGGGGTCGCCGGAGACGACGTCGCCGACCCAGGCCGGGCCGTGGTTGGCGAAGCGGAACGCGGCGGTCACGGTGTCACCGGCCGCACCGGCGACCTCGGTGCCGTACACCGCGAAGTCGGCGGTGTTGTCGGCCTTGATGTGCCAGGAGCGGCCGTTGTCCGAGCCGTCGAGGTCGGTGACGTCGCCGCCGGGCTCCACCTCATAGTCGAACCGTTCGTTCAGCGCGTGCCCGGTGACGGCGAGCCGCAGCGGCTCCGGCAGCTCCACGCTCGCGCCGGGCGCGACGTCGGTGTCGAAGGCGCAGGTCACGTACGTCATGGTGGAGTATGTGCCACCGTCGTCCGGGCCGGTGTACGTGCACTGCGGGTAGCGGGTGACGACGTCGAGGCCGTACGTCGCCCACAGCCGCACGCTGAAACCGTGGGCGGTCTCGTTGCCGGTGTTGGTGACGGAGAACGGCACGGTGAGGGTGGTGCCCGGCGCGACGCCGTCGAGGTCCCGCGGTTCGGTGACACCGAGGTCCGGGCCGGAGCCGACGGTGACGGCGGTCTCCCAGGAGTGCTCCGGGGCGACGAGCGTGCCGTCGGGTCCGCCGGTGGCCTCGGCGGAGTACTCGATGGTGCCCTGGGCCCCTACGGCGGCACCGGCGACGGCCCGTACCTTCAGCGACAGCTGCCTGCCGGAGTGGAGCGGCACGTCCCCGGTGTCGCACACCGCGACGGTCCCGGCCGCGTCCGGCGCGCAGTTGTCGGGCCACGCCACCTCGGCGACCCCGGCGAGCCGGGAGGCGTCCACGGTCAACTTGCCGTCGGTCACGGTGAAGTTGCCGTTGTCGTGGTAGAGCCCGAGCGCGAGCGACCGGTACTGCGCGGCCCCGCCCTCCGGCGCGACGGTCACCGCGTGGTCGTACGGCGCCTGGATCCACAACTGATCGGTCTGCGGCTCGCCGTCGGCGAAGGCGAACCCACCACCGAGCCCGGCGACGACCAGCGCCCCCACGGCTCCCGCACACGCCCCGCGACGCAGCACACGCCCGACGGAGACAGAACTCATGACTTCCCCCAACTGGGACAGGAGAGAACCCGGCACCATGATCGGCACCGGGCGGGGGTTGGACGGGTGGTGGGGGCGGAAGGTTGTAGTCAACTCATGCTTCTTGAGAGGAAGTTGGGGACACGGGGTGCGTGGCGCGGCAAGGCCGGTCCCGCCGCCGGATCGGCGGGACCGGCCTTGCCGTAGGGGCTCTGGGACGCGGCCCGGCGCGGGGCTCTTAGGTACGGCCGTCGACTCGGGGCCCTCAGGTACGGCCCCCGGCGCGGGGCCCTCAGATGCGGCCGTCGACTCGGGGCTTTCAAATACGGCCGCCGGTGAGCCGGGGCAGGGGCCCCGCCTGGGTCCTGGCCGTCGAACGGCCTATCGCGAAGGCCGCTCCGGCGACCCCCGCAACGGCCGCCGCGGTTCCGGCGGCGATCGCCTTGCGGTGCTTGACGACCGTCCACGCCGACCCGGCGGCCTCCGCGGCCTTGGCGGCGTTGGCGGTCACGGCCTGCCGCCCGCTCTGCAGACCGACGGCCGCGGCCCGGCTCACGCGCTGGGCGGCCTGCCCGGCCGACTGGACACCGGAGGCCGTGGACTGCGTCGCCTCGCGCGCCGCCTCCTTGACGCCATTGACGGGCGAATTCCGGGTGTTCTTGTTCTCGGTATTCATGGTGCTGCGCCTGTCCCCCGATCCATAATTGAAACAGATTTTCGACGCCGAATCGGAAATCGCCCGGAATTCACGGGGGAGCAATGATCACGGCGGGCCTGTTTCTCCTGTGCCTGTCCGTCGGGAGTAGGGGCTCCGTACCCACCCGATGATTTCTGTCGTTCCACACAGTCCAAGCCCCGTCGGCGAACCGCCGGCTTCGGCTCCCGCCCAGGAAGGGAACGCATGACTCAGCTACTGCGGGTCCAGAACTTCAACGTCTCGAGCGACGGGATCGGCGCCGGGGAGGATCAGACCCTGGAGCGGCCGTTCGGCCACGTCGATCCCGGGCGGCTGTTCGCCTGGGCGGGCGCGACGGCCAGCTGGCCCATGCGCACCGAGCCCGGCGGCAGCCGGGGCCTGGACGACTATCTGACCCGGGACTACGCGCGGAACATCGGCGCCGAGATCATGGGCCGCAACAAGTTCGGCCCCGTGCGCGGGCCTTGGCAGGACGACGAGTGGCGCGGCTGGTGGGGCGACGAACCCCCGTTCCACACCCCGGTCTTCGTCCTGACCCACCACGAGCGTCCCCCGCTCACGCTCTCGGACACCACGTTCCACTTCGTGTCGGGCGACCCCGCGACCGTCCTGGCCCAGGCGAGGGAGGCCGCGCAGGGCAAGGACGTCCGGCTCGGCGGCGGCGTCTCGACCATCAGGCAGTTCCTCGACGCCGACCTGGTCGACACCCTGCATGTGACGGTCTCCCCCGTGAAACTCGGCCACGGCCTGCGCCTGTGGGACTCCCCGGACGACCTCCTGGACCGCTTCCACCTGGACGTCGTACCGAGCCCGAGCGGGGTGACGCACCACTTGTTCTGGCGGAAGTAGCGGGCGTCCTCTGACAACGCAAGGGGTCGGAGCCGATCCCGGGATGTTCTGGATTCCGGGTGTCCCGCTTGACTTCGAGCGCACTCGAATTCGTAGCGTTCCCGGCATGAGCACTCCTGCACAGCACAAGATCGGATCGGGTTTCGGCGCCGACACCACCGCCGACGAGGTTCTGCGGGGAATCGACCTCACCGGGAAGCTCGCGATCGTCACCGGTGGCTACTCGGGCATCGGTCTGGAGACGACCCGCGCGCTCGTGAAGGCGGGCGCCGAGGTCGTCGTGCCGGCGCGCCGGACCGACACGGCCCGGGAAGCCCTGGCAGACCTCGACGGCGTCGAGGTGGACGAGTTGGACCTCGGTGACCTGGAGAGCGTTCGAGGCTTCGCCGAGCGGTTCCTGGCCTCCGGCCGCACCGTGGACATCCTGATCGACAGCGCCGGGATCATGGCGTGCCCGGAGACCCGGGTGGGCCCCGGCTGGGAGGCCCAGTTCGCGACCAACCACCTCGGCCACTTCGCCCTGGTCAACCGGCTGTGGCCGGCGCTCGCGGAGGGTGGCGCCCGGGTGGTGTCCGTGTCCTCGCGCGGCCACCACCTCTCCCCCGTCCGCTGGGACGACGTCCAGTGGCGCGAGGGCTACGACAAGTGGCAGGCGTACGGCCAGGCCAAGACGGCGAACGCCCTGTTCGCCGTCCACCTCGACCAGCTCGGCCGCGACTCCGGAGTCCGTGCCTTCTCCCTCCACCCGGGCGGCATCATGACCCCGCTCCAGCGCCACCTCGCCAAGGAGGAGATGGTCGAACGCGGCTGGATCGACGAACAGGGCAACCCCCTGAACCCGTCCGGCTTCAAGACGCCCGAACAGGGTGCCGCCACCCAGGTCTGGGCCGCCGTCTCCCCCCAGCTCGACAGCCTCGGCGGCCTCTACCTCGAGGACTGCGACATCGCCGAACCCGCACCCGAGGACGGCGCCTGGGCCGGAGTGAAGTCCTGGGCCACCGACCCCGAGCAGGCGGCGCGGCTGTGGGAGCTGTCGGCGGAACTGACGGGCGTGAACGCGTTCGCCAAGTAGGCCCCTTTCCGGGACACTCCGGCTCGCGTCGACGGTGGCGGCTAGGCCATTTCCTTCGGATCATCTGATCGTTGGTTGATGTGTGTCGTTGACTGACGCCCAGTGGGCGAGGATCGAGCCGCTGCTGCCGGACCGGACCCCTCGGCGGGGTGGGCGGTGGCGGGATTACCGACAGGTGATCGACGCGATCGCGTTCAAGTACCGCACCGGGACGCCGTGGACGGACTTGCCCGAGCGCTTCGGGTCGTGGAAAGGCGCCCACAACCGGCCGCGGAAGTGGGCTGCCGACGGTACCTGGGAGAGGGTCTTCACCGCCCTGCTCGCCCAGGCCGACGCCGAAGGCGATCTCGACTGGGTCATCGCTGTCGACTCCACGATCGTCCGCGCTCGTCAGCACGCCGCCGGGGCCCGTCAAAAGGGGCCCCGGACGGTGAGCCGGACGACCACGCCCTCGGACCGTCCCGCGGCGGACTGACCACCAAGATCCACCTCGCCGCCGACAGCCGCTGCCGCCCGCTCGCCTTCGTCCTCAAGCCCGGCCAGGCCGGTGATGCGCCCGTGTTCCCCGGAATCATGGCCCGCCTGCGGGTGCCGCGGCCGATCGGCCGGCCCAGCACCACACCGGATGCGATCCTCGCCGACAAGGCGTATTCGTCCCGCGCGATCCGGGCCCTCCTGCGACGGCGCGGCATCCGGGCAGTGATCCCGCAACCCGCCGACCAGGTAGCCAAGCGCAAAGGGAGAGGCCGGTCCGGCGGCCGCCCGCCGACCTTCGACCGTGAAGCGAGACGAGGGCGGGTGCCGCCGTGTCGAGGGACGGCAGCGGGACGTAAGCGAGGCGTTAGCCAAACGTGAGCGGCGGGCGGGATGCTTCAAGTGTCAGCAGGCCAAGCGGGGTAGCGGCTCGCCGCGCGTTCCGGGCCGCGACTGCACCTCCGTACTCGACCGCCATACACTCGGGGAATTCACATGCGTACGACGTTCCGCTCCCGCAAGCGCACCGCCACCATCGGCGCAGCATTCACCGCCGTTCTCGCCCTCGCCCTCACCGCCTGCAACGGCGTCGACAACGTGTCGGGCAGCACGCAGGCCAGCCCCACCGCGTCGGCGGACAAGGCGGGCGGCACCGGCGGGGCGGACCAGAGCGCCGGCACCGGCGGGAGCGGACAGGGCACCGGCACCGGCACCGGCGGGAGCAGCCAGGGCGCCGATACCGGCAACGGTGACAGCGGCGAGGGCAAGGTCGACATGTGCCGCTCCGGCGTGCTCGACGCCACCGCCGCCAACAACACCACGGACGAGACGAACGGCGTCGTCACCGTCACCTTCAAGAACTTCGGCAGCGCCGACTGTCGCATCAGCGGCTTCCCGGGTGTCGATATCAAGACGTCCCTGGGCGACACCTTCTCCGTGGACCGCAACGGCGAGCAGGCCGTGCCGCAGATCCTCAAGGAGGGCGATACCGCCGCCTTCAACATCACGTACCCGGTCAACAACAGCGGCGGCTCCGGCGTGCGGCTGACCGACATGGTGGTGACGCCCCCGAACGAGGTCGAGCCCTTCACCTTGAAGTGGCCGGCGGGCACGCTCGCCGTCACCGACGGCAACGACGACGGGAAGATGGAACTCAGCCCGGTGGGCAAGGTCAGCGACTCACCGGCCGGCTGACCCCGCCCCCGCTTGGGCGTCCGGCCCGGCCACAACGGCTCGATCCGCGTCCACTGCCCGTCGCTTAACGGCACACCCAGAGCAACGATCAGATGATCCGAACGAAACGTCCTGGCCCCACCGTCGACGCGAGCCCCGGAGAGACGCCGCCCCTGGAACCTCCGTCAGGCCCGTCAGGACCTGCCAGGGCCCATCAGGACGCGTCAACCACCAGCACAATCTTCCCAGTTGTCCGCCCCGTCTCCCCCAGCGCATGCGCCTTCGCCGCCTCCGCCAGCGGGAACACCTCCTCGATGTGGGCCCGCAGCGCGCCGGAGGCCGCCAGTTCGGCGACCGCCTTCATCCCCGCCTGGTCGGCCTCCACGAGCAGCGTCTCCACCCGCACTCCACGGGCCGCGGCCTTCGCCCCCTCCTCAGGATCGGTGCCGGGCAGCAAGGAGACGAGCACGCCGCCGGGGCGCAGTACGTCGAGCGAACGGCCGCGCGTGTCACCGGAGATGAGGTCCAGCACCATGTCCACGTCCCGCACGGCGTCCCGGAAGTCGACGGAGCGGTAGTCGATCACCTCGTCCGCGCCGAGCGACCGCAGGAACTCGTGCTTCGGCGCGCTCGCCGTGCCGATCACGTACGCCCCGAGGGACTTGGCGATCTGTACGGCGAGGTGACCGACCCCACCGGCGGCGGCATGCACCAACACCCGCTGACCGGGCCGGACTTGCGCGGTGTCCACGAGCGCCTGCCAAGCGGTGAGCGCGGCCAGCGGCAGCGCCCCCGCCTGGACGTGGTCGATCGAGGCGGGCTTGTGCGTGAAGGCGCGGGCGGGGCCGGTGACGTACTCGGCGTGGGCGCCGACGCCGTGCGGGTAGGGCAGCATCCCGAAGACCTCGTCGCCGGGCTTGAAGAGGGTCACGCCGTAGCCGACCGCTTCCACGACGCCGGAGACGTCCCAGCCGAGGACGAGGGGGAGCCGGTCGAGGAAGACGCGGTGGGCGCGGTGCTTCCAGTCGGTGGGGTTGAGACCGGCGGCGCGGACGGAGACCAGGATCTCGCTCGGGCCCGGCTGGGGGCGGGGCAGCTCGGTCTCCTTGAGGACCTCGGGGGTGCCGTACTCGTCCTGGCTGATGGCGCGCATGGTGGCGTGATTCGTCATACGTCCAGGTTCGCCGGAGCCGTCCGCGCGTACCATGGCATGAAAGCCATCTTTCAACGGGATCGTGCCACCACTTCCACCGGGATCGCGCCATGACTGCTCACCGTGTCGTCGTCCTCGCCCTCGACGGGGTGTACCCCTTCGAGCTGGGCATCCCCAGCCGGGTCTTCGGTTCGGCCGGGGACCGCTACGAGGTGCTGACCTGCTCGGCGGACGGCGGCCCCGTCGCCACCAACTCCGACTTCTCGGTGACGGTCGGCCACGGGCCCGAGGTGCTGGCGACGGCGGACACGGTGGTGCTGCCGCCGTTCGACCTCCAGCGGCTCACCCGCGAACTGCCGCCGAAGGCCGGCGAGGCGCTCGCGGCGGTGCCGTCCGGCGCGCGGATCGTGTCCATCTGCACCGGCGCCTTCGTGCTGGCCGCCGCCGGACGGCTCGACGGCCGCCCCGCCACCACGCACTGGGCCCTCGCCGACCTCTTCCGCTCCTGGTACCCGCGGGTGGCGCTCGACCCGGACGTGCTGTTCGTGGACGACGGCGACATCCTCACCTCGGCGGGCGCGGCCTCGGGGGTCGACGTGTGCCTGCACGTCGTACGGAAGGATCACGGCGCGGCCGTCGCCAACGAGGTGGCCCGCGCGTGTGTCGTACCGCCGTGGCGGGACGGCGGCCAGGCGCAGTACATCCGGCGCCCGGTGCCCGAGGAGTCCGCCCACGGCACCTCGGCCACTCGCCAGTGGGCGCTGGAGCGGCTGGACGAACCCCTCTCGCTCGCGGAGCTGGCCGCACACGCCCGGATGAGCGTGCGCACCTTCGCGCGCCGCTTCACCGAGGAGGTCGGCACGAGTCCGGGCCGCTGGCTGATCCAGCGACGCGTCGACCGCGCACGTCACCTGCTGGAGACCACGGACCTCCCGGTGGACGACATCGCGACCCAGGTCGGCTTCGCCACGGGCACCTCCCTGCGGGAACACCTGCACGCGACGATCGGCGTGACGCCGGTGGCGTACCGGCGGACGTTTCGCGGGGTGGCGTAGGGGCGGCGCGGGGCGCGACGGAGCCAGTCCCTGCCCATGTCGTAACTCCGGGTCCGTGCGACTTCTCCCCCGCCGACACAGGTTCGGTTTCCCGAACCCCCGAACCGGGGGCTGCCATGATCGCCCGCCGTGCCACGCCCGCCAAGGATGGAGGCATGGCTGAGACGACGACGGACACCTGTCCGGATCGTTCTTGGTCAGCGCCCAGTTGATGTCGTCGACGTAGCCGACGGCCTGTTCACCTGGCGCGTCTCCGCCCGGACAGCCCTGTACGCCGTCAGCCACGACGACCAGGCCGCCCGCCTGCGCAGGGGCTCACGCGGCGGACGGCCGACCGGATTTTGGAGAGGACGGCTACAAGAGGCGCGGCACCGTCGAACGCCCGGTGTTCACAGGATTCGGATTTCGATGATGTCCAGCGGACGGTTGGGGAATACGGTGTCGGTCCATCGAGGGAGCGACACTATGTCCCCGTTCCTGTCATAGAGCCAGACGTCGTTGTTTCCGGTTTGGACTCTGTCGAACCAGTCCCCCCGGTCCGGCGCGTTCATCCAGAGGACGCCCGCGTTCGCGTAGCAACGCACGTGGCTGGCACTGTTGTGGTACCAGATCTTCAGGAAGCCCTTCCCGTCGACACAGGTGACCTCGCTGATGTTGCCGCTCTCCGGCACGGTGTAACTGCTGGCGAAGCTGTTCGTGGTCGGGCCGGATACGACGAGCGCGATGGCCGCCGCGAAGAGCACAGTCAGTCTGCGGGTGATTTTCGTCTTGACAGGCAAAACAGTGCCTCATTTCCGATGGTGGCGCTCCGGTGCCTTCGTTCCGCGCGCAAGCGTGCTGCGCCGCGTTACAGAATGACTATGGCGCAGGCGTGCGGCGGACGGTTCGGGAAGAGGGTGTCCGTCCATCGATTGAAACGGGTTTGGGAACCGTTGCAGTCGTAGAGGACCACGTCGTTGTTGCCCGTCTGGATTCGATCGATCCAGGTATCCCCTACGCCGTGGTCCTTGATCAGGCTGATGGTCCCGGCCACGGCCCAGCAGGTCACCTCCTGACTGGGGATGATCCCGATGTGGTCCCAGATCTTGAGATAGCCCTGATCCGGGGTGCAGGGCACCTTGCTCGCGGCGGAGGCGTTGGAAACCGGCCCCAGTACGGTGAGCGCAGCCGCCACGGCCCCCGCAAGGGCAATGGTGGACATGAATTTCTTCCTCTGCACTGAAGAGATCCTTTCTTCGGTGACGAGTTCGCGTGCACCCCTTATCCGCATCGCGGCTTGAGGCGCATTCGAATTTTATGATCTCTCCATGACACGTGAACATGCGTCAGATTGCTGCTCGAGCAGTCCGATATTGCGGTGTCCCAGGGGCAGTTGGCCATCCGAATGGTCACTTCGACCGGGTCAGGGCGACCTCGGGCCGATAACGTTGGGCTGCTCAGCGGTCGCCTGACGATAGGCGGAGGGCCGGACGCCGACCTGACGCAGGAATGCCGATGACAGAGCGCTGGGTGTGGCGAAGCCGCATCGCTCGGTGATCTGTTGAATGGTGAGGTCTGTTTCCGACAGCAGTCGCTGGGCGAGTTCGATACGGAGCCGGGTGAGATACCGGCGGGGCGTCTGGCCCGTGGCGTCCCGGAAGACACGTACGAAGTGGTACACGCTGAGGTGCGCTTCGGCCGCGATCTCGGCGAGGGTGAGCGGTTCGGCCAGGCGGTCCCGCATGATGCCGATGCCTTTGCGTACCGCGGCGTGCTCGGGTCCGGACACACGCGGTGTACGGCCCCGGGACATGAGATGCGTCGCGAGGAACGTCGCGGCCGACTCGGCGTACAGGTCCCCCGCGTCCCGGTTGGCCGGCAAGGACCGGACAAGGTGTTCGACGACCGGGTCGCCCGCGCTCAGTTCGGCGGACAACGCCTCGAAGTCGACAGCGGGCTTCTCCAGCCCGTGCGCGGCCTGCTCGATATCGGTCCGCCGTATGTGCACCTGGATGGTGGACATGACCGACGCCGCTGTGTAGCTGCGCACTGTCGACTGGCCGGGCACCATGAGTTCGAGTCGGCCGGGCCTCCAACGCCGCCTGGTGGATGTCCCTCCGGAGCCGACCCGCATCATCGCTTCCCCACCGGTGCACAGCACGAGATGCAGGTCGGACGTTCCGGGCAGCAGGAAGTCCTCGACTTGGCGGACATGCACAAAACTCTGGACCAGCAGCGATCGCCAACCCGCGTCGCTCCAACTGCAGTAGCCACGTTGTACGTACTGAGCTTCATCGATGTCGGCATACGGTGCCAGGTCGAACGCGAGGGACGCGGGCACGTGGGTTCCTCTTGGTGTTGTCGGAGGACGGTCACTGGCGCCGACGGCGCGGTGTCGACATGGATCAGGCCGACCCGGCCGAGGGCACCTCACGGCTGGCAACGCCGGTACGGCCGTACTCCCCTAGGGGCCGGACGGGATGGCGGAGGGCACGGGGTTCGGGTCGGTGGAAGGCACCGGGTGCGGGGCGGTCGGGGTGGGGGCGACGGTGGGGTGGGACTGCCGTGCGGGTGGTGCCGGGCGGAGGTGGTCCGGGGGGTTGGAGGACAGCAGGAAGACGACGGCGGCCGCGGCCGCCGCGGCAGCCGCGACGGCGAAGGACAGCATCCGCCGCGTCCGGCGTGTGCCCCAGGTTCTTCCGGCGGGCGGGCGGGCCGGTGACAGGTCATGGGCGCTGATGAGCCGCCCGCGCGCTTCGAGCGCGGCACGCAGTCGTTCCTCGATCGGCGCCGGATCCGTCATCGGTCCCCCTCCAAAAGCTTCTCCAGCGTGGCGAGCGCGCGGCTCGCGGTCGACTTGACGGTCCCACGGGACACTCCCAGGGTCCCGGCGATCTGCGCCTCACTCAGGTCGGACCAGTAACGCAGGACCAGTACCTCGCGCTGGCGCTCGGTGAGCCGCGCCAGCGCGTCGAAGACCTGCCGGTGCTCCTCCGCGAGCAGCAGCGGCTCGTCGACCGGCGCCCCCGGGCCCTGGTACGGCGGGGTGTAGGCGCGCGCGGTGCGCCGTCGGCGCAGCACCGAGCGGGCGGCGTTGACCACCGCGGTGTGGAGATAGGCGTGCGCGTCCTGGACGTTGTCCAGCCGTTCGCCGTGCCGACGGCAGACGGCGGCGAAGGCGTCCTGGACGACGTCCTCGGCGGTGTGCAGGTCGTCCACCAGGAAGGCCGCCAGCCGGACCATGTCGAGCCGCCGGGTCCGGTACAGATCGGCGAGTGTGGGGGAATCCTCCTCGCCGTCCTGGTCGGCCACCGAACGCAGGGTCCGGAATCGTCGGCCGGGGTGCGGCGCGCTCGACGGCGGCGACGGGGTGGTTCCGGCGCGGCGCAGGAGCCGGGCCCACCAGGGCAGAGCAAGGGTGAGCTGCATCGTCCTCGTTCACATCAGGAGTGCGGCGGGGCCGGCTCCGGACCGGCCCCGCCTCACCTATGGTCGGCGGCTCAGCGGCTGGTGTGACCCGGGTAGGGCTTGCCGTTCGCATCGCCGGGGACGGGCTGCGGGTAGGGCTTGCCGTTCGCGTCGCCCGGGACCGGCGTCGGGTCGGTGTGGGTGGAGGCGTGCGTGCCCGGGGTGGAGGGCACGGGCTGCGGGTACGGCTTGCCGTTCGCGTCACCGGGGACCGGCGTCGGGTCGGTGTCGCCGGAGGTCTGCGTGCCCGGGGTGGACGGCACGGGCTTCGGGTCGGCCGGTGCCGACTTGGCCGGGTGCGGCTGGCCGGCGGTGGCCGCCTGGGCGGCGATGCCGCCGCCCGCCACCAGGGCGAGACCGGCGGCCGAACCCAGCACCCAGGTGCGCAGGGAACGGTTCGACTTCTTGGGACGTATGTGCCGCATGGGAAACGACTCCAGAGAGTGGAGAGACAACGCTGACGGTCGGGCAGCACCAGGACCGGAAATCCCGTCCCTGTAACCGCCCTTCACCCCACCAGACGTGCGGCCCCATCCGAGGTTGTCGCGGTCCTGGAGAAATTCCGCGCTCGCCGCGACCCTCGCCGACGCCCAAGCCACCGGACACGATTCGGCCAGGGCGACGCCAAGGGCTCGTTGGCGGCCGCCGGTTGGCTGGAAAGGGTCCTCTTCCGAGGGGGTTGACGCCTCGGGAGGGGTTCGCGGCAGCTACTCCGGCGGCGGCGTATCGGGGGCGCATGGGGTCGTTCCGGGCCTGCCACCAGCGGTGCAGCCTGGACGGCCCCTTATCACGGCCCGCCGTCATCATGGCTGCTTCACGACGACTTCAGGTCCGGGTGTCCAGGGAGGGCCATTCGGAACGTGGCGCACTCCGGTGTGACTAGCATGTCGGCGTAACCGGACTGGAAGATCGCCTTCCTCCGAGGCGGCCGTTTCCGGACCGCGATCGAGGCGTTCGGTCGCCGATTCTTCTGCTCGCAGACCGAGGGACCGCGGAATGTCAGTTCCTGCACCGTCCGTGCAACACCGCTCGACGGCCGTTCAGCGCAGTTCGTGGGCGGTGCCCGCGGCCGTGGTGGCGGTGACCGCCGTGGCCGCGGGCGTCGCGGTCGGGGTGGCGCCGTCCGGCACCCGCGGATGGACGCTCGTCGTGGCGGGCGCGGGCTGGGCGTGCGTCGCCGTCGCGGTGCTCGTCGGACACCTCCTCGTCCGCCGGGCCAGGCTCGCCGCCGCCACCCAGGCCGCCGAGAACGACCGGCTCCGCACGCAGGCGCAGCAAACCGCCGCGCAGACCGGCCACTTGGTCAACGTGACGCTGCCCTCCCTGCACAACCTGGTGCTGACCGGCAGCGCCGCCGCCGACGCGCTCGCGGGCGTGTCGATGCCCAACGACCAGAACCTGCGCAGGCTCGCCCACCTCTCCGCCGGCGCCCTGGAGGAGGCCGTGGGCCGCGCGGCCGCCGCGGACAAGGAATCCCGGGAAACCCAGGAGACGCTGAACGAGATCCTGGCCGAAGCCGACCGGCTCACGCGGGAGACGCTGCCCGCCGCCGTCGCCCGCCTCGCCGAGGGCCGCTCGGCCAACACGGTCCTGGGTGAACTCACTCTGCCCCGAGTGCCGTTGATGCACGACCTGGGCGAGCTGTTCATCCGCGAGCTGGCGCGCAGCGAGCGGCGCGCGGGTGGTGCCCGGATCGCCTCCACCAAGGCGCTCAGCCGGGTCCAGGCCAAGGCCGTCAGCATGCTGGCCGACCTGCGGGCGATGCAGGACGAACACGACGGCACGTTGCTCGGCGACCTGATGAGGCTGGACCACAGGACCTCCCAGCTCGTGCTGATCGCCGACCGGCTGGCGCTGCTCATGGGCGGCAAGACCAGCCGTACCTGGAACAAGCCGATCCGGATGGAGAGCATCCTCCGGGGCGCCATCGGCCGTATCGCCGCCTACCAGCGGGTCCGGCTGCACTTCACCTCCCAGGCCGCCATCTCCGGGTTCGCCGCCGAAGGCGTGATGCACCTCCTCGCCGAACTGATCGACAACGCGGCCAACTTCTCCCCGCCCACCGACGAGGTCCACGTCTACGTCGAGGAGCACCGGGCCGGGATCGTCGTCACCGTCGAGGACAGCGGACTGACCATGTCCGAGGCGGCGATGGAGCATGCCGAGGGCGCGGTGGCGGGCAGCATGGCCGACCTCGCCTCCCTCCAGGGCACCCGGCTGGGCCTCGCCGTGGTCGGACTGCTCGCGCTCAAGTACCGGATCAACGTCAGCTACCGCCCCTCCTCGCGCGGCGGCACCGGCGTGGTCGTCCTGCTGCCCCGGCGCCTCGTCGCGCAGCAACGCGACCCGTGGCCCGCGCAGCGGGAGGCGGCCCGGGCGGCCACCGTCCGGCCGGTCCCCGCGCCCGAAACGCCGACGCCCGCCCCCGTCGTCGAGGCGCCCGTCACGGAGGCTCACGTACGCCCCGATCCCCCCGTGATCCTTCGGGAAGTCCCCGAGCAGACCCGGCACGAACCGCCCGCCGCCGCGCCCGCCTCCGCGCCCACCGACGCCACCCCGAACGGGCTCCCCGTCCGCAAACCCGGCCGCACCATGAGCGACGCCGAGCGCGCCCAGCGCCCCGCGAGCAAGCCCACCCCGCCCCGCAAGCGGCCCGCGCACGACGTCGGCTCCCGCTTCGGCGCCTTCCACCGCTCGCGCAAGTCCTCGGGCGACACCCTGGGCGGCCGACCCGACCCCGAGCCGCCGACCGCCGGTTAGCCCCCTCCCCAAAAAATGCCCCGCCGGGCCCGCGCCCGGCAGCCACGCCCCCCTCGTGCCCATGAGATTGGAGGAACGGGCCGGTGACCGATCAGCCGGACACCACCGTCCCATCACCCATCATGCAGACCACCGACAACAGCCTCGTCTGGCTGCTGCAGAACCTGCTGGACCAGACGCCCGGTGCCCGGCACGCTCTGGTCCTCTCACGCGACGGCCTCAAGCTGTGCTGGACCCCCGACCTGGCCGCGGATCAGGCCGACCAGCTCGCCGCGATCTGCTCCGGCCTCCAGGCCCTGTCCCACGGCGCGTCCGTGGAGTTCGGGGACGGCACCGGCGGCGTGCTCCACGCCATGACCGCCTTCCACGGCGGCCTGCTCTGCATCGTCGGCGCCGGTGAGGGCGCGCACCTCGCGGTCGTCGCCGCCGAGGACGCCGACCCCGGCCGCCTCGGCGAGGAGATGACCGGGCTGGTCGACAAGATCGGCGAGCATCTGCGGGCCGCGCCCCGGCAGCCGCTCCAGGGGAGTACCCCGTCGTGACCCGCAAGCCGGTGGACACCGGTGCCCCCGACCGGCTCTACACGGTCACGAACGGGCGCAGCAGCGTCGACGACACCCTGGACCTGGTCACCCTGATCGTCGCGGAGTGCCAGCCGACCACGGGCATGCAGTCGGAGCACTCCCGCATCCTGACCCTGTGCCGGCACCCCACCTCGGTGGTGGAGATCTCCGCCGAACTGGAACTGCCGATCATGGTCGTGCGGATCCTCCTCGCCGACCTCCTCGACACCGGCCGCATCACCGCACGGCACCCACCCGTGAACCCCTTGCTCCCCGATCCCGCCCTTCTCAAGGAAGTGCTCCATGGGCTCCGCAATCTCTGAGCTGCCCGCCCACCGCACGCCACTGGCCGACGCGGCGGAAACCGGTCTGAAGATCGTCGTCGTGGGCGGATTCGGCGTGGGCAAGACGACCCTCGTCCGCTCCGTGAGCGAGATCCGGCCGCTGAACACCGAGGAGGTGATGACGGAGGCCGGCGTCGGCATCGACGAGACCAGTGGCGTCGCCGCGAAGTCGACCACCACCGTCGCCTTCGACTTCGGCCGGATCAGCCTCAACGACACCATGGTGCTGTACCTGTTCGGCGCGCCGGGCCAGAAGCGCTTCTGGTTCCTGTGGGACCGGCTCTTCTCCGGCACCCTCGGCGCCGTCGTCCTCGTGGACACCCGCCGGATGGACGACTCCTGGTACGCGATAGACCGGCTGGAACACCACGGCACGCCCTTCGTGGTGGCCGTCAACCGGTTCGACGACGCGGACCACTACTCCCTGGACGAGATCCGGCAGGCCCTCGCGCTGCCCGATCACGTGCCGATGGTCGACTGCGACGCACGGGTCCGGCAGTCGGGCAAGGACGTGCTGATCACTCTCGTGGACCATGTGTACACGCTGGCCACCGCCCAGGAGGCGACCCCGTGACCGACCCCGGCCCCTTCTCCGCGCAGCAGGCACCGCCGCCCGGCTGCCCCGCCCACACCGACGCGGTGCGCCTGGCGGGCCTGGAGTACCAGCAGACGCCGTCGCAGATGTACCGGACGCTGCGCCGCGAGCACGGCGCGGTCGCGCCGGTCCTGCTGGACGGCGACATCCCGGCCTGGCTGGTGCTCGGCTACCACGAGGTCGCCCAAGTCACCAGCCACGACGAGCTGTTCGCGCGGGACTCGCGGCGCTGGAACCAGTGGGACAACATCCCGCCCGACTGGCCGCTGATGCCCTTCGTCGGCTACCAGCCCTCGGTGCTGTTCACCGAGGGCGAGGAGCACCGGCGCCGGGCCGGGGTGATCACCGAAGCGCTGTCCGGGGTGGACCAGTTCGAGCTGGCCCGCGACTGCGAGCTGATCGCCGACGAGCTGATCGCCGGGTTCGCCGGGAGCGGCCAGGCCGAGCTGATGTCGTCGTACGCGCACGCCCTGCCGATGCGGGCCGTGGTGCAGGTGTGCGGCATGCCGCTCTCGGGCGCGGACACCCAGCAGCTCGTGGACGACCTCAGGATCTCCCTGGACGCGGCCGAGGGCGACGACCCGGTGGCGGCCTACGGACGCGTCGGCGAACGGCTGGTGCGGCTGGTCCAGGACAAGCGGGCCGCCCCCGGCAAAGACGTCACCTCGCGGATGGTGCTGCACCCGGCGGGGCTCAGCGACGAGGAGATCGTCCAGGACCTGATCTCGGTCATCGCCGCCGCGCAGCAGCCCACCGCCAACTGGATCTGCAACGCGCTCAGGTTGCTGCTCACCGACGAGCGGTTCGAACTCAGCGTGTCCGGCGGCCGGGTCAGCGTGGGCGAGGCGCTGAACGAGGTGCTCTGGCTCGACACGCCCACCCAGAACTTCATCGGCCGCTGGGCGGTACGCGACACCCAGCTCGGCGGCCGCCGGATCAAGGCCGGAGACTGCCTGGTCCTCGGGCTGGCCGCCGCCAACACCGACCCGAGTCTCTGGCCCGCGGGCCATGTCGGCGCGGAGAACGCCGCGCACCTGTCGTTCAGCAACGGTGAGCACCGCTGCCCGTACCCGGCCCCGCTGCTCGCGGACGTCATGGCGCGCACCGCCGTGGAGACGCTGCTGGAGCGGCTGCCCGACCTGGTGCTCGCGGTGGACCCGCACACGCTGACCTGGCGGTCGTCCATCTGGATGCGGGGGCTGACCACCCTGCCGGTGCGGTTCACGCCGGTAGACGGCTAGCCGGTGGCCCGCTGGGCCCTCGCGGGAAGGGCCCAGCGGCGCGGCACGGCTCAGGCGGTGGCGGGGGTGAACCGCACCGGGAGGGCCTGGGGGCCGCGGGTGAACACGCCCTGCTCGACCGGGTCGAAGCCGTCCGCGAAGCGCAGGTCCGGCATGGCGTCCAGCAGCTGTGCGACGCCGATCTCGACCTCCGCCTTGGCGAGCAGCGCGCCCACGCAGAAGTGCCGGCCCAGCGCGAACGCCAGGTGGTCGGCGGCCGCGGAGAAGGCGTTGGTGGCGGTGAGGTCCTCGCGGAAGATGTCGAAGCGGTCGGGCTCGCGGTAGCGGCTCTCGTCCCGGTTGGCCGAGCCGATCAGGCAGGTGACGGTGACCCCGGCCGGGATGGTGCCGCCGCTGAGCTTCACCTCGGTCGCGGACTGCCGCATGATCATGTGCACCGGCGGGGTGAAACGCAGGGTCTCCGCGAACGCCCGCGGGATCAGGCTGTGGTCGGCCCGAACAGCGGCGAGCTGGTCGGGGTGGCTCAGCAGGTTGGCGAAGATGCTGGCGATCGCCTTGTCCGTGGTCTCACCCCCGGCGGCGAGCAGCAGGCTGCAGAACGCCTTGATGTCCTCGTCGCTCATCCGCACCCCGTCGACCTCGGCGGCGCACAGCACCGACAGCAGGTCGTCGCCGAGGTTCTCGCGGCGCTCGCGGATGACCGGCAGCATGTACTCCGCGAACTCCACGCGGGTACGCTCGCCGGCCGCGGCCACCTCCTGGTCGCCGGACAGGTTGCCGAGGAAGGCGATGACGGTCGTGTACCAGCGGTGGAAGCGGGCGTGGTCGGCCTTGTCAAGGCCCAGCATGTCCGCGATCACGTTGACCGGGAAGCGGGTCGCGTAGTCCGCGACGAGATCGGCGGAACCGGACTGCCGGAAGGCGTCGACCAGTTCGCGCGAGTTGCGCTCGATGACGGGCAGGAACTTCTCCTGCAGGTCCCGGCCGCGGAAGGCGGGGGCGACCAGAGCCCGGCGCACGGCGTGCTCACGGCCGCTGAGCTGGAGGATCGTCTTGCCGTGGACCGGCTCGATCTGCCAGTCGTAGTTGTCGGTGGTGAACTCCCCGTCCTTGTCCTTGAAGACGCGTTCGACATCTTCGTACCGCGAGACGATGTAACTCTGCGTCGCCTCATGCCAGATGAGGGGCGCGGACTCCCGCATCAGCCGGTAGGCCGGGTACGGGTCCGCCGCGAACTCGGGCGAGAGGATGTCGGGTATCTGTGCCGCAGTGGTCATGATGCTCCGTCGAGACCGGGAATCGCGTGTTCCGTAAGGCTATTGATCATCCGTCAGTCATGACAGACCCTCAAGGCATCGAGTGGCGCACCGTGTTCGTCTTGACCGGATACCGGTCGTCCCGAAAGGGGGGTGCACGGCCAGAGCGACGAAGCGGTCTCTCGCCGAAGGTGCAGGGTTCCGAGAACCATGAGCCGATGCGGCTGGGCCAAGAGCCCGCACGGCAGGTGCTCATCGCTCATCACCGCCTCCGCGGCAGCTTCGAGCATGGAGGACAGCCACGCCAGGGCATCAGCCCGGCCGTCGGACGCCCGCGCGGGCCTTTCCGTTAGGGCGCCGAGCGGGCGCGGCAAAGTACGCCGCTGGTCCTGGCACCCCCATCGGGTACGGCCATACCGAAGCGAACCTCGCCCGCGCCGGTCGTGACTTGCCTTCGGACGCCCCGCCCACAACAGAAGCCAGGCGCCGTGACATCGGTAGCCCAACACCGACAGGCCACTTGAACAGCCCTTCAGCCCACCTGATGACCCATCGGAATGAGCGTCAGGACACCCCTAATGCGCACCAGCTAAAACCGCAGGTCAGCAGCCCTTTTCGGCAGGTTCCAGAATCACCACGCACTCGACGTGATGCGTCATCGGAAAGATGTCGGCCTGAGCAAGCCACAGAAAGGACCAGGTCAGAGGCGCATTCTCGGCTTAATGTGCAGCTTGAAGGGACCCAGAGCGTCAAACGAGCGTCACGACGGACAGTGCCGGGTCGGTGTCGGGCCATCCAGCCTCGCGGGCGAGCGAGGCGGATCCCCGGGATCATCTGGTCGCCGCAGTCTGTTCAGCCCTGAGCAGCACGGAGGAGGCCGCGCGGTCTACCAGGGTTCCTGGTCTTGCCTGAACGCGCCCTGCTCTGGTCGGCGCAACAAGAGGTCCTTTGACCGGGCTCTCCTGACCTCTGCCATGGCGGAGGGCTACGACGCCGTCCCCGACCAGGAACGCAGTCCGCTGCGGAGCTATCTCGAAGCGTGGCTCTGTTCACGAGAACCGACAGCAGATGTTCACCACTTCGGGAGGCAC
>NZ_WWIR01000422.1 GCF_009863025.1 Streptomyces sp. SID4985 | reverse complement strand
GCCCGCGCCGTGGCGGTGGGCCGCTCGCCGCGCGGCGCGCCGGCGCAGTTCGCGGACGGCAGCCTGACCGCCGCGCTGGCGCACGGAGCTCCCTGCGACGTGGTCCTGGTGGAAGACGGCGCGCTGCCCCGGCAGTTGACGACCGCGACGCTGGCGGAGCTGCGCGACAGCACCGTGTGAGACGGCTCGGCGGAGACAGCCGAAGGGCCCCGGTGCGCAGGACGCATCGGGGCCCAACTCGTCAGTCGCACAAGGACATTACCGCCTCAGCGTCCCGTCAGCTCGACCACCTGCGACCGTACGGTCTCCCACACCCCGGACACCTCGCCGACCGGCGTCGCCCGCAGCGCGCGCAGGGGTTCACGGGGGTCGGCGCCGCCGCACTCGGTGGACTCGCTGAGGACCTCGTAGCCGTCACGGACGGCGACGCACAGCCGGTAGCGGTCGCCGCCGAGGGCGTGCAGCGCGGAGGCGACGACCAGCGGCGGGGGTCCACCCGCCTCACCGGGGAGCTTGCGGTAGGCGCTCGCGACCGGCGTGCGCCAGCGCAGGCTGAGCAACACCGGGCGTTTGGCGATGACTTCGGCGAAGTCGGTCTCGTAGACCCCGTCGGCGGTGAGCACCGTGGCGCGGGCCTCCAGGACGAGCGCGGCCGGGAGCAGACAGCGCAGGCTGCTGCCCGCGAGGTTGCCGCCGACGGTGGCCGCGCGGCGCACGGCGCCGGTGCCGACGGAACCGGCGGCCTGGCGCAGGACCTCGGGGACGCGCTCGTCGATGCGGTGGAGGACGACTGCGCCGCCGAGTTCCTCGCGGCCGAGGACGTTCGCCTCGGGCAGCTCCCGCAGCGACATGGCCTGCGCGGGGAATCCGTCGCGCTGCCAGGTGGCCCAGACCAGTGTCGCCCCGCCTATCGGGACGGCTCCTTCGGCGAGGTGTCCGCGCGCTTCGGACACGGACGTGGGCAGACGCAGCAGCACGTGGCCAACCTGCCTTCCTGAGAAGCCGGGCGGCCGTGGAACGGCCGTTCGCTTTCGGTACGGCGCATTCTCGTCGTACCCCGGGGGGCGCGTCCAGGGCTCATACAAACAGGTCGTGCGCCCCATTGTCGGGACGCACGACCTGAGTTGACGAATCATCAGATTCTAGCGGCGAGTGCGGACGAGCAGGTACAGGAAGTACGGCGTGCCGATCACGGCGCTCATCAGACCGGCGCCCAGCTGGGCCGGGGCGATGACGGTGCGGCCGAGGAGGTCGGCGGTGCCGACCAGTACGGCGCCCAGGAGGATCGCGACGGGGATGACACGCGCGTGTCTGCGGCCGACCAGGGCGCGGGCGGCGTGCGGTGCGACCAGGCCGACGAAGCCGATGGTCCCGGCGGCGGCGACGGCGGTGGCGCTGAGCACCACGCCGACGCCCAGCAGTCCGAATCTGGCCGGTGCGGTGCGCAGCCCGAGCAGCCGGGGCGTGTCGTCGTCCAGCGAGACCAGGTCGAGTTCGGTGCGCCGTACGACGGCGACGGCGATGCCGAGCACCAGCGCTCCGGCGACGGGCACGGCGTCGGTGAGCGTACGGCCGTAGGTGGAACCGGACAGCCAGGTCAGCGCCTTGGTCGCGTTGAACGGGTCGGTGAGCACGATGAGCAGGCTGATGAGCGCGATGGCCGCCGTGGACACGCCGATGCCGACGAGGACGAGTCTGCTCTGCCCGAAGCCGCCGCGCGCCGCGAGTCCGAACACCAGCAGGGAGGCGAGTCCGGCGCCCGCGAAGGCCGCCGCGGCGATGCCCCAGGACCCCGCGAGCGGGACGGTCGTCACGAGCAGGACCGCGCCGAGGGCCGCGCCGCCGGAGACACCGAGGATGCCGGGTTCGGCGAGCGGGTTGCGGGTGACGGCCTGGACGAGGGTGCCGGACAGGGCGAGCGCAGCGCCCGCGAGGAGGGCCGCGACAACCCTCGGCACCCGGGTGTCGAGGACGAAACCGACGGCCTGACCGGCTTGCCCCTGCGCCCAGTTGGCGACATCACCGAGGAGGAGTTTGGTGTCGCCGAGAAGTACTCCGGCGATGGCCACCGCGACGAGGACGGCGACGAGTACGACGACCGTGGCGAGGAAGGCGGCGCGGCTGGGGATGCGCAGCCGCTCGGGCGTGGCCGCGCTGGTGGTGTCGCGGACGCGCAGGGCCATGCCGACGAGGAACACCGCGCCGAGGAGGCTGGTGACGACGCCGGTCGGGACGGCGACGGACAGCTCCTCCGACATGCACGCGCGCAGCAGTACGTCGGCGGCGAGCACGAGTCCGGCACCGGCCAGTCCGGCGACGGGCAGATTGACCCGGACGCGGACGAACGGCCGGAGCCTGCGGGCCAGGGGCCGTACCAGGGCCGGGGCGCACAGGCCGACGAAGCCGACGGGGCCGGTCAGGGTGACGGCCGCCGCCGAGAGCAGCGCGGCGCACACGACCACGGTGATCCGGGTGGCGCGGACGGGGACGCCGATGCCCCGCGCGGCCTCGTCGCCGAGGGCGAGGGCGTCCAGTCGGCGGGCGACCAGGAGGAGTCCGAGGAGTCCGGCGGCCGCGACGGGTGCCATCTGGAGCACGCCGTCGAAGCCGTTCTGGCTGATGCTGCCCTGGTTCCAGAGGTAGAGGCCGTGCGTGCGCTCGGGGAAGAGCAGCAGCAGGGCGTCGGTGACGGCGGACAGGCCGAGCGAGAGGGCACTGCCCGCGAGGACGAGCCGCACGGTGCCCGCGCCGGGTCCGGCCAGTGCCAGGACGACGGCCGCGGCGGCGAGTCCGCCGGTGAAGGCCACGCCGGAGGAGGCGAACAGGGGCAGGGTGAGGCCGCTCGCGGTGAGCACGCCGAGGCCGAGGTAGGAACCGGCGTTGACGGCGAGGGTGTCCGGGGAGGCGAGCACGTTGCGGCTGACGGTCTGCAGGGCGGACCCGGCGATGCCGAGGGCGGCTCCGGCGAGCAGTCCGGCGGCCGCGCGGGGCAGCCGGGAGGCGACGACCACGGAGGCGTCGGCCGCGTCGGCGCGGCCGGTGAGGGCCTTCCAGACCTCGGACGCGCCGACGGAGGAGGTGCCCTGGGTGAGGTCGAGGACCGCGAGGACGGCGACCAGGCACACGAGCAGGGCCGCCACCGCGACCGCGCCCGTCCTGGAACCGTCCGCCGGTGCCGTGGCGGCGGGGGCTGTTGCGGTGGCGGCCATGGCGTTACTTCGTCAGGGCGGCGACGACGGCGTCGACGTACGCCTGCATGGACCGGGGACCGCCGAACATCCAGATGCCGTCGGGCAGTTGGTGCACGTCGCCCTTCTTCACGAAGGGCAGGGACTTCCAGGCGGCGTTCTTGGCGAGGTCCTTCTTGAACGGGTCGGTGCCCTCGCTCTCGTTGCCGATGTAGGCGAAGTGGGCGTCGCCGACGGCGGACAGGCCCTCGACGTCGGTGGCGGCGAGGCCGTAGGCGGGGTCGCCCTTGAGCTTCCAGGCGTTCTTCAGGCCGAGGCGTTCGTTGACGGCGCCGATGAGCGAACCGCTGGTGTAGGGGCGGATGGAGACCTGGTTGGAGGCGACGTAGCCGTCCGCGAAGGCGATGGAGTCACCGGCGTGCCCGGCGGCGGCCAGCTTCTTCTTTCCTTCAGCGAGCTTGGCGTCGAAGGCCTTGTTCACCTCGGTGGCCTGGGCGGTGGTGCCGGTGGCGCGCGCGATCAGGTCGAGGTTGGTCTTCATCTGCCCGATCTGGTCGGACGCCTTGGCGGAACGGACCTCCAACACCGGTGCTATCTTGCGCAGTTGCTTGACGGCGGCGGCAGGCAGGTCGGTGGTGGCCACGATCAGGTCGGGCGAGAGCGAGGCGATGGTGTCCATGCTGGGCTCGCCCCGAGTGCCGATGTCCTTGGGGGAGTTCGTCAGGGGGGCTGCGGTGTCCCACGCCGTGTAGCCCTTGACGTCGGCGACTCCTACGGGGGCGACGCCGAGCGAGACGAGGCTCTCCACGACCTTCCACTCGGTGCCGACGACCTTCTTGGCCGGGCCGTCGAGTTCGACCTTCGCGCCGGTGGCGTCGGTGAGGGTGACGCTCTGGGCGGTGGCCTTGCCGGAGTCCTTGGCGGCGGGTTCGGTGGTGCCGCAGCCGGTCAGGGCGACGGCGGTCGCGGACAGGGCGGCGAGGGCGACGAGGTGGCGTCTCATGAGGTGGTGCTGAGCCTTCCGGTGCGTGCGTGGTGGCGGCCGACGGCGCGGGTGCGCAGGCGGCCGGTCAGGGGATCGGGGTCGACATCGATACGGATGCCGTAGGTCTCGGTCAGGCGCTCGGACGTGAGGACGTCCTCGGGGCGGCCGTCGGCGACGACGCGCCCCGCGCTCAGCAGGGTGATGCGGTCGGCGACGGCGGCTGCCTGGTCCAGGTCGTGCAGGACGGCGCCGACGGCGATGCCGTGCTCGTCGGCCAAGTCCCGCATCAGGTCGAGCAGTTCGACCTGGTAGCGCAGGTCGAGGCAGGTGGTGGGTTCGTCGAGGAGGAGGACGCCGGTGTCCTGGGCGAGGCAGCTCGCGAGCCAGACCCGCTGGAGCTGACCGCCGGAGAGGTGCTCGGCACCCCGGTCCGCGAGCCCTTCGAGGTCGGTGAGGGCGAGCGCGCGGCGTATCACGTCCGCGCCCCGCGGGTCGGCCCGGGACCAGCGGCCCCGGTGCGGGTAGCGGCCGAACTCCACGATGTCCCGTACGGTCAGCCCGCTCGGGGTGGGGCGGCCCTGGGTCAGCAGGGCCACACGTCGGGCGAATTCACGGGCGGTCAGGGCGAGTCCGTCCAGCGACTGTTGACCCTGACCGGCCTGGCCTCCCTCTCCATCCCCTCCCCCGCCGCCGAGCGTGAGTGTGGCGGAGCGGGGGCGCTGGAGCCGGGCCAGGGTGCGCAGCAGCGTCGACTTGCCGCTGCCGTTGGGGCCGACCAGGACCGTGACCTCGCCTGGGCGCAGCGTGATCGCCGCGCCGTGCACCACGTCCGTGCCGCCGTAGGCCACGGTCACGTCGTGCGCGGCCAGTTCATGGCCACGCATACGGGGGGCCTCGGGTTTCTCTTCTCCGGAACTCACGAAAGTAAGGTTAGCCTATCCTTACTCGTCCTGGTCAGTCCCGGCGTGACCCCCCTCCCCCGGCGCCGGTTCGGGGGCGGCGCCGGGCGTGCGGCCTCAGCGCGCGGGCCAGGTGTCCGGGTTCCACAGGCCCGAACGGCGCAGCGACTGCGGGCAGTGCAGATAGATCTCGTCGATGTCGAGGACGAGCGCGAGTAGCGGGCGTCTTCCGTCGCGGGTCATCGCGTCGAAGAACGGCGCGTCGGTCAGGATGCGGGCGCGGCCGTTGACGCGGAGCACGTCCGTGCCGCCGGGGACGAGGTAGAGCAGTCCGGCGTGCGGGTTCTCCAGGATGTTGTGGAAGCTGTCGGCCCGGCGGTTGCCGAGCCGGTCGGGGAGGG
Source organism: Streptomyces sp. SID4985 (assembly GCF_009863025.1). GTDB lineage: Bacteria > Actinomycetota > Actinomycetes > Streptomycetales > Streptomycetaceae > Streptomyces. Next base: position 18,182 of record NZ_WWIR01000422.1, on the reverse strand, counting down.
CGAGGGTCGAGGGCCCGAGAACGTGGGTGAAGCCGGGTCCGTCCCCTCGCGGCGAGACGTCGCAGTTGCCCCGGCTGTCGGAGGTGGAGAGCAGACAGAAGGGCGAGCGGGCGAGGATGTCCCGGTCCTGGTCGTCGAGTTGGCCGTGCACCTTGTCGATGACGAGGGACATCGGTTCCCCCAGCAGGGTCCGCAGTTCGTCTTTGGAGCGCAGCTCCACGTATCCGTCGATGTCGGCGGGGTGGGGCACGGTCGTGTCGATGGCCTGGGACAAGCGGACTCCCGGGATTGGCAGTGTGAGCTGGATGTTATTCGACATTAGGTTTGGCTTACCTAAGTTGAAACCGACCGGAGGTGCCGCGTGGAGGTCGGTGGGGTGACGCGGCCTGTGATGGGATGGCCGCGGAGACCGTTCCACCGTGGCGCACGGAAGGAAGTGGGGCAAGGCGATGAACGACAGGACCCTGAGCGTCCGGGATCTCAACCGGGCCACTCTGCAACGCCAGTTGCTGCTGCGCCGGGACGAGCGGTCCGTGTCCGACGCCCTCGGCCGGCTGGTGGCGCTCCAGGCGCAGGTGCCCAACGCCCCCTACGTCGGCCTGTGGTCGCGCCTCGGCGGATTCGACAAGGCGGATCTCACCGGGCTGATGGAACGGCGCGAGGTGGTGCGGGCCACCATGCTCCGGGCCACGCTCCAGGTGGTGACAGCCGAGGACTATCTACGGCTGCGTACGTCACTGCGCCCCGCCCTGGTCAAAGCGATGCGCGGCTTCATGGGCAAGCGGGCGGAGGGGCTGGACTTTGGTGAACTTGCCCAAGAAGCGAGCGAGTTGCTTGCCCAGCGCCCGTACGCGCTCGGCGAGCTGGGCGAGGCCCTGCTGAAGTCGTACCCCGACCGCGACGCCCCCGCGCTCTCCTACATCGCGCTGCGCTGCGCACTGCCGGTGGTGCAGCGGCCGCCGGGCGGTTCCTGGGGTTCGGGGTCGAGCGCCACCTATGTGACGGCGGACTCGTGGCTGGCCGCTCCCTGCCACGACACGGAGGAGCCGGAGGAGTTGGTGCGCCGCTATCTCGCCGCGTTCGGTCCGGCCACGGCCAAGGACGTCCAGGTCTGGTCCGGGCTCACGGGCATGACGGCGGTCCTGAAGCGGCTGCGCGGCGAACTGACGGTGCTGCGGGACGAGAACGGCACGGAGCTGTTCGACCTGCCGGACACCTCCGTCCCCGACGGGGACACCCCGGCCCCGGTACGGCTGCTCCCCGAGTACGACAATCTGCTGCTCTCCCACCACGACCGCAACCGCGTCATCCCCGACCCCCACCGCCCCCGCGTCTTCCGCCCCGGCGGCCGCGTCCTGCCGACGGTCCTGCTCGACGGCTTCGTGGCCGGAGTGTGGAAAACGGAACGGCAACGCTCCACGACCCGCCTGACCGTGACCCTGTTCACCGACGTGCCCGAGCGGGACAAGGAGGCGGTGGCCGAGGAGGCGGCGCGGTTGCTGGAGTTCATCACCGGCGAGCCGGGGCATCCGGTGGAGCTGCGGACCGAGAGTTGAGCACCAACTCTTCGCGCGGGTCCAGTAGTTCGCTCGCGCTGGAGGTCGGATCGTTTACTGACAGGCAGCCGACGCGTCCGGGTGCTGTAGTCGGGCAGACCGCTGTCTGCCATCGGTGAACACCACCCCGAGCGGCCGCAACGGTCATTACCGTCCAGGCGCATGACGACGGTCACAACCCGTACGGTCGCATACCCGGCCGACAACCTGACGATGATCGGACACCTCGCGCTCCCGGCCGGTGCCGGGCGTCGGCCCGCCGTCCTGATCGGACCCGAAGGGATGGGGCTCAGCGATGTCGAGCGCCGACGGGCCGAGGCTCTGGCCGAACTGGGATACGTGGCGCTGGCCTTCGACCTCCACGGCGGACGCTATTTGGCAGACCCGGAGGAAATGCTGGCCCGTTGCCTGCCGCTGCTCGCCGATCCCGACCGCATGCGGGGAATCGGTCACGCCGCGCTCGACGTGTTGCGTGCCGAACCACGGGCCGACCCCGACCGGACCGCCGCCATCGGCTACGGCACCGGGGGCGCGGTCGCACTGGAACTCGGTCGCGACGGCGTCGACCTGCGCGCGATCGCGACAGTCAACGGGCTGATCACGGGCCGACCGGGCGAGGCGGCACGCATCCGCTGCCCGGTATGGGCCGGGGTCGGATCGGAGGACCCGATCATGCCGCCCGCGCAACGGGACGCGTTCACCGCGGAGATGCAGGCCGCGGGCGTCGACTGGCGCCTCGTTGTCTACGGAGGAGCCCTTCACGCCTTCCACCACCCACCGGTCGCCCACACCGCGCCTCCCGGCGTCGGCCACCACCCACGGCACGCACAGCGAGCCTGGCGTGACATCGTCGCCCTGCTCGCCGAGTGCGTGCCCGTCCCGGATTGAGCCGGTTGGTGTCGTCCCACCGGGTCGACCACTCGCAGCAGGCGCTCGGTCATCGCGATCCGCCCGTACTCCGCGAACGCCACACCCAGCGAAGCCGGGCGCCCCTCGCGTCCGAACATGCGCCCGGCGCCCACCCGGAGCTCATTCCGCGAACCCCGGCGGAGCGCCGACGTGCGCTAGCCGACCATCACCGATCTCACGGAACCCGCGCCACCCCCACATAGATCCCGCTCCCCTCCTCCCCGGGAGCCGCCGCGCCCCGGTGCCACTCCGGCGCCGTCACCAGCCCCGGCTCCACCAGCTCCAGCCCGTCGAAGAAGCGCAGCACCTCGGTGCGGGTGCGGAAGGCGAGCCGGATGCCGCCCTTGGCGTACTCGTCCGTCACCTGGGCGGAGAGTTCCGGGTAGATGTCGGAGGAGGCGTGGGAGAGGACGAGGTGGCTGCCGGAGGGGAGGGCGGCGAGGAGGTTGCGCACCAGGTCGTAGGGCTTCTGGTCGTCGCCGAGGAAGTGCAGCAGCGCTATCAGGGACAGGGCGACCGGGCGGTCGAGGTCGAGCGTGCACCGGGCGCGTTCGACGATCGCGTCGGAGTCGCGGACATCGGCCTGGACGTAGTCGGTGGCACCCTCGGGGCGGCCGGTGAGCAGCGCCTCGGCATGCCGGAGCACGAGGGGGTCGTTGTCGGTGTAGACGATCCGGGCGCCCGGGACGACTCGCTGCGCGATCTGGTGGAGGTTCGGCTCGGTCGGGATGCCGCTGCCGATGTCCAGGAATTGGTCGACGCCCTGCCCGGCGAGCCAGGCGACCGCGCGGTGCATGAACTCACGGTTCTGCCGGGCCCCGTCGCGCGCCTCGGGCGGCAGCGTCTTTCCGACCGCCTCGTCCGCCGGGAAGTTGTCCTTGCCGCCCAGCAGCCAGTCGTACACGCGCGCCGGATGGGCCACGCCGGTGTCGATCTGCCGAGGGTCGGGGGTGCCGGTCGTCATGGCGGACTCCGTCGCGCGAAATTGGCCGGATGAATGCTGCCGGTCACCGAGTGTCGCACACCATCGGACAAGCTCTGTACGGGAGTTGAGCACATCGGGCGCGGTGCGGCGATCTTCCCGGAGCGGTCGCGGGCACCGCCTTCCAGTGCTGTCGCGCAAAAGCCGGGTGCAGGTCGCTCGCCCCTCACACAATCGCCGGGCATGCACACGCCAATTACATCCCGACCGTTTCGATCACATACCTGGCACCGTTCGACGCGTAACAGACCCTGACCCCCAGGGCTCGAAAGTATGAGCTGATAATTTGTGAAGCTCGCGAGCAGATGTAGGACCAGGGGGAAAGAAAAAGGCCACCGGTGCCGTCGTTACGGTCACCCGTGTCCGCCCAGCGCGTCTGCCCACGCGAGCACCACCGAGCGGGGAGGAGACTCTGTCGTGACCGAGGCAGGGCAGGGGGCGGACGCCAGGGACGGCGGCCGGAACGGCCACGGACGGCGTGTGACGCCGAAGCGGTCGTGGGGACGCAAGGGGCGGGACGCTGACCACGCCGCCCCGGCGGACCAGGACGACACGCGGGTGTCCGGCGACGCCTCGGACGGTACGGGCACGGGCGGAACGCGCGCGGACGATACGGGCTCGGACGGTACGGGCGCGGACGGGACCGCCCAGCAGAAGACGGTCACAGGCACCCCCGGCTTCGAGCCCGAGGCCACCATGCAGCTCCGGGTCGCCTCGATCCGCCCGGACGAGACCATGCAGCTCAAGATCGTCTCGCCGCCCTCCGACGAAACGATGCAGCTCGCCCTCCCCTCCGCCCCGAAGAGCCCACGGACCGAGGCCGCGAAATCCGGCAGACGCGCCGAGAAGCCGACCGGCCGCCTGGCCGTCGTGACGACCCCGGTGCTCGCCGCCCTCGCCCCCGCCGGACGCGCCCTGGCCCCCGTCGGCCGCGTCCTCGCCCCCTACGCCGAGAAGGCCGCCCCGTACGCCCGCCGTCTGCGGCCCGTCTACCCGCGCCCCGGCCGCGACGACTGGCGGCGCTGGATACCCTCCTGGCGCCAGTGGCTCGCCGCCTTCCTCGGCACCGTCGGCCTGACCGGGCTCTTCCTCACCGTGGCCTACGCGACCACCGACGTGCCGACCAACCTCAACTCGTACGCCACCCAGCAGGACAACGTCTACTTCTGGTCCGACGGCACCCCGATGGCCCGTACCGGCTGGGTGCGCCGGCAGGCGATGCCGCTGAAGGACATCCCCGAGGGCGTGCGCTGGGCCGTCCTCGCGGCGGAGAACGAGAGCTTCTACACCGACCCCGGAATCTCGGTCAAGGGCATCAGCCGGGCCGTGTGGCGCACGGTCGGCGAGGGTGACACCGAGGGCGGCTCCACCATCACGCAGCAGTACGTGAAGAACGTCTACCTCACCCAGAACCAGACGGTCAGCCGCAAGATCACCGAGGCCATGATCGCCCTCAAGCTCGACAACCGGATGAGCAAGGACAAGATCCTCGAGGGCTACCTCAACACCAGCTGGTTCGGGCGCGGCACCTACGGCATCCAGCGCGCCTCGCAGGCGTACTACGGCAAGGACGTCAGCAAGCTCAACCCGAGCGAGGCCGCGATGCTCGCCTCGCTGCTCAAGGGCGCGGGCCTGTACGACCCCACGCTGAGCAAGGCCAACCACAAGCGGGCCGTCGAACGCTGGACCTGGATCCTCGACCGCATGGTCAAGATCGGCAAGCTCACCCCCGCCGAGCGCGCCAAGTACACCGAGTTCCCCGAGCCGCTGAAGACCGCGCAGGTCTACGACACCGGCAAGCAGAGCGACTACCTGGTGGAGCTGGCCTCGCAGTACGCGAGGAAGTCCGCCCACATCTCGGACCGGCAGTTCGACCTGGGCGGCTACCAGATCTACACCACCTTCGACCGCGAGCGGGAGACCAAGCTCACGGATGCCGTCACCAAGGCCCGCCAGGAGGCGGCGAAGAAGGACCCGAAGGGCGCCAAGTCCGCGCACTACGGGGCGGCTTCGGTGGCCACCGACGGCCGGATCGTCGCCGTCTACGGCGGCCCCGACCACCGCAAGCAGGGCTACAACGAGTCCAACGCGACGACGGTGCCCGCCGGTTCGGCCTTCACCCCGTTCGTCTACGCGGCGGGCCTGGAGCACGGTGTGAGCAAGACCCGCGAGGGCACGCGCACCCCGGTCGGCCCGGACTCCGTCTACGACGGCGACGACGGTGTGCCCGTCACCACGCCCGAGGGACCGTACTGGGACCGCAGCGGACGCAAGGTCGCCGCGCACAACGACGGCAACAAGTCCTACGGCCCGCTCACCCTGCGCCAGGCGCTGGCCAGGTCGGTGGACACCCCCTTTATGCAGCTCGGCATGGACACCGGTCTGAAGCAGGTGACCACGACCGCCACCCGGTCCGGGCTGCTCGCCTCCAGCATCGGCCCGCAGGTGCCCGCGCTGGCGCTCGGCAACTCCACGCCCAGCGCCATCCGCATGGCCAGCGGCTATGCCACCTTCGCCGGGAGCGGCGTGCACACCGAGCCGTACTCGGTACGCCGCATCACCCGCAACGGCGGCACGGTCACGCTGACCGTCCCCGACCGGCGCCGGGCGGTACGGCCGGAGGTCGCCGAGCAGGTCGACGAGGCGCTCGCGGACAACTTCCGTCTCTCGCACTCCACGGCGGCCGCCACCACCGCGGCGTCCGGCAAGGACGGCACCACCGACAAGGACACGGCCCGGTGGTACACGGGCAGCCTGAAGTCGGTGTCCACCGCCGTCGTCGTCTACCGCATCGACCTGACCGAGAGCCTGGAGCCGCTGCCGCTCGAGGGCGTGGCAGGCACCACGGCCGACAGCGTCCCGTTCGGCATCTGGGCGAGCGCCATGGGCCTCGACTGACCCCCGAAGGCCGTCAACGGCCGTTCCCTCCGCCCGACTTGTCACCCGCACCCGCACCGGAGATTGAGTCCGTATGAAATCGAGCTCAGGCCGCCGCCGCAAGGAACGCACCACCCCGCAACGCGCCGTCGGACCCGGCGCCATCGCCGTGGCCCTGCTGCTGGTGATCGGCTCCACGGTCGGCGGGTATCTGCTGCTGACCGACGAGGACGGCACCGCCTCGGCCGTCTCCCCGGCCAAGCAGCCGAACACGGTCAAGGAGCCGGAATGGGACGGGCGGACGAAGGTGCTGGGAGACGGCTCCACCTCCTACACCGGGCCGCAGAAGGGCACGTTGAAGCCGGTCCGGCTCAAGCCCGGTGAGAAGCCGCCCCAGTTCGTCGTCTTCTCCTGGGACGGCGCGCTGGAGGGCAGCGACCATCTCTTCTCGCACTACCGGGAGTTGGCCAAGGAGTACAACGCCCACATGACGTTCTTCCTCACCGGCATCTATCTGCTGCCGAAGACGAAGAAGGACCTCTACCACCCGCCGCAGCACGGGCCGGGCGCCGCCGCCATCGACTACGCGACCGACGAGCACATACGCGAGACGCTGGAGCAGCTGCGCAAGACGTACGACGAGGGCAACGAGATCGGCACGCACTTCAACGGGCACTTCTGCGGCGAGAAGGGCGGCGGCGACTGGAGCGTCCAGGAGTGGCGCAGCGAGATCGACCAGTTCTACTCCTTCACGGAGAACTGGAAGACCAACACGGGCTACAAGGACATCCCGCCGCTGCCGTTCGACTTCAAGAAGGAGGTCACCGGCGGCCGGGCGCCCTGCCTGGAGGGCCAGGCGAACCTGCTGAAGGCCATCAAGCCGCTCGGCTGGCGCTACGACGCCAGCTCCGCCGGTGACTTCCAGATCTGGCCGACGAAGAAGAACGGCATCTGGGACTTCCCGCTCCAGATGCTGCCGTACGAGTCGGGCAAGTTCCAGGGCCTGTCGATGGACTTCAACTTCCTCTACAACCAGTCCAAGGGCGAGACCCACGGCGACCCGGCCGAGTATCCCAAGTGGGAGCAGCAGACGGTGGATTCGTACATGGCGGGCTTCAACCGCGTGTACTACGGCAGCCGTGCGCCGCTGTTCATCGGCAACCACTTCGAGGACTGGAACGGCGGCATCTACATGAAGTCCATCGACCAGGTCATCAAGAACGTGTGCAGCAAGAAGGGCGTCAAGTGCGTGTCCTTCAAGGAGCTGGCGGACTGGATGGACGTGCAGACGCCGGAGACGCTGGCGGGGCTGCGCAGTCTGGACCCGGCGCAGTCGCCGGACTGGGCCGCGGTCGTCAAGTGACGTTTGAAACGGTCTGATTCCACTTGCGCACACCATCTTCACACCCGTCGCAGGCGGCATGCGAAGATGCGTTCGCCCGGTCTCTGTAACCGGAGTCCCGGTCTGTGTACCGGAGTAGAGGGGAACATCATTGAAGTCGAGAAAACTGAGCCGTAAGCGGAGCCGTGCCGCCATAGTGTCGGCCGCCGCTGCTTCGGTGGTCGCGGGCGTGGCGCTCGTGCCCAACTGGAGTGCGGGCGCGGCGGTCACCAACGACCCGACCGTCGACGCGGGGACCAAGGCGACCTTCCAGAAGCTGGCGGACGCGGTCTTCACCGACCGCACCCAGGCCCTGGTCGGCGGCGCCCCGCAGAGCGCGTCGCAGCAGCGCACGCACCGGTTCACCGGTGAGGTGCGTCTGTCGGGCACGCAGACGCGGCAGGAGAAGTCCGCGCTGACGCAGCTGCGCGGCCGCAAGGACCGTCTGGCGAAGCTGGGCGAGCAGTACAGCGCGGGCAGCACGAGCGTGAAGCTGGACGCCACGCAGGTCAAGGGGCGTCGTGCCACGGTGGCCGTCACCGAGACGACCTCCCTGACCTACAAGAAGGTCCGGGCCAACCAGCCCAAGACCACGGGGTTCCAGGCCCACCACGAGCTGACGTTCCAGGCGGACGGCAACGGTGACTGGCAGCTGACCGGCGTCAAGGACACCGACGACGGTTACCTGGCGGTCAACCAGGTGGCCAAGCCGGAGGTCGCGAAGCCGGCCACCGCCACGACCGCCGCCGACGACGGCCCGCCGGACGCCCCGAAGTCGGCCACCACGCGGCCCGCGCCCGCGAACCCGAAGAACATGACGGCGTCGGGCTATGACTACAAGGCCATGGTCGCGTACGCCACGAAGTACTGGAACAACTACAACACCGAGTACCCCGACTTCAACGGGGCCGGGGCCGGCGGCGACTGCACCAACTTCGTCAGCCAGTCCCTGAAGGCGGGCGGCTGGAAGCACGTCCCGGGTTACACGAACGACTTCCACAAGTGGTTCGGTACCAAGGACATCCAGTCGGACTCCTTCGTCGGTGTGAACGAGTTCTCGTGGTTCGCCCTGTCGTCCAAGCGCGTCACCCCCCTGGCCAATGTGTTCCAGGCCGACCTCGGTGACGTGATCCAGATGGACTTCAACAAGGACGGGTCCAAGGACCACACCATGATCGTCACCAACCGGGACGCCCAGGGCGTGCCGTACGTGACGTACCACTCCACCAACACCTACAACAGGTCGGTGGCGTCCCTCGTCGCGTCGTACCCGACGGCGGCGTTCTACGCCTACCGCACCTGATCACCGGGTGTACCGGCCGGGAGCGGCGTCCTCGTGGGCGCCGGTCCCGGCCGTGACGGAGACCCCCGCCTCGTGCGGGGGTCTCCGTGCGTTCGGGGGTCCTCGTGCGTTCGGGGGTCCGGTCGGGAGGCCCGTGGTCAGGGGGCCATGCGGGCGGCGATGTCCTCGGCGCACTCCGTCAAAGCCGTGGCCTGCGCGCGGAGTTGGTCGGCCTCGGTGAGGATGACGGTGGCGGCGAGGGAGACGGCGAGCAGTGGGCCGCGCCGGGACGTGCCGGGCAGGGCGGCCGCCAGCGAGCGGACGCCGATCTCGTTCTCCTCGTCCACCTCGGCCCAGCCGCGCTCGCGCACGCGGTCGAGTTCGGCGCGCAGCAGCTCGGGGTCGGTCATCGTGCGCGGGGTGACGGCCGGGAGCGGGCCCTTGAGCAACTCCTCCCTTTCCGCCTCGGGGAGTTGGGCTACCAGCGCCTTGCCGAGCGAGGTGGCGTGCCAGGGGTTGCGGGTGCCCTCGGCGCTGCGCAGTTGGAGGTGCTGGGTGCCCTGGACGGTGAGGACGAGGAGTACCTCGGCACCGTCGAGGACGCCCGCGATGACGGGGAGTCCGGTGCGGGCGGCGAGGCGGCCCATGGGTCCGGCGGCGGCCGAGTAGCCGGCGGCCGAGCGCTGGAAGCCCCGGGAGAGTTCGAGGACGCGGGAGCCGAGCGCGTAGCGGCGGGCATCCTCGTCGTAGATGGCGAAGCGTTCCTCGACCAGACGGCCGAGGATGCGGTGGGCGCTGCTGACGGGGAGCCGGGCGGCACGGGCGGCGGCGCTCACACCGAGTCCCGCCGGGTGCTCGGCGAGCACGCCCAGCAGGCGCAGTCCCCGGCCCAGCATGTCGTCGCCGGATGGTGTGGTCACCGTGTGGTCCTCCGTGGTGGGGTGCCGCGAGCGGGGTGGGGTCTGTGGGGCGGGGCGGTTCTCTGGTGCGGGGCGGTGCCGTGGGCGGCGGCCGGGACGGGTGGCCCGGCCGCCGCTTGGATGATCACCGTACCGGGGCGGGCCGGGCGGCGGTCTTCGGCTCGGGGACGGCGAGGGTGAGTCCCGCGGCGAGCAGGGCGCAGACGGCCATCAGGACGAAGGCGCCCGCGTCGCCGAGCTGGGTACCGCGCACCCAGCCGACCAGGTAGGTCCCCGCGAAGGAGCCGAGCGCGCCGAAGGAGTTGACCAGGGCGACGGCGGCACCCGCGACCCCGGGCGGGGCAAGAGTGGAGACGAGGGCGAAGTAGGGGCCGTAGGGGGCGTAGAGGCACAGGCCCGCGACGACCAGCAGCGTGAGGGCCAGGGGGAAGTTGCCGCCCGCCGCGTAGGAGCCGAGCAGGGCGAGTCCGCCGCCCGCGAGCCAGGGCCAGACGGCGGCGCGGCGGCGGCCGCTGCGGTCGGAGAGCCGGGAGTTGAACAGCATCGCGGCGGCCGCGCAGGCGTAGGGGATGGCGGTGAGCAGTCCGGTGGCGCCGATGCCCTCGCCGGAGCCCTTCTTGATGATGGCGGGCAGCCAGAAGACGAAGCCGTACATGCCGAAGGACCAGAAGAAGTACTGGGCGGCCATGAGGAGGACGCGGGGCGAGCGCGCGACGCTCGTGTACTGCTCGCGCAGCGTCCCGGCGACGGGCTGGGCGGTGGCCCGCTGTTCGGCCAAGTCGGCTTCGAGATACCGGAGTTCGGCTTCGGGGAGCCGCGCCTGCTCGGGGCGGTCCTTGATGAGCCAGAGGCAGGCCACGCCCCACAGGATGGAGGGGACGCCCTCGGCGACGAACATCACCCGCCAGTCGGACACCGACACCAGCCAGCCGGAGACGGCAGACAGCCACATCACCGTGACCGGATTGCCCAGGATGAGAACGGTGTTGGCGCGTCCGCGCTCGCCGCGCGTGAACCAGCGGCTGAGCAGCATCACCATCGACGGCAGCACCGCGCCCTCGACCACCCCGAGCGCGAAGCGCACCGCGATCAGCTGGGCCGGGCTGCTCAACAGGCCCTGGACGACGGCGAGTACGCCCCAGGTCACGGTGGACCAGGCGACCAGCCGCCGGGCGCTGCGCTGCTCGGCATAGATCGTGCCGGGTATCTGGAACAAGAAGTAGCCGAGGAAGAAGGACGCGGCGATCAAGGAGTCGGTACCGGCCGACAGATGCAGTTCGTCGGCCATGCCGCCCGCCGAGGCGATGGCGTAGTTGGACTTGTCGAGGTAGGCGAGCGAGTACGTGATGAAGGCGACCGGCATCAGATACCGGGCCCGCGCCGAACGCCAGAACCCGGTGGGCGCGTGGACGGCCCCTGCGGTCTCGGTGGCAGGTGACGTCGCTGTCATTCCTGACCCCCTGTTTTCCGTGAGGTGGAAAGTGTTTCACTGGACGGGAAGAACCGTACGAGAAGGAGACCCCGTTGACCAGAGCTGTGCACGACTCCGCCACCGACGTGCTTCTCCCCTGGCCCGACCTGGACCGCGGCCACGGCGCCTGGCCCGAGGGCGTGCGCGTGCACGTCTGGGACGGGGTGACTCCGGACAGCGAGCCGGACGCGGAGACGCTCGCCCGCGTCGGCCTGTGGGTCATGCCGTACGCCGTTCCCGACGCCGTACGGCTGCTGCCCCGGCTGACCGGCCTCCAGGCCGTGCAGTCGCTGAGCGCGGGCGTCGAGAAGCTGCTCCCGCTGCTGCCCCCCGGTGTCGCCCTGCACAACGGGCGCGGGCTGCACGACGCCTCCACCGCCGAGCACGCGCTCGGCCTGATCCTCGCCGCGCAGCGCGACCTGCCGCAGTGGGTCGCCGACCAGTCCGCCGGACGCTGGGAGCCGCACTTCACCCGCTCCCTCGCGGACGCGCGGGTCACGATCGTCGGCTACGGCTCGATCGGCGCCGCCCTGGAACAGCGGCTGCTGGCCTGCGAGGCCCAGGTCACCCGGGTCGCGCGACGCGCCCGCCCGGAGCAGGACGTGCACCCGGTCTCCGAGCTGCCCGAACTGCTCCGCACCACCGACATCGTCGTCCTCGTACTGCCCGAAACCCCGGAGACGGAAGGGCTGTTGGGCGCGGAGGAGCTGGCGGCGCTGCCCGACGGCGCGCTGGTCGTCAACGTGGGGCGCGGCCGCACGCTTGACACCGAAGCTCTGCTCGCGGAGACCGCCGGGGGCAGGCTGCGCGCGGCCCTCGACGTGACCGACCCGGAGCCGCTGCCCTCCGGTCACCCGCTGCGCCACGCCCCGGGCGTGCTGATCACCCCGCATGTCGGCGGCGGTTCGGCCGCGTTCCGGCCGCGTGCCGAGCGGCTGATCGTCGAGCAGGTGCGCCGCTTCGCCGAGGGCCTGCCGCTGCTCAACGCCTTCGCGCGCGACTGACGCGTCTTTCTTCGGGCGCGGGTGTGTGTGGGCGCCCGACGGATGGAAACCCGTAGGGACGGCGGATGCGGGCGCCGCGCGCGTGCCGCCCGCCGGACCGACGAAACGCGCGATCCCGTCGACGGGTGCGGCCCACCCCCACGGCTCCCCGTCGACGGCGCGCGAACGGACACGCCATGACCGTGTGAACGGACACGTCATAGCCGTGTGAACGGACGCTTCACGACGCGGACGACCAGGGAGGCCGCGATGCGGGAACGCAACGACCAGCGCGACGACGGGCAGGAGAGCGGCGCTTCGCGGCCGCCGGGCGAGCGGCCCCCGGAGTCCGTCGCCGACGTCCTGAGCGGACCGGGGGTCGAGAATCCCTCGTTCGCCGAACCCACCGAGCCCACCGGGCCGCCGCCCGCCCAGCCCGACCAGACCGCGCCCGCCACGGTCGGCCCCACCGGCCGCCCGAGCGGCGCGGAGCGGGACCTCAGGGAGCAGGACGGCGCGTGGCTGACCACGGCCCAGGGCAATCGGCTGTACGACACCGATCACTCGCTGAAGGCGGGCGCGCGTGGCCCGGTGCTGCTCCAGGACCACCATCTGCGGGAGAAGATCACCCACTTCGACCATGAGCGGATTCCGGAACGTGTGGTGCACGCACGTGGTGCCGCAGCCCATGGTGTGTTCCAGGCCTATGGGAACGCCTCCGGGGTGACCCGGGCCGCCTTCCTCCAGGAGGGAGCCGAGACGCCGGTGTTCGTGCGCTTCTCGACGGTGCTCGGCTCGCGCGGCTCGGCCGACACGGTGCGCGACACGCGCGGGTTCGCCACGAAGTTCTACACCGGCGAGGGCACGTTCGACCTGGTGGGCAACGACATCCCCGTGTTCTTCATCCAGGACGCGATCAAGTTCCCCGACGTGATCCACGCGGGCAAGCCGCAGCCGGACCGGGAGATCCCGCAGGCGCAGAGCGCCCACGACACCTTCTGGGACTTCGTCACCCTGCACACCGAGGCCACCCACCACACCATCTGGAACATGTCCGACCGGGGCCTCCCCCGCTCGTTCCGGACGATGGAGGGCTTCGGCATCCACACCTTCCGCCTGGTGAACGCCGACGGCGAGAGCACGCTGGTCAAGTTCCACTGGAAGCCCAGACTGGGCGTGCACTCCCTGGTCTGGGAGGAGGCACAGCTCATCTGCGGCATGGACCCGGACTTCCACCGGCGCGATCTGGCCGACGCCATCGAGGCAGGCGCGTATCCGCAGTGGGAGCTGGGCATCCAGACCTTCCCGGACACGCCCGACCAGACCTTCGACGGCATCGACCTGCTCGATCCGACGAACCTGGTGCCCGAGGAGCTGGCGCCGGTGCAGCCGATCGGACTGCTCACGCTGAACGCCAACCCGGTCAACTTCTTCGCCGAGACGGAGCAGGTCGCCTTCCACCCCGGACATCTGGTGCCGGGCATCGACGTGACCGACGACCCGCTGCTGGCCGGGCGGCTGTTCTCCTACCTGGACACCCAGATCAGCCGGCTCGGCGGTCCCAACTTCGCGCAGCTCCCGGTCAATCGGACCGAGGCGCCGGTCAACGACATGCTGCGCGACGGGATGCACCAGACCGCCGTGCACACGGGCGTGGCCGCCTACCGGCCCAACTCCCTCGACGGCGGCTGCCCGTTCCTCGCCGGACAGGCGCAACACGCCTACGTGGAGACGCCGGTGACCGTGCCGGAGGGGCAGAAGGTGCGCGAGGCGCCGGAGACGTTCGCGGACCACTTCAGCCAGGCGCGCCGGTTCTGGCTGAGCATGAGCCCGGTCGAGAAGGAGCACATCGTCGCGGCGTACACCTTCGAGCTGGGCAAGTGCTACGAGAAGACCATCAAGGAGCGCGGCCTCCAGGTCCTCGCGAACATCGACCCGGAGCTGTGCGCGGGCGTGGCGGAGGGTCTTGGGCTGCCCGCCCCGGAGCCGACGGTGCCGCTCGCCGACGTGACGCCCTCGCCCGCGCTGTCGCAGGTGGGGAAGGTCTGGCCGGTGGCGGGGCGGGTCATCGGGATCGTCGCCGGTCCGGACGCCGACCTGGACGCGGTGCGCGCCGTGCAGAAGGCGGCCCTGGCAGCGGACGTCGTCCCGCTGGTCGTCGCCCCGACCGGCGGCGAGCTGTCCGCAGACGGCGATCCGCTGACCGTGCAGCGTTCGTACGCCACGACGCGCTCGACCGAGTTCGACGCCGTACTGCTGGCCGGGCCCGCGCCGGGCGGCGACGGTACTGGCACCGACCCGCGTGTCGCCGTACTGCTGGACGAGGCGTTCCGGCACGGCAAGGCGCTGGGCGGCTGGAACGGCGCCGAGGAGACGCTGCGCGCGGCGGGCGTCCCGCTCGACGCGCCCGGCGTGGTGACCGGCGGGAACGCGGTCGACGTGCTGGAGGAGGTCCTGACGCTGCTGGGGAGCCACCGGGTCTGGGAGCGGTTCACGCCCCGGGCGTGACAGCGTCTCCCGTCGGAGCGGGCCGAGTCCCCCGTCGGAGCGGGCCGAGTCGATCCGGGTCGATCCGGCCCGCTCCGGTCTGTCTTCCGGAAGGCTCCGGCCCGTTTTCCGGCAGCGAGAGCGGGGACTCGGGCACCTATGGTGCGAATCGGATACACGATGATGACCGAACAGGCCGGACCCCGGGAGCTGGTGGACCACGTGGTCCGCGCCGAGGAGGCGGGGTTCGACTTCTCCGTCACCTCCGACCACTACTTCCCCTGGCTGCGCTCGCAGGGCCACTCGCCCCACGCGTGGACGGTGCTCGGCGCGGCGGCCCAGGCGACCTCGCGGATTCCGCTGATGACGTACGTGACCTGTCCGACGGTCCGCTACCACCCGGTGGTCGTGGCGCAGAAGGCGGCCACGCTCCAACTGCTGGCCGAGGGCCGGTTCCGGCTCGGGCTCGGCGCGGGCGAGAATCTCAACGAGCATGTGATCGGCGGCGGTTGGCCCGCCGTGGACGTACGCCACGAGATGCTGGAGGAGGCGGTGGAGATCATCCACGCGCTCTTCGAGGGCGGCCATGTGACCTACCACGGCACGTACTTCGACGTGGAGTCGGCGCGGCTGTGGGACCTGCCGGAGAAGACGCCGCCCCTCGGCATCGCCGTCTCCGGCGAGCAGTCCTGCACGCTGGCCGGTCATCTGGCCGACCTGGTCGTCGCGACCGAGCCCAAGAAGGAGCTGCTGGACGCCTTCGACCGGCACGGCGGCGCGGGCAAGCCCCGCGTCGGGCAGCTCCCGGTCAGCTACGGCCCCGACCGCGAAGCGGCGATCGACCGGGCGCACGACCAGTTCCGCTGGTTCGGGCTCGGCTGGAAGGTCAACTCCGAGCTGCCCCACCCGGACTCCTTCGCCTCGGCCACCCGGTTCGTGACCCGGGAGGACGTGGCCGGGTCGATTCCGTGCGGTGACGACCCGGAGGCGTTCGTGGACGCGGTGCGGCCGTACGTCGAGGCCGGGTTCACCGAGGTGGCCCTGGTGCAGATCGGCGGCGAGACCCAGCCGGACTACATCGACTGGTCGCGCAAGACGCTGCTGTCCGCGCTGCGCGGGGCCTTCGGCTGATCCGCCCGGCCCCGGGGCCCACCGTGTATGAGCTCGCGACATATGAGCCGTACCCATGGTGCGCCGCGACATGTGAGCCGTGCCCATGGTGTGCGCCCGCAGCGTGTGAGCCGTAGCCACGGGGTTACTCGGGACGCCCGGGAATGCAGCGCCGTCCGCGAGGAGAAGACCGTGGCGATCCGGTATCAGCTCATCGAACGCGCTCCGGCCGACGTGTGGAGCGTGCTGGCGAATCCCTACCGCTACGCGGACTGGGTCGTCGGCACCGCCGAGACCGCACCCCGCGAGGGCGACTGGCCCGAACTCGGCTCGTCCCTCTCCTACACGGTCCCGCTCGGCCCCAAGGTGGCCCGGGGTTACACCGTGGTCCGCCGCTACGATCCGCCGGAGCATCTGGAGCTGGAGGCGCGCAGCACGCTCGGCAGCGCGCGGATCGCCTTCGAGATCCGGCCCTGGGGCGAGAACACCCTCGTCATCGTGGACGAGCATCCGCTGAGCGGCCTGGGCGACCGGCTGCACAACACCCTCCTCGACGCGGCGATCCAGCTGCGCCACCGGGGCATGCTCGCGCGGCTGGCCCGGGTCGTGGAGGAGACGCATCCGAGGAAGCGGCCCGGGGACACCGCGCCGCCCACACCGTCCTCGCCGACCGGGGAGGCCGGCCATGACTGACGCGGTGGTGATCGGGTCCGGACCCAACGGCCTGGTCGCGGCGAACATCCTCGCCGACCACGGCTGGAGCGTGACGGTACTGGAGGCGGCGGACACGCCCGGCGGCGCGGTCCGCAGCGACCACGGGGTGCACCCCGACTTCGTCAACGACCTGTTCAGCTCCTTCTATCCGCTGGCCGCGGCCTCCCCGGTCATCCGGGACCTGCACCTGGAGGAAGAGGGGCTGCGCTGGTCCCACGCGCCCGCGGTGCTGGCCCATCCGCTGCCCGACGGACGCTGCGCGGTCCTGGAGCGCGACCGGGACGCCACGGCCGGCAACCTGGACAGCTTCGCCGACGGCGACGGCCGGTCCTGGCTGGAGCTGTGCGCGACCTGGGACCGGGCGGGCAAGGACCTGCTCGGCGCCATCTTCGCGACCATGCCCCCGGTGAAGCCGCTGGTGGCGCTGGCCCTGCGGATGCGGGCCCACGGAACCCTCCAGCTCGCGCGGAACATGCTGCTGCCCGTGCGCCGCTTCGGCGAGGAGGAGTTCGACAGCGAGGCCGCGCGCCTGCTGGTCGCGGGCACCGCCCTGCACGCCGACCTCGGCCCGGAGTCGGCGGGCGGCGCGGGCTTCGGCTGGATCATGACCATGCTCGGGCAGACGTACGGCTTCCCGGTGCCGGTCGGCGGCGCGGGCGCCCTCACCCGCGCCCTGCAGAGCAGGCTGGAGCGCCGGGGCGGCACCGTCCGCTGCGGCACGCGGGTGACCCGGGTGGTCGTCGACGGCGGCCGGGCCCTCGGGGTGCGTACGGCCGACGGTGACGCGGTCCCGGCGCGCCGGGCCGTCCTCGCCGACGTGTCGGCCCCCGAGCTGTACGGCGCCCTGGTCGCGCCCGAGCATCTGCCGGAGCGGGTCCGCTCGGACATGGAGCGGTTCCAGTGGGACTTCGCCACCTTCAAGGTGGACTGGGCGCTGAGCGGCCCGATCCCGTGGAAGGCCGAGGAGGCGGGCCGGGCGGGGACCGTCCACATCGCCGACAGCATGGACGAGCTGACCCGGTTCGCCGCGCAGATCGCCATGCGGCTCGTCCCGGACCGGCCCTTCCTGCTCCTCGGCCAGATGACCACCGCCGACCCCACCCGCTCGCCCGCGGGCACCGAGTCCGCGTGGGCGTACACCCATCTGCCCCGGGACATCCGGGGCGACGCGGTGGAGGGCGGCCCGCTCAACGGCACCTGGGACGCCGCGGAGCGCGAGATCATGGCGGACCGGATCGAGCAGCGCCTCGAGGAGTACGCGCCGGGCTTCCGCGGCCGCATCGTGAACCGGCGCGTCCTGGCACCGCCCACGCTCCAGGCGGCCGACGCCAACCTGAACGAGGGCGCGCTCAACGCGGGCACCACCAATCTGCACCAGCAGGCCGTCTTCCGTCCGATCCCGGGCACGGGCCGTCCCGAGACGCCGGTACGGGGCCTGTATCTGGCGTCGGCCTCCGCGCATCCCGGCGGCGGGGTGCACGGCGCGCCCGGCGCCAACGCGGCGCAGGCC
>NZ_WWIR01000421.1 GCF_009863025.1 Streptomyces sp. SID4985 | reverse complement strand
TGCGACGGACGACCGGTCCGACGAGTCAGCCGCGCCGTCCGCCGCGCGTGCCGCCCGGCGCGCTCAGGCCGACGACTGGCCCGGCGAGGCCACTGCCCCGTCCGAGACCGAGACCGCAGCCGCGTCTTCCGCCGCTTCGTCGGACGATTGGCCTGGCGAGACCCCGGCGCCTTCCGGCGAGGCAGCCGCGCGCGCCGCTCGGCGCGCTTCGTCCGACGACTGGCCTGGCGACGCCGCCACGCCGTCCGACGC
>NZ_WWIR01000420.1 GCF_009863025.1 Streptomyces sp. SID4985 | reverse complement strand
CCAGCGCCCGCGCGAACCGCTCCGCCCACGCCGCCGACACCGCGTCCACGGCCGCGACCGCGCCCGGTCCCACGGGACCGCTCGGCGCCACCCGCATCAGCCGCAGCGCGCTCGCCACGTCCCCGCTGAGCAGCGCCACCGCACCGCAGTGCCGGAAGGTCGGCGTCACCGCGCACGCGTCGTCGTACGTCCCCGCCACCGGCGAGGCGGGCGAACACGCCGCCGTCTCCGCCAGGCACACCACATGGATACCGGCGTGCGGTCCGGCCACGGCCAGCCGCGCCACCGCCTCGCGCAGCGCCGCCCCGCCGGGGTCGCCGTCCACCACGACCACGGTGTACGGCCCGGGGTGCGCGGCGGGTCCGGGCGCCGCCGGGTCCTCGACCCGGCGCAGCAGCTCCTCGGTACGGGCCGCCGCCTGCTCGCGGTCGTACGCGAGCAGCAGCCGACAGTCCTGCCCGTGACCCGGGCGGACGTGCGGCAGCCAGCCCAGCCAGGACCACTCCGCGAGCCGCTCCTCCAGCGGACGCGAGTGGTCCGCGCTGATCAGCACGATCTCCAGCAGCTCGGGCGAGTGCAGCGCGGCGAGCTGCGCCAGCACGGCGCGCGCGAGTCCCGCGAGCCGGGGGCGCGGACCGGCGAGGCCCAGTGCGCCC
>NZ_WWIR01000419.1 GCF_009863025.1 Streptomyces sp. SID4985 | reverse complement strand
GCCGTCGGGGGGGCGCTGGGCTGCGCGCTGGCGGTGACGCTGCCGGCGCTGACGGACACGGACCGCAGGACGCGCGGCAACGCGACGAAGGGCCGGTCGACCGGACGGCTCCGCGCGGGCCTCGGCCTGCGCGGCCCCGGGGCGCGCGGCGGTCTCAAGGCCCGTGGTGGGCGGCGGTCGGCGAAGCCGTCGTCCGACGGCACGACGCCCGCCGCATCCGTACCCCGCCGCCCTCGCCGTGACCTGTTCCCCACTCCGCTGCGCGCCGGCGCCGACCTCGGTCTGCTCGTCGTCGCCGGGGTCGCCTACTGGCAACTGGGCCGGCAGACCACGGGCGTCGTGGCCGCCGACGGCACGACCGCCGCGGGCTCGACGGGGACACTCGGGATCGATCCGCTGCTGGTCGCCGCGCCCGCGCTGGCCCTGCTCGCCGGCACCGTGCTGACGCTGCGCCTGCTGCCCCCGGTCGCACGGCTCGCGGAGCGCGG
>NZ_WWIR01000418.1 GCF_009863025.1 Streptomyces sp. SID4985 | reverse complement strand
GCCGGGGGCGGAGCAGCAGGGCGCCGCACAGCAGCGCCGCGATCAGCAAGGGATGGTGGGCGGCCGGGTCCAGCGCGGCGGCGCCCACGAGCGCCCCGGCGAGGTCGGCCGCGAGCAGCGGCAGGGGAGAGGCGGCCCGGGCGGGCGGGCGCCGTACCGGGAGCCGGAAGCCGCGCGCGGCGCGGGCCCGTACCAGCGGGACCTGGCCCGTGGCCCGGTCCCAGGGCTGCGCGGTGGGGGCAGTGCTTTCCGTGGTCACGAGAGAAGGGACTCCCTGCGCTCGGCGGACACGGGCGGCCGGGCGCCGAGGAGTTCGCGGTAGACGCCCGCGATCCGCTCGGCGGTGTGCCGCACGTCGTGGGTGGACAGGACGTGACGGCGCCCGGACTCGCCGAACTCCGCGCGCAGCGGCGCGTCGGTCAGCAGTCCGGCGACGGCGGCGGCCAGCGCGGCCGGGTCCTCGGGCGGCACCAGACAGAGCCCCGCCGACGCGGGCGGCAGGCTCTCCCGAGCACCGTCCACATCGGCCAGGACCACGGGCCGCCCACAGGCCAGCGCCTCCAGCGGCGCGAGCGCCATGCCCTCCCAGCGCGAGGGCAGCGCCACCAGATCGGCGGCCCGGTACCAGGGCCGTACGTCACTCACCGCGCCCGGGAACAGCACCCCGGGGCCCGCCGCCGCGCGCAGGGCCGCCCGGTCCGGGCCGTCGCCGACC
>NZ_WWIR01000417.1 GCF_009863025.1 Streptomyces sp. SID4985 | reverse complement strand
AGGGGGGTGGTCGTGCGGGCGGTCATGGGGTGGTGGGGGGCCGTGGCGAGGGGGGCGGGCAGGCCCCAGTGGCGGTAGGCGCGGTCGGCGCGTACGACCGGGTGGTGGACTCCCTCGGCGGCCTTCTTGCCGAGGCGCTCGATGGGGTCGACGGACTGGGCGCAGCCGGTCAGGAGGGCGGACGCGGCGAGGACGGCGCACAGTGCGGCGCGCGCGGCGCCGCCCCTCACCGAGCGCCTCCGCGCACGAGCACGCACCCGTCCCCGCCCCCCATGCCTCACAGGTAGTCCTCCAGGCGGGCGACCGCGTAGCCCTCGGCTGTGATCTTGTTCAGGAAGCGGCGCATGTCGTCGACCATGGTGCCGTTCCACTCGTCGGGGCCCCGGAAGTGGGTGAGGACGATGTCGCCACGGCGCAGTCGCTGGTCGTCCTCGCGGTACTCCCAGTGGTCGACGTAGACCTCTTCGTTCCAGATCGGCGCGTACTTGATGCCGCAGGACTTGGCGGCGCGCAGGGTGTCCTGGTTGTAGTCGCCGTAGGGCGGGCGCAGGACGGTGGGGCGCTTGCCGAACTGCTTCTCCATGATGTCCTGCATCCCGCAGATCTCGTGGCGCTGCTGCTCGTAGGAGAGGCCGGGGAGGTAGGGGTGGGTCAGGGTGTGGTTCTCGAGGGAGTTGCCGTACGACTGCATCTTGCGGAAGTAGCCGTAGTCGTCCTTGACGAGGTAGTTGCTGAGGAAGGCGGTGTACGGGAGCTTCAGTTCCCGCATCATCTCCAGGAACCTGGGGTCCTTCTCGGCGCCGTCGTCGATGGTGAGGAAGACGATCTTCTGCTGGGTGGGGATGGTGGTGAAGACCGGGGGGAGGTCCCAGTCGTCCTGGTGGTCGACCTCGAAACCGGCGCGGGCGGTGATCTCCGGCTTGGTCGCGGGGCGCGCGGGCGGGGTGAGGGGGACCTCGTTCAGGCCCCATTTGCGGGCGGCGGCGGCCATGCGCCGCTGCTCGGCGGCGCGGGCGGCGGCCGCGTCCG
>NZ_WWIR01000416.1 GCF_009863025.1 Streptomyces sp. SID4985 | reverse complement strand
GCGGCAACAACAACGCCTACTGCCAGGACAACGAGGTCTCCTGGGTGGACTGGGACCTCGACGGCGAACAGCGGTCGCTGACCGAGTTCACCCGCCGGATCATCGCCCTGCGCGCCGGGCACCCGGTGCTGCGCAGGCGCCGGTTCTTCCACGGCGAGACCCCGGCCAAGGCCGACCGGCGGCTGCCCGACCTGGTGTGGCTGCGGCCCGACGCGCGTGAGATGGCCGACCAGGACTGGCAGCGCGACGACGCGTACTCGGTGGGCGTGTTCCTCAATGGCGACGCCATCGCCGAACGCGACGCCTACGGACGGCGCGTGGTCGACGACTCCTTCCTGATCCTCCTCAACGGCTACTGGGAACCGGTCGACTTCCGGCTGCCCGGGGTGTCCTACGGCGAGCGCTGGACCACCCTGATCGACACCGCCGACCCCGACGGCGTGCCCGACGAACGCGAGCGCAAGGCGGGCAGCGGGCTCCGGGTCGAGTCCCGCAGCCTGATCCTGCTCTCCCGGCCGTCCCAGAGCGGCTGAGTCGTACGTGCGAAGGGGCGCCCACTGTCGGTGGGCGCCCCTTCGCACGTACCTACGTCAGCCGCGCGGGTCGCGTGAGGTCACCGTGAACTGCGCCCCGTCCGGGTCGCGCAGCACCGCCTCGGTCGCCTGCTCGCTGAGCACGCTGCCGCCGTGCTTCTCGGCGCCGCGCGCACAGCGGGCCACGTCGGACACCGCGAAGTGGACCTGCCAGTGCGGTCGCACGGAGGGGTCGGGGGCCGCCTCCACCGCGCCCGAGTCGATGCGCGCCACCACGTCGCCCTGGCTGCGCAGCACCACCTCGCCGCCCTCGTACTCGACCTCGCAGCAGCCCGGCGCCCCGGTCGCCCAGTCCAGCACCTCGCCGTAGAAGATCGCGGAGTCGAAGGCGTTGCGGGTGTGCAGCCGGATGAAGGTGGGGGCCGAGCGGCGCCAGGTCTCCCAGTTGGAGACCAGCTCGCCCTGCCAGATGCCGAAGGTGGCGCCGTCGCGGTCGGCGAGCAGGGCGGCGCGGCCGGGCGGGAAGGACAGCGGGCCCACCGCCGCCGTGCCGCCGCGTTCGCGCGTCCGTGC
>NZ_WWIR01000415.1 GCF_009863025.1 Streptomyces sp. SID4985 | reverse complement strand
TCGGCGGGCGCCGGGGCCTGAGCGGGGATGCCCTGGGCCGGGATCGGCGCGACCTGTCCGGGGACCGGCAACTGCTGACCGGGGGCGGCCACGGGAGCGCCGGGGGCCTGAGCCGGGAGGGCGACGGCCTGCCCGGGCACGGGGACGGGCTGTCCGGGCGCCGGTACGGCGGTGCCGGGAGCCTGTCCGGGTACGGCGACCGCCTGACCGGGGACCGGAACCGCCTGACCCGGAACAGGTACGGCCTGCCCGGGAACCGGCGCGGCCTGACCCGCCACGGCGATGGCCTGACCAGGCACGGGTACGGCCTGTCCGGGAACCGGAACGGCCTGACCCGCCACGGCGGCGGGCTGCCCCGCGACCGGAAGCGGCTGACCGGGCACCGGCACCCCACCCGGAGCAGGCACCTGCGCCGGAACCCCTGGCGTACCCGGCATCGCACCCGGCTGAGCCTGCGGGGCGACCGTCGCCACGCCCTGCGCCTCCCGCGTCGGCTCGCTCGGCTGGGCCACCGCGCGGCGGCGGCGTCCGGTGGGCGACGTCGTGGGGTGCGGCTGGGGCGGAGTGTGCTCGTCGGCGTCGTCGACGGAGGCGGCGTCGTGCCGCCCCTCGTCACCCGGAACCGGAACCGGAACCGGAGAAGGAACCGGAGCCGGAGCCAGCGCGGGCATCCCGGCGGGGACCTCGGGGGTGCGGTCGGCCTCGGCGGGCGGCAGGGCGAAGACGGGGCGTGGCCCCTGGTCGGCGGCCTCCGGCGCGGCATCGGCCGCTTCCGGAGCGCTGCCCAGCGCACGTCGGCGCCGTCCGGTCGGCTGTACGGCCTCGGCCACCCTCGGGTCGGGGGCGGCGGGCAGCGCGGGCGGCAGGGCCGGCTGTTCCTCACGGCCACCGGAGGCGGGCACGCCCTGCAGCGGAACGGCGGCACCGAGCCCCGAGGCCACGGCGGCCGTACCGGCGGCGTGCTCGGCCGCCGTCATCACGGCACCCTCGGCCACCGCGTCCTGACCGGCACCGGCACCGGCACCCGCACTGCCGTCGGCGGGCCGGGCGCGCCGACGTCCCGTACCGCCGGACGCCGCCTGCGCGGTCTCCAGCGCGGCCGGGCCGCCCTCCTCCTGGGCCGGGGCACCGCGCC
>NZ_WWIR01000414.1 GCF_009863025.1 Streptomyces sp. SID4985 | reverse complement strand
CGGGGGTTGGCGGGGGTGAGGGGGTTGTCCTGCGGGGGGCGTGCGTGTGTGAGAGCTGGGTCCGGCGAGGGGTGAGGGGTGGTCTGGCCGGGGTGCGGAGTGGTCGTACCGGGGGGCGGAAGTCCCGCCGGGGCCCGCAGTGGTCCCGGGCAGGTGGGCGGGTAAGGATGGCGGCAGGGCGCTGGATGTGGAAGTGGCGCTGGGACGGAAGGTGTGGGGCCGGTGCAGTTCGACGATGACGCGAATCTCGACACGTCCGAGGTGCAGGACGCGCGCGGGAGCCGGATTCCTGGTGGGCGGATGACCATCGGGGGTGGCATCGGGGGGCTGATCGCCCTGTTGCTGGCGCTGTTCCTGGGAGTGGGGCCGGACCAGCTGGGGCTGTCGTCGGGCGGTGATCAGGCGGCGTCGCAGCCGTCGTCGCTCGGTGACGTCCAGGAGTCGTGCCGTACCGGCAAGGACGCGAACACCCGGACCGACTGCCGGATGGTGGCGGTGGTCAACAGCGTGCAGGACTACTGGTCGCAGGAGTTCCGCGGTCAGGGCCGTACCTACACCCCGGCGAAGACCGTGCTCTTCACCGGCCAGATCCGTACGGCCTGCGGGGCGGCGACCGCGGCGGTGGGGCCGTTCTACTGCCCCGGCGACGGCAAGGTCTATCTGGACCTGGGCTTCTTCGACGAGCTGCGGACGAAGTTCGGGGCGAGCGGGGGCCCGTTCGCGCAGGCGTACGTCGTCGCGCACGAGTACGGCCACCACGTACAGGACCTGGAGGGCACCCTCGGCCGTACCCAGGACGGCCTGACCGGCGAGAGCAGCAACTCGGTGCGCACCGAGCTCCAGGCCGACTGCTACGCCGGGGTGTGGGCCCACCACGCGACGACGACCCCGGACCCGGCGACCGGGCGGCCGCTGATCACCAGCCTGACCCCGGAGGACATCAAGGACGGCCTGAACGCGGCGGCGGCCGTGGGCGACGACCGGATCCAGCAGGAGTTCCAGGGCCGGGTGACCCCGGAGACCTGGACGCACGGCTCCTCGCTCCAGCGCCAGCAGTGGTTCGACCAGGGGTACCGCACGGGCGACCCGTCCCGGTGCAACACCTTCGGCTGACGGGTGCGCCGAAAGACCCGGGGCGTTGTCAGTGGCGGGTGTCACACTGAGCGGCGAGTCACCACAGATCCGGACAGGACGTCCGGAGGTACCCGGCGCACAAGGGAGTGATCGCCATGGCGGCAGCGGACGGACGGCCCAGTGTCTACCCGACGGTGCTCTACGCGGACGCGAAGGCCGCGATCGGGCAGCTGACGGAGGCCCTCGGCTTCACCGAGCTCACGGTGTACGAGTCGGAGGACGGCACCGTGCTCCACGCCGAGCTGGCCCAGGGCAACGGCGCGGTGATGCTCGGCTCCAAGGGGCGCGGCGGGCTCTTCGACTCCGTGATGAAGGACGCCGGGCCCGCGGGGGTGTACATCGTCGTGGACGACGTGGACGCCCACCACCAGCGGGCCGTGGAGCACGGCGTGGAGATCCTTATGCCCCCGACGGACCAGGACTACGGCTCGCGGGACTACATGGCGCGGGACGCCGAGGGCAACGTCTGGAGCTTCGGGACGTACGCCCCGGCGATCGCGCTCTGAGCCCCTGAGCCGTTGAGCCCCTGAGCGCCTGAGCCGCCGACCGCGTGGGGGCCCGCCGCTAGCCGCCCGTGTGGACCTGGAAGGCGGCGCGGCGTACGGCCTTGGCGAGGGCGGGGTCGGGGTGCGCGGCGGCCAGCGCGACCAGGACCTGCACGGTGCGGGGGTGGCCGACGGCGCGCACCTCCTCCAGCAGGGCGGGGACGGTCGGCTGCACGGCGGCCTCCAGGTGCCGTACCAGCATGTCCGTCTCGCCGTGGTCGGCGACGGCGGCGGCGGTGTCGACCCAGAGCCAGGTGGCCTCCTCGCGGGTGAGCACCTCGTGCGCGTCCTCGGGGTCCACACCGTCGTGCTCGGCCAGCCACAGCAGGGCGTACGGCCGCAGCGCGGGCTCCTCGACGACCGCGTGCACGTCCGGCTCGGCGGGGGCGCCGACGACGCGCAGCGCCTCGAAGGCGAGCCCGCGCAGCAGGGCGTCCTCGCCCCGGGCGGCCTCGATGAGCTGGCCGACGGCGCCGCCGACGGGGCGGGCGGCG
>NZ_WWIR01000413.1 GCF_009863025.1 Streptomyces sp. SID4985 | reverse complement strand
GGTCGCCGACCGCGCGGGTGACCTGCCCGCCCTCGCCGCGCTGACGGCCGCCGAGGCGTCCGAGGCCCGGCACGACCAGACCGTGGCCGGGCCCGTCGCGCTGTACGGCCCCACCGACGCGGGCACGGTCACGATGCGCCCGGTGGCCGAGGACGGCCGGGCCGGGATCCGCGGAACGGCCCGGCGCAATCTGGTGGCCGCCGGGTCCGGCGCGCTGCTCGTCGCCGTGCTCGGCACGGTCGTCACGCTCGGCATGACCTCGCAGCAGGGCACCGACCGCGATCCGGCGGGCAGCGTGGAGATAGACCCGTCCGCGACCCAGGGCCTGGACGACGGGAACCTGGGCGCGGTGCCGAAGAAGGACGACGCCAAGGCCCGCGACACGTCCGCCCCGAGCGCCCGGCCCAGCGGCCCGGCACCGTCCGTCACGCCACTCAAGGCGCCCGCCGGTGCGGCGGAGACGAGAGGGACGGGCGGAGGTCACCAGAACACGGAGAAGCCCGGCCCGAAGCCCAGCCGGACCACCGACAAGCCGACCTCGAAGCCGAGCGGCGGCTCTCCCGAGCCCGACCCGTCGACATCGGCGACGACGTCGACCCCGACCCCACCGACCACACCCGCGTCGCCGACCCCGACGGACCCCGGGACCGACCCGGAGACCTCCACCTCCGCCAGCGGCCCCGCGCCCTCCAGCGCGTCGGCCCCCGTCGACCCGGCGAGCACCGACCCCGGCGAGGTGATGTGAGCCGGGGCCGCGCGGGTCGGATGTGAGCCGGGGCGGTGCGGGTCAGAACAGACGCAGCTTGTCGTCCTCGATGCCGCGCATGGCGTCGTAGTCGAGGATCTGGCAGTTGATGCCCCGGTCCGTGGCGAGCACGCGGGCCTGGGGCTTGATCTCCTGGGCGGCGAAGACACCGCGCACCGGGGCGAGGTGCGGATCGCGGTTGAGCAGCTCCAGATAGCGGGTGAGCTGCTCCACGCCGTCGATCTCGCCGCGCCGCTTGATCTCGACCGCGACGGTGCCGCCGTCGGCGTCCCGGCACAGGATGTCCACCGGGCCGATGGCGGTCATGTACTCGCGGCGGATGAGCGTGTAGCCCTCGCCGAGCGTCTCGATGCGGTCGGCGAGCAGCTCCTGGAGGTGCGCTTCCACGCCGTCCTTGATCAGACCGGGGTCCACCCCGAGTTCGTGGGAGGAGTCGTGCAGGATCTCCTCCATCGTGATGATCAGTTTTTCGCCCGCCTTGTTGATGACGGTCCACACCCCGCTGTCGTCCCCCGTGCCCTCCTTCAGGGTGCAGGGCGGCGACATCCAGTTGAGGGGCTTGTAGGCCCGGTCGTCCGCGTGGATGGAGACGCTGCCGTCCGCCTTGACCAGGATCAGGCGGGGAGCCGAGGGCAGGTGGGCGGTGAGCCGGCCGGCGTAGTCGACCGAGCACCGGGCAATGACGAGACGCATGGTCGGCAACGCTACTCGACGCGCCCCCGTGCACGCGATTCGCCCGGCTCCCGTCCCGCCCCACCCGCCTCGGCCGTCCACTGGGCCACCCTATTTGTCCCTGGAAACTCTTGTTCATCCCTGGCCGATTGTGACCGCAGAGCGACCGTTCCATATACGCATTCTGCTGGTGTGGTCACCGACGGTTGCCTACCGTAGGAGTCGGGGGGCGCGGTGTGTGTACCGATCGTCCGGATGACGCGTACTCCCACATCTGTCCGGCAACCCCTGCCCGTCGGGGGTGCGAGAGGAGAACCCATGTCGCTCGACGTCTCACCGGCCCTACTCGAAAAGGCCGAGCGAGGCGAGGTCGACGATGCAGAATTCGTCGACTGCGTCCGGACCTCCCTGCCTTTTGCGTGGGAGATGATCAGCGCCCTGGTGGCCCGGCTGAACGTGGACGGCGGACCCTTCGCCGACAACCAGACGCCCCCGCCGGACGAGCACGCGCGTGGTGAGCTGCTGCGTGTGCTCGCGAGCGACGCCATGCGCGGCGCACTGCAGCGGCACTTCGGAGTGCGGCTGGCCTTCCAGAACTGCCACCGGGTGGCGGTGTTCCCGCTCGACCCCTCGGCCGACGAGACGCTGGCCCGATTCACCTCGGTGCGCAGCCAGTTGCTCAACCAGTCGCCGGAACTCCGGGACTGCTGACGGCCCGGCCGGCTTGCCGCTCCGCCCCCGCGCAGCCCGCGCGGTGCCGGAGCGGCGGGCATCCCGGCCGGGGGCGCCGGGGAGCCGGTCAGCGCAGCTGGGGCAGCACCTCGGCGCCCAGGCGCCGCAGGTTCTCCTCGGTCGCGTCCAGATCGCCGGACCCCTCGGTCAGGAGGGCGAACCGGGAGATGCCGGTGCGCTCGGCCGTCGCCGCGAGCCGGTCGGCCGCGAGGCGGGGCGTGCCCACCGGGTGCAGCCCGCAGAGCAGTTCGGTGTAGGCGAACGGATCGCGCATCGCGCGGGGCCGCCCGTCCACCGTCACGTGCGCGTCGAGGCCCTGTTTCAGCCAGCCCGGCATCGCCTTCAGCAGCGTCTCCACCGCGTCCGTGCGTCGGTCCGCGAGCTGGCAGACCCCGGCCGAGACGTGCCCGGCCCCGGTGATCTCCTCGCCGGAACGGCCCGCCGCCCGTGCGTGGCGTCGCCACAACCCGACCATCTCCGCCTTCTCCTCGTCCCCGATGTGCATCCCGAGCAGCATCGGCAGCCCGCGCTCGGCGGCCAGCCGTACGCTCGCGGGCGAGGTGCACGCGACGACCACCTCGGGTCCCGGAGCCTCGGTCAGCGACTCCGACGGGCGCGGTACGACGGGCACCTCGCGGAAGCGGTACCGCTCGCCCGAGGCCGCCACCGACGGCTCCCGCAGCCAGCGCAGCAGCAGGTCCAGCGACTCCGGGAAGCCGCGCTCGTACGCCCCGAGGCCGGTGCCGAACACCTCCAGGTCGACCCAGGGGCCGCCGCGGCCCACGCCGAGGGTGAAGCGGCCGCCGCTGGTCACGTGCAGCAGCGCCGCCTGTTCGCCGACGGCGACCGGGTGGGCGGTGGGCAGGACGCTGACCGCGGTGCCGACCCGGACGCGGCGGGTGCGGCCGAGCAGCAGGGCGGCCAGGGTGATCGCCGACGGGCAGGTCCCGTACGGCACGAAGTGGTGCTCGGCCAGCCACACGGTGTCCAGTCCGGCCTCGTCGGCCACCTCCGCCGAGCGGACCGCCCGGTGCAGGGCCTCCCCGGGGCCCTGGCCCGGGAACCGGGCCGCCAGGACAAAACTTCCTACACGCATCGCACTTCCCGCTTTCTCGGCTCCGACCGGAGCTCCCCCGCTCTCGGCATAACCACATGACACGTGCCCAGGACACGGCTCGGCAGGGGGATTTGCGGATTGTCTGCAGAATGGTCGGTTCTCTGCTGGAATGGATCGCCCCTGAGGGGGACTTGTGCGGGTTGGTTCTTTACGCCTGCCCGCTCGGGTGCCGCGTAGGCTGGACGCGGACCGTACTTCCTGTATAGCCCCGAGAGGTGTCCCGTGTCCCCGCGTCGCAACCGACCGAAGGCAGCCGGAGCGTCCGGCCGCAGTGCCGAGGACGAGGGGACCGGCCGGTACGGCGGCTGGCAGGCCAGTGAGAACTGGCGGGGCGAGGACTGGAGCGTGCGCCATGTCGCGGGGGCGAGCGCCGAGGGCAAGACCTACCGCTGCCCCGGCTGCGACCAGTTGATCCCCTCCGGCGTCCCGCACGTGGTGGCCTGGCCCGAGCACGCGGGCGTGGACGACCGCAGGCACTGGCACAAGGCCTGCTGGAACGCGAAGGACCGCCGCACCACGAGAGTGCGACGGCCCGGTGGCGCGCCGAGGTTCTGACCCGGCGCGGGCTACACGTCCCGGCTGCGCAGCAGCGCGTACGCCGCCGCGTAGGCCGCGGCCGTCACGCCCAGCATGATCCACAGCGGCTCCCAGCCCGAAGGCCCGGAGTGGCTCAGGGTGTTGTCGTAGAAGACGCCCATCTGGCTCGGGATCGAGTACTCGAGCAGCAGTTGCTGGACCTTCTCCAGCGAGGGCGCGTTCATGAAGAGGGCGATCACCAGCGGGGCGAGCACCGCGCCGATCATGAGGGTGATGGCGCCCGCGGAGTGCCGGATCATCGAGCCGACCAGCAGCGAGATCAGCCCGACCAGGGCGATGAAGAGGCTGATGCCGACCGTGGCCTTCAGCCAGTCCTGACCGGTCGGCGACTCCACGCCGTGGCCCGTCAGCAGCGAGGTCTGCACCAGGGCCGTCACGGTCACGGTCACCAGCGTCACCACGAAGGCGAGCACGAAGAACACGATCGACTTGGCGGCGAGGACCCGGCCCCGGGTCGGGCACGCCGTCATCGTCGTACGGATCATGCCCGTGCCGTACTCCGAGGCCGTCGTCAGCACGCCCAGGGTGATCACGCAGACCATGCCGAGCAGCAGTCCGAAGAAGCCCATGGCGAGGGCGGTCGCGCCGGACAGGTCGGCGGAGGTGCCGCGCACCGCGAGCGCGACCAGCAGGCCGATGCCGAACACGAGCAGCGCGAACACGCCCAGCGTCCAGATCGTCGAGCGCACCGACCTGATCTTCGTCCACTCCGAGGCCAGCGCGTGCCCGAGATGGGTGCGCACGATCGGGATGGGCGAGCTGTAGCCGGGGAACGGTCCGTCGCTCGCGGCGGCCGCGGGTGCCTGTGGCAGCGGGGTGTTGTGCGTGCTCATCGGGCGTCCTCGGGCTGGGTCGGTTCGGCGGATGCGGCGGCCTTCTCGGCGGCTCCGGCGGACCGCGCGGGCTCGGCGGCCGGGGCCGACTGCGGGGCCGGGGGAGCAGCGGCGGGCGCGGGCTGCGGCTGAGGGGCCTGTGCGGGCGCCGCGTACGGGTTCGGGGCCCCT
>NZ_WWIR01000412.1 GCF_009863025.1 Streptomyces sp. SID4985 | reverse complement strand
GTCCACCACCTGACCGCCCCGCTGCGCCGGGCCGCCGCCGGGGCCGGGGACGCACAGGGCATGGCGCTGTGGGCGGGACAAGGACACCGGCTGGCCCGCGCGCTGCCGGCCGGGCGCCTTGTGGAGGTACTGGCCGCCGAACTGCGCGCTGCGACAACAGAGTTGACTGACGGAGGTGGTGCGGGATGACCGCTCCCGTGTTCGTGGTGGAGGACTTCGGCCCGGAGGGCGGACCGTTCGTCCTGGACGGCCCCGAGGGACGGCACGCCGTCTCGGTGAAGCGGCTCCAGGCGGGTGAGGAGGTCGTCCTCACCGACGGCGCCGGACGCCATGCCGTGGCCGAGGTGACCGGGACCGAGGGCAAGGACCGGCTGCTCGTCCGGCTCGGTGCGGTCGTGGAGGAGCCCGAGCCCGCCCCGCGCATCACCGTCGTCCAGGCGCTGCCCAAGGGCGACCGGGGCGAACTCGCCGTCGAGACCATGACCGAGGTCGGCGTCGACCGGGTCGTGCCCTGGCAGGCCGCCCGCTGCATCACCCAGTGGAAGGGCGACCGGGGCCTGAAGGCGCTCGGCAAGTGGCGCTCCACCGCGCGCGAGGCGGGCAAGCAGTCCCGCCGCGTCCGCTTCCCCGAGGTCGCCGAGGCGGCCACCACCAAGCAGGTCGCCGCGCTGCTCGCCGGGGCCGACTTCGCCGCCGTGCTGCACTCCGACTTCGAGCACGAGAGCGTGCCGCTGGCCACCGTCGACCTTCCCGCGACGGGCGACATCGTGCTCGTCGTCGGACCCGAAGGCGGCGTCTCCCGCGACGAGTTGACCCTCTTCGAGGAGGCCGGCGCCCGCGCCTGCGTCCTCGGCCCGTCAGTCCTGCGCACCTCCACCGCCGGAACGGCGGCCGCCGCCCTCCTGCTGGGCCGCACCGGCCGCTGGTCCTGACCCGACGGCGGCGGGGAGCAGTTCCCAGCCGTCCAACTCCCCGGCTGTGGCCCCGCGTCGGCGCACCTCGTCCACGAAGGCCCGTACGACGGCGGGCCGGTGCAGATTCGCGCTGTGGCCGTGCTCGTCGCACACCAGCCCGGAGTGGGCGTAGGCCGCCCCGGTGCCCAGCACCCGTCCCGGACGGTCCCGGAAGACGATCCGCAGGACGGCGCCGTCCCGGCTCAGGGTCAGCACCTCCTGGCACCCCGTCTCCGGTGTGTGCCGGTGCCGCACGGTCCACCGGTACTCGGTGCCGTCGGGGAGGGCCAGGCGTCTGCGTCTGCGGGCGTCGCGCATCCGGGGGAAAGTAGCACGCGCCACGGGCGGGGGTACCGGCGTGCGCCGCACGTTCGGGTGACGGGGCGGAGGCGGTCTTTCGCCGGGCCGGAGTCGGTGGCACGCTGAGAGGCATGGGGGCTTCGAGGTGGAATCGCCGCTCCGTACGGCTGCTGGCCGTGAGCGGACTCGCGGCTTTGGGGGTCGGCACGGTGACGGCGTGCCAGCCGGCCGACCTGGGCTCCGCGACCGTCGCCTACACCACCGACTCGACCGCCACCGCCGAGCTGAACCGGCGTCATGTGGACGTGAGTTGGCTGACCTGCGTCGGGCAGCAGGGCGACAGCGCCAGTCCGGCCAGGGCGAGTTCACCCTCCACGGCCATCGTCGTCAGCGTGGACTGCCAGGGCCGCACCAAGGACGGCAAGAAGATAGCCGTCACCGGTGAGGTGACGCGCGCGGTCAACGGCGCCTGTGTGCGCGGCAACTTGACCGCCACCGTGGACGGCCGCCGGGTCTTCCGGGTCAGCGGACTCGGCGACTGCGACGCCACGCCCAGCCCCGTCTTCCCCCCGCCCGCCACCTACCGCCCGCCGGGACAGCCCCGGCCGACCGTGACGGTCACCGTCACCCGGACCCTGTGGTGCAAGGGCGATCCGACCTGCTGGCCCGTCGAAGGAAAGTGATCCAAATCCGGCGCCACGACGCCGGACCGCGCGTAAGGTGACCGCGTGACTCAGGGTGCTGGCAAGGACATCACGGCAGACACGACGACCACGACGACCACGACGACCTCGGGGTATCTCCGATTCCCGCACATCCACGGGGACTTGGTGACCTTCACCGCCGAGGACGACGTCTGGGTGGCCCCGCTCGACGGCGGCCGCGCCTGGCGGGTGAGCGCGGACAACGTACCCGTGAACCACCCCCGCATATCCCCCGACGGCACCACCCTCGCCTGGACCTCGACCCGCGACGGCGCCCCCGAGGCGCACATCGCCCCGGTCGACGGTGGACCCGCCAAGCGGCTGACGTACTGGGGCAGTTGGAAGACCCAGGTGCTCGGCTGGACCCCCGAGGGCGAGGTCCTCGCCGTCAGCACCCAGGGCCAGGCCAGCCTGCGCCGCACCTGGGCCCGCGCCGTCCCGCTCGACGGTGGCCCCGCCACCACCCTGCCGTACGGCCCCGTCGGCGACATCGCGTACGGCCCGCACACCGTCCTGCTCTCCGCCCCCATGGGCCGCGAGGCCGCCTGGTGGAAGCGCTACCGAGGCGGTACGGCGGGCAAGTTGTGGATCGACCGGGACGGCGACGGCGAGTTCGTCCGGCTCCACGAGGACCTGGACGGCAACATCGAGGCCCCCCTGTGGGCCGGGGACCGCATCGCCTTCCTCTCCGACCACGAGGGCACCGGCGCCCTCTACTCCTCCCTCGCCGACGGCACCGACCTGCGCCGCCACACCCCCCTTGGGGGTTTCTACGCCCGCCAGGCCGCCACCGACGGCACCCGAGTGATCTGGTCCAGCGCGGGCGAACTCTGGCTCCTGGACGACCTCGAAGGGGCCGAACCCCGCCGCCTCGACATCCGGCTCGGCGGCGCCCGCGTCGACCTCCAGCCCCATCAGGTCAGCACCGCCCGCTGGTTCGGCTCCGCCTCCCCGGACCACACCGGACGCGGCAGCGCCGTCGGCGTGCGCGGCACCGTCCACTGGGTCACCCA
>NZ_WWIR01000411.1 GCF_009863025.1 Streptomyces sp. SID4985 | reverse complement strand
CTCGCTGACCATCAACACCCTCGGCAAGCGCTCGGTGCGCAGGCCGCGCCCGCTGATCGCGCCGGTTCCGGCGGTACGGCGGCTGAAGCGGCAGCCGATCACCACGTCGTTCCCCTCCGGCCACGCCGCCTCGGCCGCCGCCTTCGCGGCCGGTGTCGCGCTGGAGTCCCCGGCCTGGGGCGCGGCGGTGGCGCCGATCGCGTTCTCGGTGGCGATGTCCCGGGTGTACACGGGCGTCCACTTCCCGAGCGACGTGCTGGCCGGTGCGGCGCTCGGTGTGGGCGCCGCCTTCGCCGTACGGGCCCTGGTGCAGACCCGCGCCCAGGCGCGGCCCACCGCCCGGCCGTCCGCCGACGCCCCGGCGCTGCCGGAGGGCGAGGGCCTGGTGATGGTGGCCAACCAGGCTTCCGGTACCGCCGACCGGGTGAGCGTGCTGCGTACGGCGCTCCCGGCCGCCGAGATCGTCGAGTGCGCGCCCGAGGACGTGGTCGCGGAGCTGGAGAAGGCGGCGACCCGGGCCCGGGTGCTCGGGGTGTGCGGCGGCGACGGCACGGTGAACGCGGCGGCGGAGATCGCGCTGCGGCGCGGGCTGCCCCTCGCGGTGCTGCCCGGCGGCACCCTCAACCACTTCGCCTACGACCTCGGCGTGGAGGACGAGCGCGATCTCGCCGACGCCCTGCGCGAGGGCGAGGCGGTCCGGGTGGACGTGGGCCGCTTCACCACCGACACCGGCTCGGGCGTCTTCCTCAACACCCTCAGCCTCGGTGTCTACCCCGAGCTGGTGCGCGAGCGCGAGCACTGGTCGCCCCGGATCGGCGGCTGGGCCGCGGGGGTGATGGCCGCGCTGCGGGTGCTGCGCGCCGACTGCCATCCGCTGGAGGTGGAGGCGGCCGGGCGGCGCCGGGCTGTGTGGATGCTGTTCGTCGGCAACGGCCTCTACCACCGCCGGGGCCTGGGGGCGGGCCGCCGTACGGACCTGTCGGACGGCCGCCTGGACGTGCGGGTGGTGAACGGCAGTGGTCATCCGGCGCTGCGGCTGCTCTCGGCGGCCGTCGCGGGCCCGCTCACCCGCTCCCCCTCCCACGCGGCCGTCCAGCTCGGCCGGCTGCGCCTCTCCGGCATCGCGCCCGACACCCCGCTGGCCTACGACGGCGAGGTGACCCCGGTCGGCGGCCGGATGGCGCTGGAGGTGCTGCCCCGCGCCCTGACGGTCTACAGCCCCCGCGCCACCGCGAGTTGACGCACCGTCAGTCCGCATCGCGAAAGGCTGGTCTCACGATACGGAGACCGGGCGTAGCGTTCGGTCCAGCACGGCCACGGTGTCCGCAGCGGCCCCGTGGCCGGACCGTCGAGCGGTGAGGGAGATCCGGCCATGCCGAAACCGCGGGAGACCGCCGTCTACACCCACGGGCACCACGAGTCCGTGCTGCGCTCGCACACCTGGCGGACAGCCGCCAACTCGGCGGGATATCTGCTGAGTTCACTCAAGCCGCACATGAAGGTCCTGGACATCGGCTGCGGCCCGGGCACCATCACCGCCGACCTGGCCGCCCTGGTCCCGGACGGCCGGGTGACCGGCGTCGACCGCGAACCCGGAATCCTGGAGCAGGCCCGTACGACGGCGGCCGAACGCGGCCTGGACAACCTCGACTTCGCCGTGGGCGACGTCCACGCCCTGGACTTCCCGGACGACACCTTCTGCGTGGTCCACGCCCACCAGGTGCTCCAGCACGTGGGCGATCCGGTGCGGGCGCTGCGCGAGATGGTCCGGGTGACCCGGCCGGGCGGGATCGTCGCGGTGCGTGACGCGGACTACGCGGCCATGACCTGGTACCCGGCGGTGGACGGCCTGGACGACTGGCTGGACCTGTACGAACGCGTCGCCCGGGACAACGGCGGCGAGCCGGACGCCGGTCGGCGGCTGAAGAGCTGGGCACTGGAGGCCGGGCTGCGGGACGTCACGGCCACCTCCGGCACGTGGACGTTCGCCACCGCCGAGGAACGGGCGTGGTGGAGCGGCCTGTGGGCGGACCGCACCCTGGCCTCGGCGTACGCGGACCGCGCCGTCGGGGGCGGGCACGCGAGCGCCGGGGAGCTGCGGGCGGTCGCGGAGGCGTGGCGGGAGTGGGGGCGGCGGGAGGACGGCTGGTTCGCGGTGCTCCACGGGGAGATCCTGTGCCGGAAGGACGGCAGCCGGGACTGATCCGACCGTCCCCCGCTCGCGACGCCCCCAGCCGCTCCCGTCCCCCTCAGCTCACCATCGCCTCCTCCACCAGCAGCTTCGCCGTGGCCGTGATGTTCGCGGCGTCGATCCCGGCCGCGTGCAGCTGTTCGTCGGGCGTGGCGGAGCCCGGCATCGTGCGCACCGCGAGCCGTACCAGGCGGGGCACCGGCCGGCCGTCGGTGAACGCCTCCACCACGGCTTCCCCGATGCCGCCCTCCTCGTGGTGGTCCTCCACGGTCACCAGGCAGCCGGTGTCCTCGGCGGCCCGGCGCAGGGTCTCCACGTCGACCGGCTTGACCGAGTAGAGGTCGATGACGCGGACGCGGATGCCGTCCTCGGCGAGCCGGTCGGCGGCGGTGAGCGCCTCGGGGACGGTGACCCCGGCGGCGACGACGGTCAGCCGGTCCTCGGCGCTGGAGCGCAGGACCTTGCTGCCGCCGACGGGGAACTCCTCGTCGGGGCCGTACATCACCGGGGTCTTGCCGCGCGAGGTGCGCAGATAGCGGATGTCCTTCAGGCCGGCCATGGCGGCGGTGAGCCTGGCGGTCTGGTTGGCGTCGCACGGGTAGAGCACCGTGGAGCCGTGGACCGACCGGAACATCGCCAGGTCCTCCAGACCCATCTGGGAGGGGCCGTCCTCGCCGATGGCGACGCCCGCGTGCGAGCCGACCAGATTGATCCCGGCGCCGCTGATCGCGGCCATGCGCACGAAATCGTAGGCGCGGGTGAAGAAGGCCGCGAAGGTGGAGGCGTACGGCAGCCAGCCGCGCGAGGCGATACCGACGGCGGAGGCGACCATCTGCTGTTCCGCGATGTACGTCTCGAAGAAGCGGTCGGGGTGCTCCTTGCCGAACTGCTCGGTGCGGGTGGAGTCGCCCACCTCGCCGTCCAGGACGACCACGTCGCTCCGGGCGGTGCCGAGCGCGGCGAGGGCGCCGCCGAAGGCGTCCCGGGTGGCGACCTCGTCGCCCACGTCCCAGCGCGGGAGGCTCAGCGGCTCGGTGACGGTGCGGCGCGGGGTCCCGGCGGGCGGCTCGGCGACGTGGACGCGCGCGTCGCGGCGGCCGCCCAGCTCCTTGATGGCCTCGTCGGCGTCGGGCAGCGGCTTGCCGTGCTGTCCTTCGCGGTCCTCGACGGCGGCGACGCCCTTGCCCTTGAGGGTGCGGGCGAGGATCGCGGTGGGCTGTCCGGTGGTCGACAGGGCCTCGCCATAAGCCCGATCGACGGCGTCCACGTCGTGGCCGTCGACCTCGATCGTGTGCCAGCCGAAGCCCTGGAAGCGGCGGGCGTAGGCGTCCAGGTCGTGGCCGTGCCGGGTCGGGCCGCGCTGGCCGAGCCGGTTCACGTCCACGATGACGGTGAGGTTGTCCAGGTTCTCGTACGCGGCGGTCTCGGCGGCCTCCCACACGGAGCCCTCGGCCATCTCGCTGTCCCCGCACAGCACCCACACGCGGCTGCCGGAGTGGTCGAGGCGCTTGCCCGCGAGGGCGATGCCGACGCCGACGGGCAGGCCCTGCCCGAGCGATCCGGTGGCGGTCTCCACCCAGGGCAGCCGGCGCGGGGTCGGGTGGCCCTCCAGGCGGCTGCCGAGCCTGCGGAAGGTGAGCAGCTCGCCGTCGTCGACGACCCCGGCGGCCTTGTACGCGGAGTACAGCAGCGGCGAGGCGTGGCCCTTGGAGAGGACGAAGCGGTCGTTGGCGGGGTTGTCCGGGCGCTCGAAGTCGTAACGGAGGTGGTTCGCGAGCAGGACGGCCATCAGGTCCGCGGCCGACATGGAGGAGGTCGGGTGACCGGAGTTCGCGGCCTGCGCGGCCCGTACGCTGTCCACCCGCAACTGCTGTCCGAGTTCGGCGAGTTCTGCGGTGTTCATGAGTCTCCTTCCGTGGGGTCCGAGACGGTCGGACGGCGTCCGGGGGCAAAGCCTCCGCCCACGGTCACCGTGCGTGAGCGCAGGGTGCCGCGGCCCGTCCGACCTCCTCCGCGTATCCGGCGGGGCGCCGGGCAAACGCCCGCGGGCCATCGGGGCGACGACCACTCCCCCGACGTAGCCGGAGGCGACGGCCTGTGCGGGCCGGATGGACGGCCTGTGCGGGGCCGGTCGTCCCAACTAGGCTCGCCCGTATGGAGATTCTGGGCGCCACACTGCGTATCTGCGTCGACGACCTCGAGACCGCGATCCCGTTCTACGAGCGGCTGACGGGCGCCCCGGCGCACCGGTTCGGGCGGGGCGGGGTGCAGGCCGCGGCGATCGGCTCGTTCCTGCTGATGAGCGGGCCGGAGGCCGAGCTGGAGGTGCTGCGCAAGGTGACGGCGACGATCGCGGTGAAGGACGTGGACGAGGCCCACCGCCAGCTCACGGAGCTGGGCGCGCGCGTGGTCGCGGGTCCGCTGGCGACCCCGGCGGGCCGGAATCTGCTCGCGGTGCACCCGGACGGCACGGTCTTCGAGTACGTGGACCAGCCGGGCTGAACGGGGCTCCCGGCCGAGGTGCGGGCGCCGGTGCCGGCCTCGGCCCGCGTCTCGGTCGTCAGCCCCCGGCGCGCATCTCGGTCGTCAGCGCCCAGCGTTCGTGGTCGCGCCATTCGCCGCCGACCTGGATCATCTTCGGCGAGAAGCCCTCCAGGCGGAAGCCCGCGCCCCGCGCGAGCGCGATCGACGCGGTGTTCCCTGGCTGCACGTTGATCTCCAGCCGGTGCAGACCGAGCGGCCCGAAGGCGTACCCGATCACCGCTTCCAGCGCCTCCCGCATCAGCCCGCGCCCGGCGGCGTGCGCGAAGGCGCCGTAGCCGAGGGCGCCGCACTGGAAGCCGCCCCGCACGATGTTGTTGATGTTGATGAACCCGGCGATGTCCCCGGAGTCCTTCTCGCAGACCAGGAATCCGGCCCGCGCCGGATTGTCGATCAGCCGGTCGGCGTACTCGGCGTAGGCCGCCTCGCTGTCGGGCATCGCCAGCCACGGCGCGTGCAGGTCCTTGCTCTCCCGCACCCGCCGGACGAACTCGTCGCCGTCCTCCCTCCGGAACCGCCGGACGGCGACGCGGGGGCCTTCGGCTGCGTAGTGACTCGAAGTGTGCGGCATCGGCCCAGCCTAAGAGGTCCTAACAGAAGCCGTTGATCATGTGACTTTCGGATTGGCTGGTCGTTGGTCCGATCGTGGGGAAACGTCAGTCGCGGCCCTGGATCGTCTCGGACGAACTGTGGTCGCTCATCGAGCCGTTGCTGCCCGTGCCGGGTCCGAAGCTGGTCGAGGGCAGACCGCGAGTCCCGGACCGGCAGGCGCTGTGCGGGATCCTGTTCGTCCTGCACACGGGCATCCAGTGGGAGTACCTGCCGCAGGAACTGGGCTTCGGCTCGGGCATGACCTGCTGGCGGCGCCTCGCCGCGTGGAACGAGGCCGGCGTGTGGGACGAACTGCACCTGGTGCTCCTGAAGAAGCTGCGGGCGGCGAACAAGCTGGACTGGTCCCGGGCGGTGATCGACTCCTCCCACGTCCGGGCCGCTCGACGGGGCCCAAAAGCGGTCCCAGCCCGGTCGATCGCGCACGGCCGGGCAGCAAGCACCACGTTCTCACCGACGGCCAGGGCATCCCGCTCGCGGTGTCGCTGACCGGTGGAAACCGCAACGACGTCACCCAGCTGATGCCCCTGCTCGACAAGATCCCGGCGGTTGCCGGCGTCGTCGGCCGCCCCAGACATCGACCCGACACGCTGCTTGCCGACCGCGGCTACGACCACGACAAATACCGGCGCCTACTGTGGCAGCGCGGCATCCGCCCGGTCATCGCTGAGCGAGGCGTGCAACACGGCTCTGGCCTGGGCATTTTCCGCTGGGTCGTCGAGCGCACCATCGCCTGGCTGCACGGCTTTCGCCGCCTGCGGATCCGCTGGGAGCGACGCGACGACATCCACGAGGCCTTCCTCGGTCTCGCCACCTGCCT
>NZ_WWIR01000005.1 GCF_009863025.1 Streptomyces sp. SID4985 | reverse complement strand
AGCGCGTCGTCACCGGCCAGCACGGCGGCGGGCCAGACCTGGCCGAGCAGCTCGCGCGCGGTGGCGGGGTCGCCGGGGGCGCTCAGCCAGGCGGCCAGCCAGCGGGCGCGGGCGGCGAGGTGGTCGTCGGCACGGTGGCGGGGCAGCAGCCGGGCCAGATGGCGGCGGCCCTCCTCGGCGTGGTCGTGCACCGCCCACCAGAACCACAGGTCCACCACCCCGGCCAGCGCCGCCGCCACCTGCCCGGCGGGCGGGTCGGGCTGCGCGAGCGCGTGGTCGACGAGGGCGGACAGGTCGGCCTCGTTGTCCCGCACCAGCCGGGCCGCCTGCCGCTGCTCGCCCGCGCTCCACAGGTTCCCGGCGATCTCGGCCAGCCGCCGGTGGTGCAGTACGTGCCGGGTGACGGCCACTTTGAACTCCCCGGCCGCGCGCAGCCGTTCGGCACCGAAGTCACGGGCGGCGCGGGTCATGACGTAGCGCGGCGGCCGTACACCACCGGGCTCGCCCAGGGTCCGCAGCACCCCGGCGGCGGTCAGCCGGGCCAGGCACGCCGGGACCTGGTGCGGGGCGACCCCGGCGCCGGAGCACAGATAGGCGGCGGACGGTTCGGTGAAGGGCCCGGCGAAGACGGCGGCCCGGCTCCACACCGCCCGCTCGGCCCGGTCGCACAGCAGATAGGCCGAGCCGATCGCGGACCGCAGTGAGCGGTGCCTGCGCAGCGCGGGTGAGGGCGCGGACAGCCAGCACTGGTCCCGCTCCAACTGGTCCGCCAACTCACCGACACTCATGCCCAGTTCGAGCTGCTCGGCGGCCAGCTCCACGGCCAGCGGCAGGCCCTCCACCAGTCGGCAGATCCGGGCCACCACGCCGTACTCGTCCACCGCCCGGGGCCGCGCCCGCGCGAGGAACAGTTCCACGGCGGCCGCCTCGCCCAGCGGGTCGAGCCGTA
Source organism: Streptomyces sp. SID4985 (assembly GCF_009863025.1). Classification (GTDB taxonomy): domain Bacteria; phylum Actinomycetota; class Actinomycetes; order Streptomycetales; family Streptomycetaceae; genus Streptomyces. The sequence continues at coordinate 5,424 of NZ_WWIR01000005.1, read as the reverse complement.
CGACCCGCTCGTCGCCGAGTCCGAGTGCCTGGCGGGAGGTCACCAGGACGCGTACGGAGGGGAGTTCCATCAGGAGCCGCTGCACCAGGCCCGCGCACTCGGTGCGTACGGCGTCGGCGTCGTCGAGCAGGAGCAGCGTGGGGCGGCCGTTCGCGCCGAGTCCGGTCTCCAGCGCATCGAGGGGGCCGCCGCCCATCGCCTCGGCGACCCGCGCCGCCAGCGCGCCCGGTGCCGTACGGCTGCCGCCGGGGCAGCGGACGCGGACCACCGGACCCCAGGCCCCGCAGGCCGCGACCGCCGTGGCCACGCTGCTCTTGCCCACACCGGCGGGCCCGGTCACCGTCACCAGCCGTCCCCGGGCCAGGCCCTCCCGCAGTGCGGCCGTCTCCGCCGCGCGGCCGATCAGCACACCCGGTTCCGGACGGCCCGTCGTGGACGCCCGATCGGTGCCCGAGGCGTAAGCCCACACTTCGTCAGTACTCCAAAACCCTTGCGCTGTGCGACCACACGGCGGCACGCACGGGGAAATCGTTCCTGCGGAACCGCTACGGGAACTCCAACGCCCACCGGAACGCGGGGTGGCGCACCCGCGCCGGGTATCACACGGCACGACGAACGCCCGAACGCGCGTCCAGCCCACAGCCCCCGGCCGCGAGCACCTCAGCGGCGTATCCGCGCCCCGACCCGCCCCCGGACCCGTATCCGCACCGCCACCCACAGCGCCCGAGCCTCCACCCGCACCGCCACCCGGACACGCAGCCGGGCCCGGGCCACCGCCCGGGCCCGGTACCGGCCCATCGGAGCTCCTCGCGCGGTCCGGTCACTCCTCGCCCTCGTCGACCCGCGTCGGGCGGCTGCGGCCCGGCTCGGGGAGTTCGCCCATCTCGTGGCGCAGGTAGAGCACGTCACCGACGAACAGGTCGTAGAGGAAGATGCCCACCAGGCCGCCGATCAGCGGGCCGACGATCGGCACCCACCAGTAGCCGCTGAACTGGCCCGCCACCGAACCCGGGAACGCCAGGCTCTCCCAGCCCGCCGCCCAGGTGAACAGGCGGGGGCCGAAGTCGCGGGCCGGGTTGATCGCGTACCCGGCGTTCGCGCCGAAGGACATGCCGATCGCGGCGACCGCGAAGCCCACGATGAGCGGGGCGAGGTTCGCCTTCACGGCCTGGTTGCGCAGGTCGAGGATGGCGACGACGAACATGACCAGGAAGGCCGCGCCGACGATCTGGTCGATCAGCGGACCCCAGATGCCCCCGTGGAAGTAGGGCGCGGGGAAGGTGGCGAAGATGGAGAACGAGGCCAGGGTGTGCCCGTTGGTCTTGGGGCCCGACACCGCGGCGTCGAAGGTGTCGATCGCGTTGTGGTAGACGAGATAGACCAGCGCCGCTCCCGCGAAGGCGCCCGCGACCTGCGCGAACCAGTACGGCAGCACCTTGATCCAGGGGAAGCCCCGGCGGACGGCCACCGCGAGGGTGACGGCCGGGTTGAGGTGGGCGCCGCTGACGCCACCGGCCACGTAGACACCGAAGGTCACCGCCAGGGCCCAGCCCCAGGCGACCAGCAGCCAGTCGCCCGCCGCCAGGAAGATGGTCGTGGTGGTGGCGGCCCGGCCGGAGCCGGGCAGCGCCGCGACCGCCATGGCGACCACACCGCAGCCGAACGCGATGAGGACGAAGGTCCCGATGAACTCCGCCATCATCTCGCCCGCCAGACCGCCCCGGTGCCTGAGCCGGGACGGCTTGATGAGCGGGGGGATTTCGACAGCCATTGAGGCCCCCTCTGAGAGAGCGAATGCGGCGAACAGCCTCATACTGGCCCACAAGCACTCGCTCCGCAGGGCGGGTTACTGCCTTCGGGTTACCCCTGGACCTGCGGCTCCGCCGTGACCGACGCGATGCGGTCCAGCTGCGCCGTCGTCACCGCGCGCACCATGAGGAACCCGGCCACCGCCGCGCCCACCATCACCGCCTCGCTGAAGAGCAGCATCCACACATCCGTGTACGCGCGCTCTATCAGCCGGTCGGGGCCGTCGCTGTACATCAGGCCGGTGCCGCAGACCAAGCCGAGCAGCCACAGCACCCACCACACGTTGAGCACGGCGGGCAGCGGGCGTCCGGGCGCGCTCTTGCGGTAGACGTCGGCGACGACACCGCGCGGAATCCACAGGTTGAAGACGGGCAGCACCCAGCCCAGGTAGACCCAGAAGCCGCGGTACCTGGGCGGCTCACGCGTCAGGGCGACGGAGTTGTCCCGCACCCGCCACAGCCACCCGATGAAGAGGACCGCGCAGATCAGCACGGTGGCGGCCGCGAGGGAGGTGACGAAGTGGTAGGAGTTCTCCAGCCCGTTGAGCGGCCGGTGCACTCCCTCGCCCCGGTCGGGCGGTCCGGAGGCGGGCTCGCCCGCCGTCCAGAGCGCCAGCTCCCACCCGGCGCGCAGGACATGACCGAACCCCGCGAGCAGCAGGGCCCAGCCGGCCAGGCGGGCCGAGGTCTCCACGGGGGACAGTCCGGGCACCGCGGGAGCCGGGGCGGCCGTCGTCGTCATCTCTTCGTCCACGACGCGATTCTGACCGGTTCAACTCCCCCGGCACCAGGGGCTTTTACAGCGGGATCAGGCCGTACGGCGCTCCGGGTGGTACGTCGCCAGCGCCCAGATCACGAAGAAGTCGATGCCGATCATGATCAGCGACCAGATCGGGGAGTACGGCAGGAACAGGAACTGGGCGATCATGCTCAGCGAGGCCAGCAGGATGCCGACCATCCGCGCCCACTCCAGGCCCTTGAGGATGCCCGCGCCGGTGATGACGGCGATGACACCGAGCACCAGCAGGATCCAGCCCCAGCCGGTGAGGTTGATCTTGTAGACGTAGGCGTTTATTCGGGCGTACACGTCGTCCGCGGCGATCGCGGAGATGCCCTGGAGGATCGCGAGGATGCCGTTCATCAGCATCAGGACGCCTCCGAAGATCGCGCCGCCCTCGGCGAGTCCTCCGTGGGCCGGAGGTGCCGGTTGCGTCTGCTGCTGCTGGGTCATGGCCGTACCTCCGCCGTCGTCGCCCCGAGAGGGTCGTTGCTACGACGATCACGCAGGCACGGCCGGGTGACCACGGGGGATACGCCGAACGGGTGAACGACATCGGGCGCGGACCACCCCGGGAAGCCCGCCATTCAGCGGGGGCGCACGGGCCTCACACCATCCGGATCGGGTCTCACGCCATCCAGAAGAACACCGCCGTCATCCGCTTCTCCTCCAGCGTCCGGCCGAAGTAGCCGGTCGCGCTGTGGACGAGGTTGGCGTGGTAGAGGAGCAGGCGGTTGTAGCGGTGGGGTACGTCCACGTCCTCCTCGAAGGCGTCCGGGGCGACGAAGCGGGTGCCCAGGGCGTCGACGAGGTTGTTGTGCGGGGCCTGGACGACGTTGCCGCCGAGGCGGCCGCCGGGCAGGGACTGACGGTAGAAGCTGGTGCCGCAGGACTTCGGCACGTGCGGGTTGAGGTAGAGCACGGCCGCGTACCGGCACAGCGCGCGCGAGTCGGCGTGCGGACGGGGCTCGCTCTCGCCCTCGCCGACCACCTGGACGCAGTTGTGGTTGAGGGTGCCGCCGCCGGGCGCCCGCTGCACCCACAGCTCCCTCGCCCCGGTCGCCTTCCTCACCAGCCGTTCCACATGGGCGAGTTCACCGGGTTCGAGGCCGGGCATCGCGCGCAGTCCGGGCCAGGTCTCGGAGGTGTACGGGTATCCCCTGGCCCAGTCGTCCTTGGCCAGGCACCGCTCGCGCACCGCGTCCGGGTCGGGCAGCGCGTCGTCGATGACCCAGTAGTCGCGTCCCCTGGTGGGCTTGCGGTAGGGCAGCACGGGGAGGGCCGCCGGGCGCCCGGCGGGTGGCTGTGGGGGCATGGGGCGAATCTAGGGGCGGGCCTCTTCCCACTTCTCCCGGCAGGCGGTCAACTTCTGTCGAGAAGGGTCAATGTTTGACCAATCCCGGCCGGACAGAAATTGTTACCTCGACCATCGAGACGAACGGCGCCCGCATCCGTACTGCTGTGCGTCCCAACCGCCTGTCGGCGGAACCACGTCCGGGCAGGAGGCACGGTGAGCATTTCGCGGAACGCGACGGGAACGATCTTCGTGGGCGGTGCGATGACGCTGACACTCGCGGCGCTCGCCTACCCCAGCATGCTCGGTCTCAACACCGTCACGGCGTCACAGACGCGGCTGGTCGCCAACACGCAGTGGGGCCCGCTCACCGAGCAGGACCGCGACTTCGTGGTGAAGGTGCGCGCGGCCGGTCTGTGGGAGTACCCGCTCGGGCAGATCGGGCTCCAGAAGGGCACCACGCCGGGCGTCAAGGAGGCCAGCAAGCACCTGATCGACGGTCACGCCGCGCTCGACGCCTCCTGCCGCAAGATCGCCCCCATGCTGAACATCACGCTGCCCAACATCGCGAGCCCCCAGCAGGAGGGCTTCGTGACGCAGTTGAAGGGCGAGACCGGCAAGCAGTTCGACACCGACTTCGCCAACATCCTGCGGATGACGCACGGTTCGATCTTCAACACCATCGCGAAGATCCGGTCCACCACCAAGAACTCATTGGTTCGGGCGCTGGCCAACCAGGCCAACGACACGGTGCTCGACCACATCACGGTGATGGAGAAGACCGGTCTGGTCGACTTCGACCAGACCATCTTCCAGCAGACCACCCCGCCCAAGCTGCCCACGGACAACCTGACGCCGCCGCCCCCGGCACCCGGCCAGCCGCAGGTGATCCTGACCCCGCCGCCGAACCCCACCTCCACTCCGCTGAACATCAACGGCATCACCGGGCCCAACGACATCCGCAACGACGACACTTCGACCGTCCCGGGTGCGACGACGGAGCCCCTGCCGACGCCCACGGTGGGCTAGGAGAGCCAGACGGTGGTGTCCGGCGGGAGACTGCCGGACACCGTCAACGGCTTACTGGAGAGCAGGAGTTCACCCGGCGGCAGCGGAACGGTCGTGCCGCCCGCGTTGGTCACGCAGCGCCAGCCCGGGGTGCGCCTGAAGTCCAGTACGTCCGGGGCGGTTTCGGGCGCCCAGGACAGCTCCTCGCCCTCCAGCAGCTTGCGGCGCAGCTTCAGCGCGGCGCGGTACAGCTCCAGGACCGAGCCCTCCGTACCGGCCTGCGCCTCGACGGCGTACGACGCGAAGGACGGGGGCTGCGGCAGCCAGGCGGCGCCGGGCCCGAAGCCGTACGACGGTCCCGTCGTCGTCCAGGGCAGCGGCACCCTGCAGCCGTCCCGGCCCTTGCGGGTGTGGCCCGACTGTTGCCACACCGGGTCCCGCAGCACCTCGGCGGGGAGGTCGGCGACCTCGGGCAGGCCCAGCTCCTCGCCCTGGTAGAGATACGCCGAGCCGGGCAGCGCCAGCATCAGCAGGGT
>NZ_WWIR01000410.1 GCF_009863025.1 Streptomyces sp. SID4985 | reverse complement strand
CCATGGTGACCAGGTCGCCGAACCACATGTGGGCCAGCTCGTGCAGGATGGTCTCCGCGCGCATCTCGTACGCCGCGTCGGTCACCTTGGACCGGAAGACGTACTGGTCGCGGATGGTCACCGCGCCCGCGTTCTCCATCGCGCCCGCGTTGAACTCCGGGACGAACAGCTGGTCGTACTTCTTGAACGGGTACTGATAGTCGAACTTCTCCTGGAACCAGTCGAAGCCCTGCCGCGTGACCTCGAAGATCGCGTCCGAGTCCAGGTACTCCGCGAGCGAGGGACGGCAGTAGATGCCGAGCGGCACGGACTGGCCGTCCTTCTCGTACACGCTGTGCACCGAGTGGTACGGGCCGACGATCAGCGCCGTGATGTACGACGAGATGCGCGGGGTCGGCTCGAAGGCCCAGACGTTGTCCTTGGGCTCCGGGGTGGGGGAGTTGGAGATGACCGTCCAGCCCTCGGGCGCCTTCACGGTGAACTGGAAGGTCGCCTTCAGATCCGGCTGCTCGAAGGAGGCGAAGACGCGCCGCGCGTCCGGCACCTCGAACTGCGTGTACAGGTACGCCTGTTCGTCCACCGGGTCCACGAACCGGTGCAGACCCTCACCGGTGTTGGTGTACGCGCAGTCCGCGACCACCCGCAGGACGTTGCGCCCCTGAAGCAGGCCGGGCAGCGCGATCCGCGAGTCCTTGAAGACCTCCGCCGGGTCCAGCGCGTCCCCGTTCAGCGTCACCTCGTGCACGGCCGGGGCGACCAGGTCGATGAAGGACTCGACGTTGTTCTCGGCCACGTCGAAGCGCACGGTGGTCACGGACCGGTAGGTCCCGCCCTCTTGCGCACCGGAAAGGTCGAGATCGATCTCGTACGAGTCAACGGTGAGCAGCTGCGCCCGCTGCCGCGCCTCTTCGCGAGTCAGGTTTGTGCCAGGCACGCGGTCATCTCCTCGTTATGTGTGGGTTGCGCCATCCTTCCACGCAACTTCCGCGAGCGCGATGTCCATATCCCGCCGGTCACCGCGCCGCGCGGCGGCAAACCTGGGGAGCATGACCACACACACGACGACCACTCACGTACCGCGCGCCATCACGGAGCCGGCCCTCGCCGAACTGCGTACGGCGGACGACGCGGGACGACCCCCTGCCCTCGCCGAAGACCCCGAGGGCGGCGCCCCGCTCCGCTGCTGTCTGCGCCGCAGCGAGCCCGGCGAACTCATCGCCCTGGTCTCCTACGCGCCCCTGCGCCGCTGGGCCGCCGAGACCGGGGCCGTGCCGGGGGCGTACGACGAGCAGGGGCCGGTGTTCATCCATGCGGAGGGGTGCGGCGGCCCGGAGTCCGAGGGGCTCGCCTTCACCGAGGCCCACCGGGTGCTGCGCCGCTACTCCCGTGACGGTCACATCCTGGGCGGTCGGCTGGTCACGCCGCCCGAGGACTTCGAGGGCGCCCTCACGGAGGCGTTCGCCGACCCCGAGGTGGCGCTCGTGCACGTCAGGGCGGTGGAGTACGGCTGCTTCCTGTACGAGGTGCGCAGGCCGTAGGGGATGTCAGGGGCGCGCGCCGCCATCGGCACGCGCCCCTGACCCGCGACCCGGGGTCAGCCCTTCAGCCCGGCCGGGGTCAGCCCTTCAGCTCGGCCGCCACCAGCTCCGCGATCTGGACCGCGTTCAGCGCGGCGCCCTTGCGGAGGTTGTCGTTGGAGATGAAGAGGGCGATGCCGTTGTCCACCGTCTCGTCGGCGCGGATGCGGCCCACGTAGGACGGGTCCTGGCCGGCCGCCTGGAGGGGGGTCGGGATGTCGGACAGGGCGACACCCGGGGCCTCGGCCAGCAGCTCGGTCGCGCGCTCGGGGGAGATCGGGCGGGCGAAGCGGGCGTTGACCTGGAGGGAGTGGCCGGAGAAGACCGGGACACGGACACAGGTGCCGGAGACCTTCAGGCCGGGGATCTCCAGGATCTTGCGGGACTCGTGGCGGAGCTTCTGCTCCTCGTCGGTCTCGTTCAGGCCGTCGTCCACGATCGAGCCCGCCAGCGGGAGCACGTTGAAGGCGATCGGGCGCTTGTAGACCTGCGGCTCCGGGAAGTCGACCGCCGCGCCGTCGTGGGTCAGCTTGTCGGCGTCGGCCACGACCTTCTGCGCCTGCCCGTGCAGCTCCGCGACGCCCGCGAGGCCCGAGCCGGACACCGCCTGGTAGGTCGATACGACCAGCGCCTCCAGGCCGGCCTCCGCGTGCAGCACCTTCAGGACCGGCATCGCGGCCATGGTGGTGCAGTTCGGGTTGGCGATGATGCCCTTGGGGCGGTCCGTGATCGCGTGCGGGTTCACCTCGGAGACGACCAGCGGCACCTCGGGGTCCTTGCGCCACGCCGAGGAGTTGTCGATCACGACCGCGCCCTGCGAGGCGACCTTCTCGGCCAGCGCCTTCGAGGTCGCGCCGCCCGCGGAGAAGATGACGATGTCCAGACCGGAGTAGTCGGCGGTCGACGCGTCCTCCACCGTCACACCGTCCAGCACGGTCCCGGCCGAGCGGGCGGAGGCGAACAGGCGCAGTTCGGTGACCGGGAACTCCCGCTCCTGAAGGATCCTGCGCACAACCGTGCCGACCTGACCGGTGGCTCCGACGATTCCGACCCTCACGGCGACTCCCTTGGTTCTGGCTGTCTCTTGCTGCTGTGCCACATCGTTGACCGGGGCTTTTCCATCATGCGGCCGACCCCGGGCCCTCTGTCCAATTCTTTGCCCGGCTTCGCCCGGCCTGTCCCGAGGGGTGGGACACGATCACGGGGGCGGCCGGTTCCCCGCGACGTCCCGCCGACCCTGCCCGCGACCGCCCCGGCCACACGGCCGTGTGACGTACGCCTCGGCGGGCGCGGCCGAACGTTTCCCGCCCCTGCCGCGTCGTAGGGGCGGACGGGTGAGGGGGTGGCTGGTGCTGCGCGGAAGAGCGCGCCGCGGCCAGGGGGCGTACGCCGGTGCGGGGAGCGCCGGGGACGATCCGCTGGACGCGGCACAGGAACGCCGGGTACGGGCGGTGCTCGCACTCGGCGGCGTGCCGCAGTCGGACCTGCCGGACGGGGTGCAGCAGGTCCGGCTGCGGCTCCTGGAGCGGGCCGCGAGCGGGCAGGAGGCGCCCCGGGACGTCTCGGCGTGGGCGGCGGTCGTCGCCTCCAACCTGGCCATGGACTGGCATCGCGCCAAGCGGCGCCAGGAACGCTTGGGGGAGCGCCTGGTCGCCCTGCGCGGGCCCGAACAGCTCCCCTCCGGCGAGGAGGCCAGCGTGCTCTCCCTCGCCGTCGCCCAGGGTCTGGACGAGCTGCCGGACGCCCAGCGCCAGGTGGTGATCCTGCGCTTCTACGCCGACCTGCCGGTGCGCTCGATCGCCGAACAGCTCGGCGTCCCCGAGGGCACGGTCAAGAGCAGGCTGCACACGGCGGTCCGCGCGCTGCGCGCCCGGCTGCACGAGGACGAGGTGGTGTGACATGACCGCCGGACACAAGGACGACGAGGACGACGAGGGCACGGGGGCCTACGGCGGTCTGGACGCGCTGATGGCCGCGATCACCGGTGAGGAGCCGTCCGAGGAGGCCCTCAGGACCCCCCGCTTCCGCCGCGAGCACCGCGCGGCCGAGGCGGACGTGGCCGTACTGCGCCGGGAGCTGACCCGGATCGCGGAGGCGCTGACCGGGGACGAACCGGCCGAGGAGGCACCCGAAGCGGCGGCCACCACCAAGACCACTCCACCCCGCCCCCGCCGACGCCTGCGCGCAGCCCTCCTCACCCTCGCCGCCTCCGCCGCCGTCGGCCTGTTCGGTGTCGGGATCTCCTGGCTGGGGGCCCACAACGCCGGGGGCGGTACGAGCGCGGACTCCGCCGCCTCGGGCGCCAAACTCACCCCGGAGGGGGTGATCGCCTGCGCCCGTGCGGTCGCCGAGGGCACGGTCGAACAGGTCGAACCGGCAGGGCCCGACGGGGTGTTCACCGTCCTCCTGAAGGTGGACCGCTCCTACAAGCCACCGACAGGCGGCCGCTCCGAGCTGACGTTCACCGCCCACGACACCGGCGCACCCCGCTACTACCGCACCGGCGTCCGGATGCTCGTCGTGGTCCCCGGCTCCGCCGCCGAGGACCCGCAGACCTTCCGCGCGGGCGACCCGCCCCCCGAGCCGGACGGCTCCCGGGACGACCTGGAGTGGGGCCGCGTCTGGGTGACCGGGGCGCTGGCGGGGGCAGGCCACCAGTCCTGCCCGGACGGAGGCTGAGCACGCGGAGGCTGAGCACGCCGAAGGGGCGGGCACCGAAGAAGTGCCCGCCCCTCCGCTCACGTCATCTCACGTCACCCCATTACGGCGTGACCGAGCCGATCTTCACACTGCCGCTGCCCGCGACCGTGCCGTGCGCGTTCACCAGCCGGACCCGGCCGAAGAACTCACGCCCGGCCGGGGCCTCGGTGTTGGCCGTGACCTGGCCGGTGACGGTGGCCGAGGCACCGGTGCCCAGCTTCACCGCCGTGTCCGGGACCGTCACGGTGCCGAGGGTCGCGGAGAAGAACAGGTCCCGGTAGTCGTACTCGGTCGTGCCCGAGGGCACCGCGTACCCGACGACCTTGATCGTGTACGTCCCGGCGGCCGGGGACGGCACCGAGACCGCCTCCTCCGAGTCGCCGTCGGCGGACTGGGCGACCTGCTTGCCGCTCGCGTCGTACACGATGAGGTCCAGGTCGGCGGCCTGGTCGGAGACGTTGCCGATGGCCACGTCCAGGGACTCGGCGCCCTCCGGGACGGTCACGGTGGTGGTCTGCGTCTCGCCCTCCTTGATCGAGGGGCGGGCGGACTCGGAGGAGCCCAGGGGACCGCCGACGAGCTTGCCGTCCAGGGCGGCGTACTTGTTGACGACCTTCCAGGAGGCGTCGGCCGGGACGCCGGCCTTGGCCTCGGGCACCGTCACGGTCTCCGGGTCGAAGGCCGCGCCGAGGACGGAGACGTCCAGCTTGTACGGGTTGTCGAGCAGCGGCGAGGTGCGCCGGGCCTCGACCTCGACCTCCCAGACGCCGGGCTGCGGGTCGGCGTAGGAGCGCACGTCGGGCTTGCAGCCGTTGCCGTCGAGGTAGTTGTTGTAGCAGTACGGCGTGCTGGTGTTGTCCACCGGAGTGCCGTACGGGTGGATCGCGATGAACCGGGTCTGGCTGCCCGTCTTCAGGCCGCCGATCGCGACCTCCAGCGCCTTGGCGCCCGCGGGGACGGTCAGGAAGTAGGAGCGGGTGCTGTTGCGCTGCACCGAGCCGGTGAGGGAGCGGGTGTAGTCCACCGGGCTCGCCACCACGACCGTGCTGAGGATCTGCTTGTCGACGCCCTCGGTGAACGGGTCGTCCACCTCGAGGATCGCGCTCTTGAGCCCGGCCGACCGCGGGGCCGCCTGCACCTTGACGGTGACCGGCTGGTTCAGCGGGAGCCGCACCAGGGGGCTGCCGAGGACGCGGAAGGTGTGCTCCGGGTCGTTGACGAAGCGCAGCGTGTGCCAGACCGCGCGGTCCGGGCCGGAGGTGCGGGTGACCGTGACGTCGTACGTCTTGCGCTGGCCGCTCTTCAGACCGCCCTCGCGGTCGTAGAGGCCGGTGCCGAAGCCGGGGGTCTTCAGGGCGTCGTCGAGCGCGGTGTCGACCGGGGCCTTGACCGTGTACTCGTGCGCGGCGGCGCCGTCCCGGATGGAGTCCCAGGCGTCCACGACGTCGATCAGGCCCGCGCCCTCCTCGTAGGCCTGCGCGCCCTTGATGTGGTGCGCGGTCGAGGTGAGCGCGGTGCGCAGCACGGCCGGGGTGAGGGCGATGCCCTTCTGCTTGGCGGCGCTGAGCAGCAGCGCACTCGCGCCCGCGGCCTGCGGGGAGGCCATGGACGTGCCCTGGAGCATCGAGTAACCGGCGGGCAGGGTGTAGCCCGCCTCGGCGACCGGGGAGCCGGGCAGCCAGGTCTGGGTGGTGTTGATCGCGGCGCCGGGCGCGGTGATCGTGGGCGTGAAGCCACCGTCCTCACGCGGGCCGCGCGAGGAGAACGGCATCAGGGCGTACGGGGTCGTCACCGCCGAGCCGTAGTTCGCGGCCCAGGTCTCCTTGGAGATGGCCGCGCCGACCGAGATGACCTTGTCGGCGAGACCGGGGTCGCCGATGGTGTTGGCGCCGGGGCCCGAGTTGCCCGCCGAGATGACCAGCTGGACGCCGTAGTCGTCGATGAGCCGGGTGTACAGCGCGGCGCGTGCGTTGGCGCCGTCGTTCAGCGCGGGCAGGCCGCCGATGGACATGTTGACGATGTCCACGCCCCGCTTGGTCACCAGGTCGATCATGCCCTCGGTGAGCGCGATGTTGGTGCAGCCGCCGGACCAGGTGCAGGCGCGCGAGGAGACGATCTTGGCGCCGGGGGCGGCGCCGTTCATCTTGCCGCCGAACAGGCCGTTGGCGGCCGTGATGCCCGCGACATGGGTGCCGTGCTCGGACTCGATCACGCCGATGTTGACGTAGTCGGCCGTGGCGCCCGAGGAGTTGTAGACGACGTCCTTGCGGATCTCGACCACGAACGGGATGCGCTCGGCGACGTCCGTCTTCGGGTCGTCGGTGCCGAAGTACCCGACCTGGTAGCCGTCCTTGTACGGCTTCATCGGCGGGTTGTTCGTGAAGTCCAGGTCGTCGTCGGTGTCGACGCGGACCGTGCCGGTGGCCGGGTCGTACAGCACGCCCCAGGCGTCGGTGGTGTCGCCGTCGCGGTTGAGGTCGCCCTGCATGTCGCCGCCGGTGGTGGCGGACTCGTACAGGTAGTTGAACTTGTAGGCGCCGGCCGGGGCCTTGAAGGTCTCCGCGGCCGTGCCGGAGCCGACCGAGAAGGACGGGCCGGAGACGCCCACCGTCATCCGCCGCCAGGTGCCGTCGCCGTCGCTCACCGGGTCGGTCGCGGTCACCCAGTCGACGATCTTGCGCTCGCCGGTGGTGGTCTTCTGCAGCGCCGGGTGGCCGAGGTCCACGCCGGAGTCGAGGATGCCGATGGTGACACCCCGGCCGTCGGCCTTGGGGTGGTCCTTGACGAAGTCGACGGCACCGGTCTCGAAGGACGGGTTGTACGGGTTCCTCGCCGGGGTCTTGCTGTTCGGCGCGGGGTAAGTGGTGGCCGTACGGCCCGACTTGGCGCCCTTGGCGGTGTCCGCGCCCGGGGCCGGGTCGTCCAGCGGGATCTCCCGGCGCAGGTCGATCGCCTGCACCGAGGAGAGCTTGGCGGCGGCGGCGATGGCCGAGGCCGCCTTGGCGGTGGGGACGGTGGCGCGGACGTAGCCGACCTTGTCGTAGGTGCGGCCCACCGTGCCGCCGTTCACCGCGTCCAGCTCGTCCGCGACCTGCTCGGTCTGCCCCGGCGCGGTCGCGATCATCATCGTGACGTTCTTGACGCCCTCGGCGCGGGCGTCGGCGAGCAGCGCCGCGTCGTCCGAACCGAGCTTGTCGTGCGCGGACTTGGGCTCGGACGCGGGCGCGGTGACCGGGGCGGACGGCGCGTCCGCGGCGAGAGCGAGCGGCAGGGGCCCGGCCGTGCAGAGCGCGGCGACCACGCCCACGGTGAAGGCCGTACGGGCCAGCCGTCTCGGACCGGGTATCGGATCGCGCTCGGGGGTGTGGGTCATCGGCGTCCCTTGTGAGTGAGGAGTCCTGTGCCGGACGAGCGCACAGCCTTTCCCAAGAGACCGAATTTTGGGGTCCGTTGACCGAATCGATATCGATGTATGGGGAAAACCCGCGATGGGGCGGAGCGATAAGGGTCGGGTTACCCGCGGAATGCGACCGACTCCCTTTCCCTGCCGCTCAGTTCTCCTTCGTGCGGGCGTAATGCCGGGACGCCTTCGCGCGGTTGCCGCACGCGGCCATGGAACACCAGCGCCGGGTGCCGTTGCGGGAGGTGTCGAGGAAACGCAGGACGCAGCTCTCGTGCGCGCAGACGCGCATGCGGTCGGGGGCCCGGGTGATCAGGTGCAGATGGTTCCGGGCGGCGAGCCACGCCGGTCCCCAGGACGGATCTGTGAACTCCGGTTCCTCGCCCGGCCCTTCGGCGGTCAGCCGGACCCGCACCCGCCCGTGCCCGAGCACCGCGTCCACGAGCGGCGCCCCCCGCTCCGGCGGCCCGTCCACCGCGACGGCCAGCGCCTCCCGCGCCTCCCGCAGGTGCCGCAGCGTGCGCTCGTCGGCCGGGTACGCCTCCGCGAGCCCGTTCGACGCGAGCCACACCGCGAGACCGTCCACGTCGGTGAGCAGGTCCCGCGGGGCGCCGTCGCCGTTCCACCGGGTGTTGAGCAGGTCGAGCGCGAGCGGCTCGCCGACGAGCGGGCGGGGGTCGGGCGTCGCGGGCATGGGGACTCCTCTCACTAACCGCTCAAGCGTATGTGACCGGTTGACGCGATCGACTCTAACCTTCTAACGTTGTTGACGAAGGTTAGACATCCTTGACCGGCCGGCCCCGGCGCCGACCGGCCCGAAAGGGGCAGCCATGACTCTGCGCACCGGCCACGCCGGCCTGAACGTCACCGACCTCGACCGCTCGCTCGCCTTCTACCGGGACACGCTGGGCCTCGTCCCCCTCGCCGAGAGCGAGCGCGACGGACGGCGGTACGCGTTCCTCGGCACCCGCGCGGGAGAGGGCCCCGTCCTCACCCTCTGGCAGCAGGCCGCCGGGCCGTACGACAGCGGGCGTGCCGGACTGCACCACCTCGCCTTCGAGGCGGAGTCCATGGACCGGGTCCGGGAGTACGAGGCGGCGCTCAGGGCGGCCGGAGCCGAGTTCGCCCACGCGTCGGTGGTCGCCCACAGGGAGGGCTCCGCCTCGGGCGGGATCTTCTTCCACGACCCCGACGGCACCCGCCTGGAGATCTACGCCGAGAAGGGCGCCGAGGACGCCCCCGCACCGGACGACTCCGCTCCGGCCTGCGGTTTCTTCTAGCCATGAGCATCCACGGCAACGCCCACGGCGTGTACCACGCGGGCTCGCTCGCCGTGCAGGAACGGGCGGGCGAACGCGAGCGCGCCGACCATGTCGGCCGCTCCCTCGGCCAGGACATCAAGCCGGTCGCCGCCGCCTTCCTCGGCCTCCAGCCCCTGCTGATCGTGGGCGCCGCCGACCCCGGCACAGGGCGGGTGTGGGCCTCCGCGCTCTCCGGCGAGCCCGGCTTCGCCCGCGCCACCGGCCCCCGTCAGCTGTCCGTCAGCCCGGACCTGCCCCCGGGTGACCCGCTCACGACCGCCCTCGCCGCCCCCGGCACCCCGGTCGGCACCATCGCCCTCGACCCGTGCACCCGCCGCCGGATGCGCCTGAACGGCCGACTCCGGCCCACGGAACGGGGGTTCGCGGTGACGGCGGACCAGGTGTTCTCCAACTGCCCCAAGTACATCCAGCGGAGAGAGACCTACGAGCGGATCGAGGGGTGCGATCGCGGAGTTCCCGTACGACACGGCCAACTCGACAAGACTGCCGTCGAGTTCGTGGCCTCCGCCGACACCTTCTTCCTCGCCACCGTCCACCCCGGCGGGGCCGACGCGAGCCACCGGGGCGGCAACCCGGGCTTCGTGCGGGTGGATTCACCCCGCGAGCTGAGCTGGCGCGACTACCCGGGCAACGCCATGTTCCTCACCCTCGGCAACCTCCGCGCCGACCCACGCGCCGGACTGCTCTTCCTCGACTGGGCGACCGGCACCACGCTCCAGCTCACCGGCGAGGCGCACACCGAGTTCGGCGCGGACGGCGAGCGCACCGTCCGCTTCACCGTCACCGAGGCGATCAGCACCCCGGCGGCCGTGCCGCTGCGCTGGAGCGCGCCCGGGTATTCCCCGGCCAACCCGGAGCCCCCGCGCTAACGTCCCCCCATGCGACGGAAGTTGAGGGTGGCGGCCTACGCCGTGTGCGTCCGGGACGGACAGCTCCTGCTCGCCCGCTCACCCGCCCCCGACGGCACCCCCGAGTGGGTGCTGCCCGGCGGCGGCATGGAGTCCGGCGAGGACCCGTACGACACCGTGCGCCGCGAGGTCACCGAGGAGACCGGCTACCGCATCGAGGTCACCGGCCTCCTCGGCGTGGACTCCCTCCGGCTGACCCTGCCGGACCGCCGCCTCTTCCGCCGCCCGGCCGACCTCCACGCGCTGCGGCTCGTCTACGCGGGCCGCATCACCGGCGGCGAACTCCGCAACGAGGTGAACGGCTCCACCGACCTGGCCGCCTGGCACGACCTCGCCGCCGTATCCGCCCTGACCCGGGTCCCCCTCATCGACACGGCCCTGCGGCTGTGGCGCGAGCGGCCGCCGACGGGGCACCTGGAGGCGGAGCCACTCCGGGAAGCCCAGGAAGCCCGGGACGACTGAGCGGCCCCGGGACCGCCGCGTCATCAGCGGGGGAGCACCACGACGTACGCCGCCGGATCGCGGTCGCCCGCCGCCATCAGGGCGGTACGGAGCACCGCCGCCTGCTGCTCCGCCGACTCCCGCAGCCTGCGCGGGGTGACGTGGACGACCGTGATCCCGAGCCGCTCCAGGTGCTCCCGCTTGCGCGCGTACTCCGCCCACCGCTCGCCCTCGTCCCGGTGCGGGGCCCTGGTGTCCAGCTCCATCGCCACCGCCTGCTCGGGCCAGTAGGCGTCCACACCGCCCAGGTAGGGGCCGCCGGGCAGCCGCAGGTCCACGTTCCACACCGGGTCGGGCAGGCGGTGCTCGCCCACCAGCCGGTACAGCCGGTCCTCCGCGGCCGCCCTGCCCTCGGCCACCAGCGACTCCACCGCGTCCACCACGTGCGACCGCGACAGCAGCCGCGCCTGGTTCAACTCCCGGACCAGCGCGGCCGGTTCACAGTGCCCCTCGCGCACCGCCTCGGTCAGCAGCAGCCGTACGGTGTCCGCGTCCGTCAGCCGGGCCACCGCGTCGGCCAGCGCGCGCCGCACCGGCGCCACCGGCATCCCGGAGACCGCCTGCGCGGTGGGCAGCTCCGCCGTGCGCCGCACCCGGACGTACCCGGCCGAGCGCAGTCGGCGCAGCCTCGGGACCAGGACGTCCACCCGGTCCGCCGAGGCGAGCGGCGGGGCGGCCGCGAAGCCGTACAGGGCGAGTGCGGCCAGACCGGTGATCATCGCCTCCGCGTAGGGCGAGCGGTGCGGGTCGCCCGCCCTCGGCTGGGCCGGGACGCCCGGGGTGGACTCGCGCGAGGCGTACAGCAGGGCGCCGTGCAGCCGCTCCTCGCTGGTGGGGCTGCCGGAGTGGAGCAGGACGACGTTCGGCAGCAGCAGCCGCCACGGGCCCCCGACCCGGCAGCGCTCGTTCAGCTCGGCCGTCGTCACGCCGTGCGAACGCAGCTGGGCCGCCGACAGCACACGGCGGTGGACCTCGGACAGGTGGCGGAGGGGGCGGGGAGAGAGCGGGGTGTTGTGCGTCATGCCCAACGGAATGCCCGACCCCCGTCCCGCCTGTAACCCCTGTTACACGCTCGTCGAGGAATGCGGACAACGCGGTACTAAAGGACGGGTGTTCGGATGCCGAGTAGGCACCGAAAACCCCTGGTCCGTTCGGGGGAGGACCAGGGGTTACGGGTGGGCGTGCCCGGATTCGGTAACGGTCACCGAGCGGCCAAGTTCAGGCCAAAGCTCAGGCGCAAGGTCAGGCTGAACGTCAGCGTCCGTCGGCCTTCGCGTCGCACGCCTGGGCGCGCAGCGCGCGGGCCAGGTCGTCCCGCGCCTCCAGCACCAGGCGGCGCAGCGCCGGAGCCGCGTCCGCGTGCTCCGCGAGCCACGCGTCCGTCGCGTCCAGCGTCTCCTGACGGTCCTGGTAGGCCGGGAAGAGCCCGCTCACGATGTCCATGCCGATCTGGATGGACCGCTCGCGCCAGATCCGGTCGATCGCCGCGAAGTACTTCTCCGCGTACGGCGCCGTCAGCCGGCGCTGCGAGGGCTGGGAGAAGCCCGCGATCGTCGCCCCGACCAGCGCGTTCGACAGCCGGTCGGACTCCACGACCTGCGCCCACGCCTGCGCCTTGACCGCCGCCGAGGGACGGGCCGCCAGGCAGCGCACCTGGTGCCGCTTGCCGGAGGCGGTGTCGTCGCGGGACAGCTCGGCGACCAGCAGCTCCTCGTCGGCCACCCCGTGCGCGGCCAGCGGCTCCAGGAACGCCCAGCGCAGCTCCTGGTCCACGCTCAGACCCTCGACGGTCTCGGTGCCGTCGAGCAGCGCCTTCAGCAGCGCGAGATCGGCGGGCGCGGCGGCGGCCGAGGCGAAGAACCGGGCCCAGGCCAGCTGGTGTTCGCTGCCCGGCTCCGCCGCCCGCAGCTCGTCGAGGGCGCCCCGCGCCAGCAGGTCGGCGCCGGTCTCCCGCCACTCGGGCGCCGCGTAGCGCTCCAGGGCCGTACCCGCCCAGGCGTGCAGCATCTGGAGCACGCCGATGTCGGACTCGCGGCCCGCGAAGCGCAGCACCAGCTCCAGGAAGTCCCGCGCGGGCAGCAGCGCGTCCCGGGTCAGGTTCCACAGCGCGGACCAGACGAGCGCGCGGGCGAGCGGGTCGGACAGCGCGCCCAGGTGCTCGCGCAGGGTGGCCAGCGAGGTCTCGTCGAAGCGGATCTTGCAGTAGGTCAGGTCGTCGTCGTTGACGAGCACCAGTTCCGGGACCTGGGCGCCGACCAGTTCCGGCAGCACCGTGCGAGGGCCCACGATGTCGGTCTCGATGCTCTCGTAACGCTCCAGCGCACCTTCGTCGTCGCGCCGGTACAGGCCCACCTTCACGCGGTGCGGGCGCAGTTCGGGGTGCGACTCGGGAGCCTCCTGCACCACCGCCAGCTCGTCCACCCAGCCCTCGGGGTTCACCAGCACCTGCGGGGTGAGGGAGTTGACCCCGGCCGTCTGGAGCCACGACGCGGCCCACGCCGTCATGTCCCGGCCGCTGGTCTCCGCGAGCACCGAAAGCAGGTCGCCCAGGCGGGTGTTGCCGTACGCGTTGCGCTTGAAGTAGCGGCGGGCCCCTTCCAGGAAGGCGTCCTGCCCGACGTACGCCACCAGCTGCTTGAGCACCGAGGCGCCCTTGGCGTAGGTGATGCCGTCGAAGTTGAGCTTGGCGTCCTGGAGGTCACGGATGTCGGCCGTGATCGGATGCGTCGAGGGCAGCTGGTCGGCGCGGTAGGCCCACGCCTTGCGGCGGTTGGCGAAGGTCGTCCAGGCGTCCTTGAACCGGGTCGCGCCCACGTTCGCGAAGGTGCCCATGAAGTCCGCGAAGGACTCCTTCAGCCACAGGTCGTCCCACCACACCATGGTGACCAGGTCGCCGAACCACATGTG
>NZ_WWIR01000409.1 GCF_009863025.1 Streptomyces sp. SID4985 | reverse complement strand
TGAACCGGCACCGGGACGCGGCGGAGGCGGCGGTAGCGGCCGCCCAGGCGGCGCGTACGGCCCGGATCGCGCCCGCGACGGCCTACGCCCTCGGCGTCCTCCACGCCGACCAGCGGCACGAGGTGGAGGCGGCCCGCTTCGCCTTCCAGCAGGCCTGGCAGCGGCGGACGGTCCCGGCGCGGTGAGCACGGGAGGAGACGGCATGAACGACACACCCGGCACCCCTGGCGCCCCGCCGGTCCTCGCCGCGGGCTGCGTGCTCTGGCGCCGCTCGCCCTCCGGCGCCCTGGAGGTCTGCCTGGTCCACAGGCCGAAGTACGACGACTGGTCCCACCCCAAGGGCAAGCTCAAGCGGGGCGAGGACGCGCTCGCGGGCGCGCTGCGCGAGGTCGCGGAGGAGACCGGGTACGCGGCCGGGCCCGGCGCCGAGCTGGCGACCCTGCGCTATCCGGTGGCCGGGCGCCCCAAGGAGGTGCGCTACTGGGCGGCCGAGGCGCTGCACGGGCACTTCACTCCGGGCTCCGAGGTCGACGCGATCACCTGGCTCGCTCCCGGTGCCGCGCGCGAGCGGCTGACCCAGCCCCGCGACCGCGAGCTGCTGGACGCGCTGGCCCGCGCCTTCGAGCGGCGCTGAGCGGCGCGCACTCCGGGTGTCACGGCGCGCTGCCGTGCGCCTCCGCGTCCGCGCGCGCCTGACTGCGCGCCCGGCGCGCCGGACCCCGCCAGCCGCAGCTGCATCTGGCCACGCAGAACCGGCCCTGTTCGCTCGTCGTCGTGCGGTGTTCCCGCTCCTGCCGCGCCCCCACCGGGCCGTCCTGCCACGCCACGGTCCCACCGTACCCGCACTGATCAACACGTTCGTTCGGGCATCTGAAGCGTTTGTACGGGCGTATGACCCGCTGACTTCTCACGTGCTTGACGCCACGCGTGACGGCACTCCCTACCCGTCGTTAACGGGAACGACAGGGGGCCCAACGGACGCAACCGGCTGGGGGTAAGGCAGGCCATGGATCGGCGGCAGCACACGCGCGCGAGCAGGACGGTCGTAGCGGCGGGCGTGATGGGACTAACCGTCGGACTCGGAGCGGGCACCGCCGGGTGTTCCTCCAGCGGGGCCGCCGCCGAGGGGGTGAGCGGCGCGAGCGGCGATCCGGTGGCCGTCCTGCGGCAGGCCGCCGACACCCTGCGCGGTGCGGGCGGCTCCCGGGCCACGACCTCCATGGAGATGGCCACCGGCGGCACCCGGGTCACCATCCGGGGCAGCGGGGTGTACGACTTCCGGCGCCGCCTCGGCAGCCTGACCGTCGTCCTCCCGGAGGACCCCACGGGCGCCCCCGAGCACCGGCCCATCACCGAGCTGCTCGCCCCCGGCGCCCTGTACATGAAGAACCGGGGCGCGGGCGTGCCCGCCGACAAGTGGGTCCGGGTGGAGACGGCCGGGGTGTCCGACGGCAACCTGGTCACCGGCGGCGCGACCGATCCGTACGCGGCGGCCGAGGTGCTGCGCGGGACGCGCACGGCGACGTACGTGGGCCGCACGAAGGTGGGCGGCACGGCGGTACGGCACTACCGGGGCACCGCCGACCTGGGCGCGGCGGCGCGCGCGGCCTCCGCGGACAACCGGGCCTCGCTCGCGGCGGCGGCGAAAGGGTTCGCCACGGCCGACGTCCCGTTCGACGTCTACCTGGACGACCAGGGCCGCATCCGCAAGCTCCGCCAGCACTTCAGCTTCGTCAACAGCAGGCAGGCGGCGGCCGTCGCGGTCGCCTCGACCACTCTGCTCTACGACTTCGGCACCCGCGCCGACGTCGTACTGCCACGCCCCGAGGACATCTACGCGGGCAAGATCGCGGACGACGAGGGCGCGGCGGGACAACCGCCGGGATAGTCCGCCCCGCCGGGGACGAACTAGCCCTTCCGTGCCATGCGCGCTATGTGGACCGCTGCCTACTCTAGGAAGCCGGTCCGGGTATCGGTGACGGCAGGAAGAGGTGACGCGCGTGGCTCCGGTCGGCGGTACGGCGGTGCAGGACCACGTGGCCCTCGCCGAGATAGAGCTGTGCGGCGAGCTGATCATCGCCGCCTCGGCGGCGGAGGACCGGCTGAGCCTGGCCAGCATCGACGAGGTGCTGCGGGTCACCGAGGAGCGCGGCGCCGCCCTGGCCTGACCCGAGCGGCAGCGCTCACGTGCGCAGCAGGCGCCCGATGGCCTTCGTGGCCTCCTCCACCTTGGCGTCGATCTCGTCGCCGCCCTTGACGGCCGCGTCCGCGACGCAGTGCCGCAGATGCTCCTCCAGGAGCTGGAGGGCGAAGGACTGCAGGGCCTTGGTGGAGGCGGAGACCTGGGTGAGGATGTCGATGCAGTACGTGTCCTCGTCGACCATGCGCTGGAGGCCCCGGATCTGGCCCTCGATACGGCGCAGCCGCTTGAGGTGCTCGTCCTTCTGGTGGTGGTAACCGTGCGTGGCGCCGGCCTCGGTCGTCGTCATCGCGGGCCTCCATGGGGGACGGGCGGACGGGGGTCGGACGCCGGACTGGCGGGAAGCAATCCGAACAGATACCCCTGGTGGGTATATGGTAACCAACTTCACGGGGTATCGGGCCCTTGGCGCAACGCCCCCGTGCCGAGCATGCTTCCTGATGGGCGACACTGGGGAATGGCCCGATAGCCGTGGCCGGATGATGCGCCTAGCATCAGCCTGACCCAACCGAAGCACCCCGAGGACCTCAACGTGCGCTTTCGTCTGACCCCCAGGGAGACGAGCTTCTACGACATGTTCGCCGCGTCAGCGGACAACATCGTCACGGGCTCGAAGCTCCTGATGGAACTGCTCGGGGCGGACCCCTCCGCCCGGGCCGAGATCGCAGAGCGTATGCGGGCCGCGGAACACGCCGGTGACGACGCCACCCACGCGATCTTCCACCAGCTCAACTCCTCGTTCATCACGCCGTTCGACCGCGAGGACATCTACAACCTCGCCTCGTCGCTCGACGACATCATGGACTTCATGGAGGAGGCCGTCGACCTGGTCGTCCTCTACAACATCGAGGAGCTGCCGAAGGGCGTCGAGCAGCAGATCGAGGTCCTGGCGCGGGCGGCCGAACTCACGGCCGAGGCGATGCCCCACCTGCGCACGATGGACAACCTCACCGAGTACTGGATCGAGGTCAACCGGCTGGAGAACCAGGCGGACCAGATCCACCGCAAGCTGCTCGCCCAGCTCTTCAACGGCAAGTACGACGCCATCGAGGTCCTGAAGCTCAAGCAGGTCGTGGACGTCCTCGAAGAGGCGGCGGACGCGTTCGAGCACGTGGCGAACACGGTGGAGACCATCGCCGTCAAGGAGTCCTGAGGCGTCGATGGACACCTTCGCCCTGATCGTGACCGTCGCGGTCGCGCTCTTCTTCACGTACACGAACGGCTTCCACGACTCCGCCAACGCGATCGCGACCTCGGTCTCGACCCGCGCGCTGACCCCCCGGGCGGCGCTGGCGATGGCGGCCGTGATGAACCTCGCGGGTGCCTTCCTCGGCAACGGCGTCGCCAAGACCGTCAGCGAGGGTCTGATCGAGACCCCGGTGGGGTCGAAGGGGATGGCCATCCTCTTCGCCGCCCTCGCGGGCGCCATCGTCTGGAACCTGGTCACCTGGTACTTCGGCCTGCCCTCGTCTTCCTCGCACGCCCTGTTCGGCGGCCTGGTGGGCGCCGCGCTCGCGGGCGGTACGGCGGTGATCTGGAGCGGCGTCGTCGAGAAGATCATCCTGCCGATGTTCCTGTCGCCGATCGTCGGTCTGGTCGTCGGCTATCTGGTCATGACGGCGATCCTGTGGCTGTTCCGCAACGCCAACCCGCACAAGGCCAAGCGCGGCTTCCGCATAGCCCAGACGGTGTCGGCGGCGGGCATGGCGCTCGGCCACGGTCTCCAGGACGCCCAGAAGACGATGGGTGTCGTGATGATGGCCCTGGTGATCGCGGGCCAGGAGACCTACAAAGACCCCATCCCGGTCTGGGTCAAGATCGTCTGCGCCCTGATGCTCTCGCTCGGCACCTACGCGGGCGGCTGGCGCATCATGCGCACCCTCGGCCGCAAGATCATCGAGCTGGACCCGCCGCAGGGCTTCGCGGCCGAGGCCACCGGCGCCTCGATCATGTTCACCACGGCGTACCTCTTCAAGGCGCCGATCTCCACGACCCATGTGATCACCTCGGCGATCATGGGTGTGGGCGCCACCAAGCGGGTCAACGCGGTCCGCTGGGGCGTCGCCAAGAACATCGTGCTCGGCTGGTTCATCACCATGCCCGCCGCCGCCCTGGTCGCGGCCGCCGTCTTCGAGCTGGTCAATCTGACCGTGCTGTAGCAACCGCCGATACGGCGCCGATACGACGATGGGCCCGCCCCCGGGATCTTCCGGGAGCGGGCCCTTCTCGCATCCCCGCGGTGGCACCGCCATGCAGCACCGCGGGGAGTCCTCGGCTCAGCCGAAGCGGCCCGAGATGTAGTCCTCGGTCGCCTGGACCGAGGGGTTGGAGAAGATCCGCTCGGTGTCGTCGATCTCGATCAGCCGGCCGGGCTGGCCGACCCCGGCCAGGTTGAAGAAGGCCGTACGGTCCGAGACGCGCGCCGCCTGCTGCATGTTGTGGGTCACGATGACGATCGTGAACCGTTCCTTCAGCTCACCGATCAGGTCCTCGATCGCGAGGGTGGAGATCGGGTCCAGGGCGGAGCAGGGCTCGTCCATGAGCAGTACCCGGGGCTCGACCGCGATGGCCCGCGCGATGCACAGACGCTGCTGCTGGCCGCCGGAGAGACCGGCGCCGGGCCGGTTCAGCCGGTCCTTGACCTCGTTCCACAGGTTCGCACCGCGCAGCGAGCGCTCCACGATGTCGTTCAGCTCGCTCTTGCGGAAGCCGCCGTTCAGGCGCAGCCCCGCCGCCACGTTCTCGAAGATCGACATGGTGGGGAACGGGTTGGGGCGCTGGAACACCATGCCCACCTCGCGCCGCACCGCCACCGGGTCCACGCCGGTGCCGTAGAGGTCCTCGTCGTCCAGGAGCACCTTGCCGTCGACGCGGCCGCCGGGGGTGACCTCGTGCATCCGGTTGAGGGTGCGCAGGAACGTCGACTTGCCGCAGCCGGAGGGGCCGATGAACGCCGTCACCGAGCGCGGCTCGACGGTCATCGAGATGTCTTCGATCGCCTTGTGGGAGCCGTAGTAGGCGGTGAGTCCGCTGACGTCGATTCGCTTGGCCATTACCGCTTCACTTCCAGTCACTGAAATGGCCGCGTCAGCGACCGGTCTTGGGGGCCTTCCAGCGGGCTACGCCGCGGGCCGCCAGGTTGAGGATCATCACGAACGCGATCAGGGTCAGCGAGGCCGCCCACGCGCGGTCGTACGCCGGGTCGGCACCGGCCGCGTACTGCTGGTAGATGTACAGCGGCAGCGAGGCCTGCGCGCCCTCGAAGGGGTTCGCGTTGATGAAGGAGTTGCCGAACACCAGCAGCAGCACCGGCGCGGTCTCGCCCGCGATACGGGCGACGGCCAGCATGACGCCGGTCGCGATGCCGCCGAGCGAGGTCGGCAGGACCACCTTGAGGATGGTGCGCCACTTGGGCACGCCGAGCGCCAGGGACGCCTCGCGCAGCTCGTTCGGTACGAGCTTGAGCATCTCCTCGGTCGAGCGCACGACCACCGGCATCATCAGGATGGCCAGGGCGAGCGACCCGGCGAAGCCGAAGGGCTGCATCTGGAAGATCAGCATGATGCTGAGGATGAACAGGCCCGCGACGATGGACGGGATGCCCGTCATCACGTCGACGAAGAAGGTCACCGCCTGGGCGAGGCGGCCGCGGCCGTACTCCACCAGGTAGATCGCGGTCAGCACGCCGATCGGGGCGCCGATCAGAGTGGCCAGGCCGACCTGCTCCAGGCTGCCGAGGATGGCGTGGTAAATGCCGCCGCCCGGCTCGGAGTCGGCGACGACGCCCATCGAGTGGCTCAGGAAGTACGGGTCGAGGACCTTCACGCCGCGCGAGACGGTCACCCACACCAGGGAGACCAGCGGGATCACGGCGAGCAGGAAGGCCACCCAGACGAGCGAGGTGGCGATGCGGTCCTTGGCCTGCCGGCGGCCCTCCACCCGGGCGGCGACGACATAGGTGCCGAGGATGAAGAGGAGCGCGGCGATCAGGCCCCACTGGATCCTGGAGTGGAGTCCGGCGCCGAGGCCGATCGCGACGGCGGTCGCCACCGACGCGGCGGCGACGGCCCACGGGGTCCACGTGGGCAGGCTTCCGGCGCGCAGGTTGCTCACGCCGTTGCCGTTGACTGCGGTGCTCATGCGTTGGCCCCCGAGTACTCCTTGCGGCGGGCGATGATCGCGCGGGCCGCACCGTTGACCAGCAGGGTGATGACGAACAGGACCAGACCGGAGGCGATCAGCGCGTCACGGCCCTGCTCGGTCGCCTCGCCGAACTTGGAGGCGATGTTCTGGGCGAAGGTGCCGCCGCCCGGGTCGAGGAGGCTGGCCTGGATCTCGTAGCTCGGGGAGAGCACGGTGGCCACGGCCATGGTCTCGCCGAGCGCGCGGCCGAGGCCGAGCATGGAGGCGGAGATGACGCCGGAGCGGCCGAAGGGCAGCACCGCCATGCGGATGACCTCCCAGCGCGTGGCGCCGAGGGCGAGGGCGGCCTCCTCGTGCATCCGGGGGGCCTGGCGGAAGACCTCGCGGCTCACGTTGGTGATGATCGGCAGGATCATGATCGCCAGCAGGATGCCGACGGTGAGCATCGCGCGCGGGGCGCCGCCGTTCCAGGCGAGGATGCCGGTCCAGCCGAAGAACTCGTCCAGCCAGCCGTACAGGCCCTGCATGTGCGGGACCAGGATCAGGGCGCCCCACAGGCCGTAGACGATGGAGGGCACGGCGGCGAGCAGGTCGATCACGTAGGCGATCGGGCCGCTCAGCCGGCGCGGGGCGTAGTGGGTGAGGAACAGCGCGATCGCGACCGCCACCGGGACCGCGAGGCCCATGGCGATGACCGAGGAGACGACCGTGCCGAAGGCGAGCACGGCGATGCCGAAGACCGGCGGGTTCGCGTTGGTGTTCCACTCGAAGGTGGTCAGGAAGTTGCCGTGGTCCGCGCTGATCGCGAGACAGGCGCGGTAGGTCAGGAAGACCGCGATGGCGGCCATGATCACCAGCAGCAGGATGCCCGAACCCCGGGAGAGGGCGAGGAACACCCGGTCACCGGTCTGGGCGGCGCCACGGGAGGTGCCCGCGCGGCGGGCGGCGGCCCGGCCGGTGGGGGGAGGTACGTCGGTCGTCGATATGTCCATCGGGATTCTCCGGTCTGCTGAGCCGCGTGGGTGGGCGGCTCACGGGAGCCGGACGGATGGCCCGGCTCCGGGCGGCGGTGCACCGGACGGTGCGGCCGGACCCCGTCGGGGCCCGGACCGCACACTCGGATCAGGTCAGCTCAGGCCGGCGATGGTGCTGCGGACCTTGGTGATGATCTCGTCGGGGATCGGGGCGTAGCCGTTCTCGCTGAGGACCTTCTGGCCGTCCTCGCTCGCGATGTAGCCCAGGAACGCCTTGGTGGCGGGCAGGGTGTCCGCCTTGTTGCCCTTGTCGCAGACGATCTCGTACGTGACCAGGGTGATCGGGTAGGCGCCCTCGGCCTTGGTCTGGTAGTCGAGCTTCAGGGCGAGGTCGCTGCCGGTGCCGACGACCTTGGCGGCCGCGATGTCGGCGGTGGCGGAGTCGGTGGAGGGCTTCACCGGGGTCTTGGCACCGGTGCTGATGGCGACCGTGTCGATGTCCTTGGCGAAGGACAGCTCGAAGTAGCCGATCGCGCCCGCGTTCTGCTTGACGCCCTGGGCCACACCGGCCGAGCCGGAGGCCGCCTGGCCGCCCTTGGCCTGCCAGGCCTTGCCGCCCTCGTACTTCCAGTTGTCCGGGGTGGTGGCGATCAGGTACTTGGTGAAGTTGTCCGTGGTGCCGGAGTCCTCGGAGCGGTGGAAGGGCTGGATCTTCAGGTCGGGCAGCTTCGCCGTCGGGTTCAGCTTCTTGATCGCGGCGTCGTTCCACTTGGCGATCTTGCTGTCGAAGATCTTCGCCAGGGTCGGCGCGTCCAGGACCAGGTCCTTCACGCCCGGGACGTTGTAGCCGACCGCGATCGGGCCGCCGACCATCGGCAGGTCGATGCCCTGGCCGCCCTTGCAGATCTTCTTGGAGGCGGCGACCTCCTCCGGCTTCAGCGCGGAGTCCGAACCGGCGAACGCGAGCTGGCCCTGGTTGAAGGAGGTGACACCGGCGCCCGAACCGGCACCCTTGTAGTTGATCTGCACGCCGCAGGCCTGCGAGAAGTTCTTCACCCAGGCGTCGATCGCGTTCTTCTGCGCGGAGGAGCCGTCCGCGAGGAGCTGGCCCTTCGCACCGTCGCACTTGACCGACCCGGCGCTCGCCGCGGAGGAGGAACCGCCACCCGCCTGCTTGCCGGTGTCGTCGGAGCCGCACG
This sequence comes from Streptomyces sp. SID4985, assembly GCF_009863025.1. Taxonomy (GTDB): domain Bacteria; phylum Actinomycetota; class Actinomycetes; order Streptomycetales; family Streptomycetaceae; genus Streptomyces. The sequence goes on along the minus strand of NZ_WWIR01000409.1, from coordinate 514 downwards.
CCGTCAGGGCCAGGGCGCCGGAGACGGCGAGAGCACCGAGAGACAGGGCGCGCAGCCGGTTCTTGCGCTGAAGCATCACTTTCGGGAGTTCCTTCCAGGAGCCGCCGCGGCGGGCGGCGTGCGAAGTCATGGGGACACGTGAGTGCATCTATGGCCGCACTCCGCATCTGGTACGGCCGAAATTAGGCAGAACAGGTGAAGCCGCCGATGGCCCGAAGTGAACGAGGGGTGAACCCCTGCCGTCGGCCCGGTGAGGTCACGGAACGCTCACGAGAAGGACACGTGGAGATTCCGGCCCCACGCCGCCCACGCACTCTTTCCCCACCTTGTCACCCTGCCGTGGAACCCCGCCGGGTGGGGCGCCGTCTCGTTCCACGGGAAGGCGAACTGCGGCCGGGAGGCGGGGACATGGAGCGGCGTACGTTCATCTCGGGAGGTGCCGCCGCGCTGGCCGCGACCGCCCTCGGCGCCTGCGACGCCGCCCCGCGCCCCGCCCCGGGCCCCTCGTCGGCCA
>NZ_WWIR01000408.1 GCF_009863025.1 Streptomyces sp. SID4985 | reverse complement strand
GCCCGCGCCGTCGAAGGCTCCGCCCGCGCCGTGGCGGCGGCGCGGGCGGCGGGGACCGAGGTGGTCTTCGTCCGCTTCCTGGGGGACGAGGAGCACCAGGGGCCCAGCTGGCGGCGGCGCGACCGGCTGCTCGGCAAGCGGCCCAAGTGCGTCACGGGCACCCCGGGCGCGGAGTTCCACGGGGTCTCCCCCGCGCCCGGTGAGGCGGTCTTCACCAAGTACGCCTGTTTCGACGCCTTCCTCGCGGACGGCTTCGAACTCCACTTGCGTGAACGCGGCGTCGTACGGCTGGTGTTCGCGGGGGTGTTCCTCGACGTGTGCGTGGACTCCAGCGCGCGGACCGCGTTCCAGAAGGGCTTCGAGGTGTCGGTGCTCACCGACTGCACGGCCCCGCTGCACCTGCCCGAGGAGCGGATCCTCGGCTTCATGCGGCGAGTGTACGGCGCCCGCCTCACCACGTGCGCGGACCCGGAGGTGTGGGCCGCCCACCCCGTGACACCGGGCCGCCCCGCGACCGAGGAGGAGACATCACGACCACCGTCACCACGCCCCGGCCCGAGCCCGACGAATCCGGCGAATCCGGCGACCCCGGACCCTCGGGAGTGGACGCGGGCGTCGGAGTGACCGCGCTGCTGGTCGCCGCCGCCCGCGCGATCGAGACGCACCGCCCCGACGCGCTCGCCCGCGACCCGTACGCCGCGCACTTCGTCCGCGCGGCCCGCGCCTCGGCCGGCTGGCCGCTGCGCCCCGAGGAGGTACCGGACGGGGACGCCGACCCGGTGTGGGGGCGGCTCGGCCGCTACTTCGGCCTGCGCACCCGGGCGCTGGACGACGCGCTGCGCGCGGCGGTCTCCTCCGGAACCCGGCAGTTCGTGCTGCTCGGCGCGGGACTCGACGCCCGGGCGTTCCGGCTGGACTGGCCGCCGGGCTGCACGGTGTGGGAGGTGGACCGGCCGGGCGTCCTCGCCTTCAAGGAACGGGTGCTGGACTCCACGGGTGCCGTCCCGGTGGCCCGCCGGGTGCCGGTCGCCGCCGATCTGTGCGAGGACTGGGCCACGGCCCTGCTCGACGCCGGGCTCGACCCGGCCGCGCCCACCGGCTGGCTGGCCGAGGGGCTGCTGCTCTACCTCTCCGCCGACGCGGAACGCCGACTCCTGGTGAAGATCGGTGAGTTGAGCGCCCCGGGCAGCACCCTCGCGTACGAGGTGAAGCTCCACCGCGAGGTCCGGGCCGTACGGCACAACCCGGTCTACACCGCGGCCCGGGAGCGCCTCGGCATCGACCTGCTCGCGCTCTTCGACGGCGACCCGCGCCCGGACTCGGCCGCCGATCTGGCGGGCCGGGGCTGGCGCACCCGGGTGGACTCGCCGTACGACCACACCCGCCGGTACGGCCGGGGCCCGCGCCCCGAGCCGGACGACGCGCTGGCGGTGAACCGCTGGGTGTTCGCCGTCAAACCGGGTGGCGGCCGGGGCAGTTGACCACTCCCCCGGCCGCCACCCGGCCATCGGGCCGCTCACCTACGGCCCCTCAGCGGCAGTCGATCCCTCAGCTCTCCAACACCTCGTCGATCCGCGCCAGTTCCTCCACCTCGAAGTCCAGGTTCCGCAGCGCGCCCACACTGTCCTCCAGTTGGCGGGGGCTGCTCGCGCCGACCAGGGCCGAGGTGACCCGGCCGCCCCGCAGCACCCAGGCGAGGGCGAGCTGCGCCAGGGACTGGCCCCGGGACTTGGCGATGCCGTCCAGGGCACGCAGCCGGGCGACCAGGTCCTCGGTGACGGCGTCGGAGTTCAGGAAGGGGCTGTCGCTCGCGGCGCGGGAGTCCTCGGGAATGCCGTCGAGGTAGCGGTCGGTGAGCAGGCCCTGCTCCAGCGGGGAGTACACGATGGAGCCGACGCCGAGGTCGTCCAGGGCGTCGAGCACACCCTCGTCCTCGGGGCGCCGGTCGAGCATCGAGTAGCGCGGCTGGTGGATGAGGAGCGGGGTGCCCAGCTCGGCCAGGATGCGGGCGGCCTCCCGGGTCTGCTCGGCCGGGTAGTTGGAGATGCCGACGTAGAGCGCCTTGCCCTGCTGGACGGCGGAGTGCAGCGCACCCATCGTCTCCTCCAGCGGGGTGTCGGGGTCGAAGCGGTGGGAGTAGAAGATGTCCACATGGTCCAGGCCCATACGCTTCAGCGACTGGTCCAGTGAGCCCAGCACATACTTGCGCGAGCCCCATTCGCCGTAGGGCCCCGGCCACATCAGATAACCGGCCTTCGTGGAGATCACCAGCTCGTCGCGGTACGGCGCGAAGTCGGCCTTCAGGGCCTCACCGAGGGCGGACTCGGCGGCGCCGGGCGGGGGGCCGTAGTTGTTGGCGAGGTCGAAGTGGGTGACGCCGAGGTCGAAGGCGCGGCGCAGGATCGCGCGCTGGGTCTCCGCGGGCCGGTCCGGGCCGAAGTTGTGCCACAGGCCGAGGGACAGGGCGGGAAGCTTCAGTCCGCTGCGTCCGGTGCGCCGGTAGGGCATGTCGGCGTAGCGGTCGGGGTGTGCGGTGTACAACGCGACTCCAGTGGGGTTGGCACTCGGTCTTCCCGGCTGCCGGGCTCCCGGCAGCCTCCCTCACTCTGTCCCGGAGTCCGGTCAGCGGTCCAACAGGAGAATCCGATGGGTTTGAGCGAGGGGGCTTCTCAATCCGGTTAGGCTTCTGCCTCATGGAACTGCGTCATCTCCAGCACTTCGTCGCGGTCGCCGAGGACCAGCACTTCACCCGGGCGGCCGAGCGGCTGATGGTGTCCCAGTCGGGCCTGTCGGCGTCGATCCGGTCCCTGGAGCGCGAGCTGCGGGCGCCGCTGTTCGTGCGCACCACCCGGCGGGTGACGCTGACCGAGGCCGGGCGAGCACTCCTTGTGGAGGCGGAGCGGGTGCTCGCGCAGGTGCGCGCGGCGCACGAGGCGGTGGCCGCCGTGCAGGGCGTGCTGCGCGGCACGGTGGCGCTGGGCACCGAGCAGTGCATCGCCGGGGTGCGGGTGGCGGGGCTGCTCGCGGCCTTCCGCCGGGAGCACCCGGACGTGGAGATCCGGCTGCGGCAGACCGGTACGGGCGCGCTGGCCGAGGAGGTGGCGGCGGGCCGCCTGGACCTGGCCTTCGCCTACCGCACCCGCACGGACGGCGACCAGCTGCGGGCCGTACCGCTGACGAGCGAGCCCATGACGGTGCTGTGCCATCCGGAGCACCGGTTCGCCGAGGCGGGAGCGGTCCTGACCCCGGCCGATCTGGCGGGCGAGGTGTTCGTGGACTTCCACCCGGACTGGGGTCCGCGCCGGGCGACGGACGCGGCGTTCGCGGCCGCCGGGGTGCGGCGCACGGTCGCCCTGGAGGTCAACGACGTGCACAGTCTGCTGGACCTGGTGGACGAGAACCTGGGGATCGCGGTGGTCCCCCGGCACTTCCGGCACAAGCGGTCCTCGCTCACCGCGCTCCCGCTCAAGGGCATGGACGAGGCGGCGTACGAGACGGTGGTGCTGCTGCCGCCGGAGCGCGCCACCAGCCCGGCCGCCCGCGCCCTGATCTCGCTGCTGGGCACGAAGGAGGCGGCCGTACCGGCGGAACCGGCGGTGACCGGGCCGCTGGGCGACGTGTAACGCGCCGTCAGGCGATGGGGGCGCGGCGCGGGCCGGGATGCGCGAAGGTGGACCCATGCATGCCAAGGACATCCTCATCGACGGCTTCGGCCGTATCCGGGAAGAGGTCCACGCCGTCCTGGACGGTCTCGGCCCCGACGAACTGGACACGAGTCCCGCGCCCGGCGCCAACACCATCGCGTGGCTGGTCTGGCATCTCACCCGGGTGCAGGACGACCATGTCGCCGACGCCTTCGGGCTCGACCAGGTGTGGCTGTCCGACGGCTGGGAGAAGCGCTTCGGGCTGAAGCTGCCCGCGCACGACACCGGCTACGGGCACACCCCGGCGCAGGTCGCCAAGGTCCGGGTGGACTCGGCGGACCTGCTGACCGGGTACTACGACGCGGTGCACGAGCAGACCCTGAAGGCACTGCGCTCGCTCACGGCGGGCGACCTGGAGCGGGTGGTCGACGAGCGCTGGAGCCCTCCGGTCACGCTCGGGGTGCGCCTGGTGAGCGTCCTGTCCGACGATCTCCAGCACGTCGGACAGGCCGCCTACGCACGCGGGCTGCTTCAGACGGCGGCCGCGTAACCCGGCAGGATCACGTCCTCGATGAGGGCCTTGCGCTCGTCGAACGGGATGAACGCGCTCTTGACGGCGTTCACCGTGACCGTGCGCAGGTCCTCGGCCGTCCAGCCCGCCTCCTCGACGAGCAGGGACATCTCCCGGGTCATCGTGGTGCCGGAGACCAGCCGGTTGTCGGTGTTGAGGGTGACCCGGAAGCCGAGGTCCTTCAGCGCGGTGATGGGGTGCTCGGCGATGGAGGTCGCGCAGCCCGTCTGGAGGTTGGAGGTGGGGCACATCTCCAGCGCGACACGGCGGTCGCGGACCCAGCCGGCCAGGCGGCCGAGCTTGCCGTCCACGATGTCCTCGGTGAGGCGGACGCCGTGGCCGATGCGCTGGGCGCCGCACACCTGGAGGGCCTGATGGACGCTGGGCAGGCCGTACGCCTCGCCCGCGTGGATGGTGAACGGCACGCTCTCGCGGCGCAGCAGCTCGAAGGCGGCGAGATGGTCGGCGGGCGGGAAGCCGTCCTCGGCGCCCGCGATGTCGAAGCCGACGACACCGGCGTCCCGGTAGGCGACGGCCAGTTCGGCGGCCTCCTGGACCCGGTCGAACATCCGCATCCCGCAGAGCAGGGTGCCCACGCGCACGGGCGTCCCGGCGGCGGCCGCCTTCGCCATGCCGACGGCGAGACCTTCCTGCACGGTCTCCACGACCTCGCGCATCGTCAGGCCGCCCTGGGTGTTCAGCTCGGGGGCGTAGCGCACCTCGCCGTAGACCACGCCGTCGGCCGCGAGGTCGAGGACGTACTCCTCGGCGACGCGCAGCAGGCCCTCGCGGCTCTGCATGACGGCGAGGGTGTGCTCGAAGGTGCCTATGTAGCGCACCAGGTCACCGGAGTTGGCGGCCTCGACGTACCAGGCGGCCAGCTCGTCGGGGTCGGTGGTGGGCAGGGTGTGCCCGACCGAGGCCGCGAGTTCGACGAGCGTGGCGGGGCGCAGTCCGCCGTCGAGGTGGTCGTGCAGCACGGCCTTGGGGAGCCGGCGGAGGGTGTCGGTGTCGATGCGGGGCGCGGTCATGGCGTGCTTCCTTGGCGGATCGTGCGGGGTGCGGGGTGCGGGGGTTCAGGCGGCGGGCTGGAGGAGGTCCCAGCGGTTGCCGTAGAGGTCCTGGAAGACGACGACCGAGCCGTACGCCTCGTGGCGGGGCTCCTCCAGGAAGGTCACCCCGGCGGCGGTCATGCGCGCGTGGTCGCGGGCGAAGTCGTCGGTGTGCAGGAAGAAGCCGACGCGGCCGCCGGTCTGGTCGCCGACGCGGGCGCGCTGGGCGTCGTCCTTGGCACGGGCGAGCAGCAGGCCGGTGCCGTCGTTGCCCTCGCCGGGTACGACCACGACCCAGCGGGCGCCGTCGGGACGGGGCTCGTCCTCCGCGAGGCGGAAGCCCAGGGCCTCGGTGTAGAAGCGGATGGCCTCGTCGTAGTCGTCCACGACAAGGGTGACCAGGGCAACGCGTCGCATCGGGACCTTCCGGTGGGGGTGGTTAGCGGGAGAGGTTATACGTAAAACTTGAGGTGCGCCAGTCACCTTTGGCCTGGGCTGTCACGGCCCGGGGGACGGCTCCTCGGTCCTGGCCGGGGTCCGGCATGGCCGTTTCGTTCAAGACCCTCGGCGGCCACCCGCCTACCGTCGCCCCCATGACATGGATCGACGACGGCATGCTCGAACGGGCCGGCCGCTTCCTGTGGGCCTCGGGCCGGGTACTGGAACAGCGGCGGTTCGCGTTCCTCTTCGGCGGGGCGGACGACCGGGCGGGCGTACTCACGGCCCTGGACGCCTACGGCACCCCGGACGGCGGATTCGCCTTCGGCCTCGAACCCGATGTGCGCGGACCGGCGGCTCAGCCCATCTCCGTGCCCTCCGCTCTGCGGGTACTGGAGGAGACCGGTGCCCTGCACGGGGACCGGGCCCGGCGTCTGTGCGACTGGCTGGCCGGGGTCACCGCTCCGGACGGCGGCGTCCCGGCCGTACTGCCCAGCCTGCGCCCCTACCCGCGACCGCCCTGGCTCCCGGTCCCCGACGAGCCGGCCGGCGATCTGCTGGCGACCGGGCAGATCGTGGGCCCGCTGCTGCGGTGCGGGATCGACCATCCCTGGCTGAAGACGGCCACCGACTTCTGCCGCCACTCCATCGAGCGTCTGCGGCAGACCCATCCCTACGAGGCGGAGGCCGCCGTCGACTTCCTCGACGCCGTACCGGACCGCGCGTGGGCGCGTCGGCAGGCCGCCCGCCTGGGCGACCTCGTCCGGGATCAGCGCATCGTGCTCCTCGACCCCGCCCACCCCGAGCGGGCCGCCGTCGCGCCGGGCTACGCCCCCGGCGAGCACCACCTGCCGCACGACTTCGCCCGCTCCCCGGGCAGCGTGGCCCGGGCGTGGTTCACCGACGCGGAGCTGGCCCGCGGCCTGGAGCACCTGGCCGCCCAGCAACGGGAGGACGGCGGCTGGCCGGTGCCCTGGGCGAAGTGGTCCGCCACCACCGAGGTGGAGGCCCGCCCCGGCGTCACGCTCGGCGCCCTGCTCACCCTGCGCGCCTACGGCGAGGAGTCAGGCTGAGCCGTGCGGCTCTGTCGCCGTCCGAGTCCGACCGAGCCGTCCGGCTCTCCCGCCGTCCGAGGTCGCCGTCCGAGGAGGAGCGTCGGCGGCGCGCCCGCCAGACGGCGGACCTCGCGGGTGAAGTGGGCCTGGTCGGCGTAGCCCGCGCGCAGCGCGATCTCGGCGAGCCCGGCCTCTCCCGACCGGGCCCACGCCAGCGCCCGCTGGAAACGCAGCACTCCGTGCAGGGTCTTGGGCCCGTACCCCACCGCGTCGGTCACCCGGCGCCGCAGCTGCCGTGGCGACAGCCCCAGCTCGGCCGCCAGCTCCGACAGCGGGACGGGCTCCGGACCGCCGAGCAGCGCCACCGCCCGCTCCACCGAGGGGTCCGGCGCGTAGCCGGGCAGCAGCGACACCGCGAAGGCGTCCAGGACCGCCGCGGCCGCGCGCGGGTGTTCCGCGTCGGCCAGCCGCTCCGTCAGCGGCCGGGCCAGGCCCGGGAAGAGCTCCTCCAGCGGAACCCGCAGATCACAGACCTCCCGGACGGGAACCCGCCCCAGCAGCAGTCCCGCGCTCCCGGGCCGGAACCGCACCCCGGCGATGCCCGCACCCCCGCGCACCGGCACACTGCGCGGCCCGCGGTCCGGCCCCACGATCTCGGCGCGCCCCTCCCACCAGATCAGATCGACGCAGCCGTCCGGGACGACGAGCTGACGGTGGGCCGGGCGCTCCGCGTTCTCCCGCACCCACACGCAGTCCACCCAACGTCTCAGCGGCGCCGTGGGCCGCCACTGCGCATAACGAGATGCCACCCGCCCACCTTGCGGCCACCCGGGGAGTCGGCGCCACCCGCTGAGCCGGGGGCGTACGGATCAGTCGGCCGCGCGGTGCAGCGCGTTCAGCCGGGTCAGCTCCTCCTCGGTCAGCCGCAGGGTGCCCGCCGCGATGTTCTCGACCAGATGGTCCGGGTTGCCGGTGCCGGTGATCGCGAGGACGTGCGGGCCCTGGTGGAGGGTCCAGGCCGTGCGGATCTGGGCCGGGCGGGCCCCGTGCGCGCGGGCGATCTCCGCCACGGCGGCCTCGGCCCGTCCGGTGACGGCACCGTGCTGACCGCCCTCACCCGCGACGGCGTAGAACGGCACGAAGGCGATCCCCCGCTCCCCGCACATCTGGAGGAGCGTGTCGGCGTCCGCGTCGGGCAGGTCGAGCGCGTACCGCTGCTGCACGGAGACCACGGGGGCGATCTCCAGTGCCTCGGCGAGGTGCCGTGGCTGTACGGCGGAGATCCCGAGGTGCCGGATCAGGCCCGCCTCGCGCAGCTCGGCCAGCGCGCCGAAGTGCTCGGCTATGGAGTCCTGCCGCATCCGGCGGAGGTAGACGAGGTCGAGGTGGTCGCGGCCGAGCTGGCGCAGGTTCTCCTCGACATGGCCGCGCAACTGGTCCGGACGCGCCGAGGTGCCCCACTCGCCGTCCTGCTCGCGGAACGGGCCGACCTTGGTGGCGATGAGCAGATCGTCGGGGTACGGGGCCAGCGCGGTGTTGAGCAGTTCGTTGGCGGAGCGGAGCGCGGAGAAGTAGAAGGCGGCCGTGTCGATGTGGTTCACCCCGAGCTCGAGGGCCCGGCGCAGCACGGCGATCGAGCGCCCGCGGTCGCTGGGAGTGCCCTCGTGGAAGGCCGAGCTGCCGGTCAGGCGCATGGTGCCGAAGCCTGTGCGGTGGACGGCGAAGTCGCCGAGCTTGAAGGTGCCCGACGCGGCGGCGTTGATCATTTCGGCAGTCATCGGCGGAGTGTGACACACCGGAGCGGGCCGTACACGGCATTTTCGGACATCCATACGCCCCGACCGGGCCGGAGAGCACGGCGGCGCCGGTGACGGCGGTGGCACCGGAAACGGCGGTGGCGGAGGGCCCCGCCGGGTGAGAATCGTCGGTATGACGATCACCACGCATCCGCTCGTCACCCGCGCCCGGCACCTCGCCGCCTCGCTGCTGGAGCCCGAGGCCGCCCGGGTGGACCAGGAAGGGGTGCCCGCCGGTCATGTCGAGGCCGTCAAGCGGTCGGGGCTGCTGGGGGTGACGGCGCCGGTCGAGTACGGCGGCGCGGGGGCACCGGTGGCCGTGCTGCGGGAGACGGCGGAGATTCTGGCCGGGGCGTGCTGTTCGACCTGGTTCGTGCAGACGCAGCACCACACACCGGTGCAGACCCTGGTGCGCGGTGAACAGGCCGCGCGGGAACGGCTGTTGGGCCCGCTGTCGCGCGGTGAGCTGCTGTCCGGGGTGGCGTACGCGCAGCTGCGGGCGTACCCGAGGACTCCGGTACGGGTTCGGCGGCAGGGCGGCGGATGGCGGTTCGACGGAAGCGTGCCGTGGTTCACGGGGTGGGGGCTGAACGACCTGATGCTGCTGGCCGGGGTGACCGAGGACGGCGAGGTCCTGTTCGCCTTCGTCGAGGCCCGTGAGCAGTCCGGGCTGCGGGCGTCGGCGCCGATGCGGCTCGCCGCGCTCTCCGCCGCCCGTACGGTGTCGCTGGAGCTGGACGGCCTCCGGGTGCCCGAGGAGGCGGTGGCCCTGCGCACCTCGTACGAACAGTGGGCCCCGGGCGACCGCGCCAAGACCCTCAACACCAACCCGGCGGTCTTCGGCATCGCCTCCGCCGCGCTGTCCCTCCTGGACGAGCGGACGGCCGCCCCGCTCCACGCCCGCCTCGCCGACATCCGCCACCGCGCCTATGCCCTGGCCGACCACCCGGAACCCCTGGAGCGGGTCCAGGAACGGCTGGCCGTACGCGCCGAAGCGTACGCGGCCCTCACCGAGGCGACCACGGCGGCGGTCGTGACCGGCGGCGGACGGGCGATGTCCCTCACCGCCCGCGCCCAACGCCTCGCCCGCGAGGGGCTGTTCCTGCTGGTGCAGGGCCAGACGGCGGAGACCCGGGAGGCCCATCTGCGGGCGCTGACGGGGTGACCGGCACCGTCCTTCACACGAGTCATGAACCCGCAGTCCGCCAGGCGCAGTCGACCCCTCGGGACTCAGTCCTCGCCCCGCATCTCCAGCACCACGAGGAAACTGTCCGACTCCAGGTCCATCACCACGGTCGCGTGACGCCCCTCCGCGCGCCGGGCCGCCGCGTACTCCTCCGCGGGCCAGGATCCGCGGGGCGAGCCTGCGGGAAATCGCTCCAGCACCTTCGCGACCATGACGGCGGACACCTCCGGAGGACGACGGTACGTACGACGGGAACGTACGACGTGTACTCCCCCGTCTGCCCCGGAAAGAGACGGCCACGCACCGTACGCCGGCCGGTCCCGGACCGCGACCTCGACAGGCGCCGTCCGCGCGGCGCGGGCACGCTGGGCGGAGGGCGCCGCGCATCCGGAGCACGCACGCGGAGCACGCATCCGAGGAGCGCCGCCGGGGAGAAGCAAGAGGGCGGGGAGCACGCCACGGCAGAACACGCAGAACACACCGACGCGGAGGACCCGGGACGATGAACGACGACCACGCCACGGGCGACGCCCCGCTCTGCCTCGTGACCGGTGCCACCGGCTACATCGGCGGCCGTCTGGTGCCGGAGCTGCTGGCGGCCGGGTACCGGGTGCGCTGCCTCGCCCGCACCCCGCGCAAGCTGCGCGACCATCCGTGGGCCGGGCAGGTGGAGATCGTCCGGGGTGATGTCACCGACCCCGAGTCGACGGCCGAGGCGATGCGGGGCGTCGACGTGGCGTACTACCTGGTGCACGCGCTCGGCACCGGCGACGACTTCGAGGCGACCGACCGCCGCGCGGCCCGCAACTTCGGCAAGCAGGCCCACTCGGCCGGGGTGCGCCGGATCGTCTACCTCGGCGGGCTCACCCCGGCCGACGTGCCCGAGGGCGAACTCTCCCCGCACCTCAGGTCGCGGGCCGAGGTGGGCCGCATCCTGCTGTCCTCGGGCGTGCCGACGGCCGTACTGCGCGCGGCCGTGATCATCGGCTCGGGCTCGGCCTCCTTCGAGATGCTGCGCTACCTCACCGAGCGGCTGCCCGTGATGGTCACCCCGAGCTGGGTGCACACCCGTATCCAGCCCATCGGTGTGAAGGACGTGCTGCGACTGCTGGTCGGCTGCGCGAGTCTGCCCCCGGACGTCAGCCGCACCTTCGACGTCGGCGGCCCGGACGTGCTCACGTACCGCGAGATGATGCTCCGGTACGCGCGGGTGGCGGGGCTCCCCCACCGGCTCATCCTGTCGGTGCCGATGCTGACGCCGGGGCTGTCCAGCCACTGGGTCGGCCTGGTGACACCGGTGCCCGCGTCCATCGCGCGGCCGCTGACCGAGTCGCTGCGGCACGAGGTGGTGTGCCGGGAGCACGACATCAGGCGGTATCTGCCCGAGCCGCCCGGGCATCCGTACGACTTCGACGCGGCGGTGCGGCTCGCGCTGCGCCGGGTGCGGGAGGCGAAGGTGGCCACCCGCTGGTCGTCGGCCGCCGTGCCGGGCGTGCCGAGCGACCCGCTGCCCACCGATCCCGACTGGGCGGGCGGCAGTCTCTACACCGACGAGCGCGAGACCATGGTGGACGCGCCGGTGCGGGCCCTGTGGCGGGTGATCGAGGGCGTGGGCGGCGACAACGGCTGGTACTCCTTCCCGCTGGCCTGGAGCCTGCGGGGCTGGATGGACCGCGCGATGGGCGGGGTCGGGCTGCGCCGGGGCCGCCGGGACGCCGAGCGGCTGCGGGTGGGCGACTCGCTGGACTTCTGGCGGGTGGAGGAGGTCGAGCCGGAGCACCTGCTGCGGCTGCGGGCCGAGATGCGGCTGCCGGGTCTTGCCTGGCTGGAGATGTACTCCCTCCCGGACGGCGACGGCCGCAGCGTCTACCGCCAGCGCGCCCTGTTCCATCCGCACGGCCTGCTCGGCCAGGCGTACTGGTGGGCGGTCTCGCCCTTCCACGCGCTCGTGTTCGGCGGCATGGTCCGCAACATCGCGCGCGCCGCGTGCCGGGAACCCGAGGACCGCGCGAAGTCACCGGCCCTGCGGCGGCGGCGCGGGAGCACGGCCGCCCGGCGCTGAACGGCCGTCCGCCGAAGGAACCCTCGCCCGGGTGCGTCCGCCACGCGCTCCCGGCCGGAAGAGTCAGCGTCCGCACCACCAGCTCGTCCGCACCACCTGCTCGTCCGCGCCCTCTGCTCGTCCGCACCACCTGCTCCGGAGCCACCCGATGAACACCTCGGTCGTCCTGTTCACCGCCGACCTCCGTCTGCACGACCATCCGCCGCTGCGCGCGGCCCTGGACGGTTCGCGTCAGGTCGTCCCCCTGTTCGTGCGCGACCCGGCCGTCGCCGCCGCGCACGACGCGCCCAACCGGCAGGCGTTCCTCGCCGACTGTCTGCGCGACCTGGACGCCGGGCTGCGCGAGCGCGGCGGGCGGCTCGTGGTGCGCTCCGGCGACGTGGTGGAGCAGGTGTGCAAGGTGGTCGCGGAGGCCGACGCCGACGAGGTGCATCTGTCGGCCGATGTGAGCGCGTACGCGCAGCGGCGCGAGCAGCGGCTGCGCGACGCGCTGGAGGCGGACGGGCGCAGGCTGCACGTGCACGAGACGGTGACGGGGGCGGTGGCGCCCGGTGCGGTGACCCCGGCGTCCTCGGACCACTTCGCGGTGTTCACGCCGTACTTCCGCCAGTGGTCGGGCGAGCGGCTGCGGGACGCGGTGGCCGCGCCGCGCGCGGTGCGGGTGCCGGAGAACGTCGGTTCCGAGGACCCGCCGTCCCGCTCCGCCGTCTCAGGTGTCTCCCCCGGTCTGGCGGAGGGCGGTGAGGCGGAGGGCCGCAGGCGGCTGGCCGCGTGGCTGCGCTCGGGGATCGCCTCGTACGAGGACCGGCACGACGACCTGGCGGGCGACGCCACCTCCAGGCTCTCCCCGCATCTGCACTTCGGCACGCTGTCCGCCGTCGAGCTGGTGCACCGGGCCCGGCGGGCCGGCGGTGCGGGCGCGGAGGCGTTCGTACGTCAGCTCGCCTGGCGCGACTTCCACCGCCAGGTACTGGCCGCCCGCCCGGCCGCCGCGCACGCCGACTACCGCACCCAGCACGACCGTTGGCGCTCGGGCCGCGCGGCCGAGGCCGACGTCGAGGCATGGCGCGAGGGCCGTACCGGCTACCCGGTGGTGGACGCGGCGATGCGCCAGCTGCGGCACGAGGGCTGGATGCACAACCGGGGACGGCTGCTGACGGCGAGTTTCCTGGCCAAGACCCTGTACGTGGACTGGCGTTTGGGCGCCCGGCACTTCCTCGATCTGCTGGTCGACGGCGACATCGCCAACAACCAGCTCAACTGGCAGTGGATGGCGGGCACGGGCACCGACACCCGCCCCAACCGCGTCCTCAACCCGGTCACCCAGGCCAGGCGGTACGACCCCGACGGCGCGTATGTACGGCGCTGGGTCGAGGAGTTGGCGGAGGTCGAGGGACCGGCGGTGCACGAACCGTGGAAACTGCGCGGCCTCGACCGGGCGACTCTCGGGGACTACCCGGACCCGATCGTCGAACTCTCCGACGGGCTGGCCCGGTTCAAGCACGCCCGAGGACGTGACTGAGCGTCAGGAAAGGCTCAACGGGGCTTCGGATCAACCAGGTTGATCGGTGCCGTACGCCGCCGTCAGGGTGGCCAGGGCGTCGGCGAGGCCGGTGGGGCGGACCATGCCCCGGGTGGGCCGGCCGCTCCAGCCGGGGCCGCCGAGCAGGACCAGGGGCTGGGCGCGGGCGCCACGTACG